>NZ_JBWLUZ010000003.1:0-524098 GCF_057784325.1 Mesorhizobium sp. CNPSo 4689
GCTTCAAAGCCTTCTATGCTGCACTCGCGGCTCGCTCCGGATCAAAGAAACTCGCCATCGTCGCTGTCGCCAGAAAACTTCTGATCACTCTCAACGCCATCATTCGAGACAAAACCGCATTCGCATGAACACAGTTGCCATGCCGTGACCGTCGTCCAAGAACGCGACGGAACAGAATTCTGCACCGCAGCAGCGCCTTGATGTAACGGCATGGATCCTGGGGTCTTCGCCGCGTCGCTTCGCTCCTTGCTACGCCCCAGGATGACGAAGGCGCGAGGGTCCCACCAACAAACTACCAAAGTGATGCTGGCTCGTCGCTGGCATAACAATGGTCAATTCTCTCTGGCCCATGACTGACTACGCCTCCCCTGCTAGACGACCACCTACGAATGCGAGGAAGCCCATGCGCAAACTCATCTCCACCGGTTCGCCCTTCGAAAAAACCGCCGGCTACTCGCGCGCCGTCGTACAAGGCGATTGGTGTTTCGTGTCGGGAACCACCGGCTACGACTATGCGACCATGACGATGCCGGAGACGGTCGAGGCGCAGGCGCGCAATTGCCTGGCGACGATTGCCAAGGCCTTGCAGGACGGCGGCTTCGAGATGGCCGACGTGGTGCGGGCGCATTACTACATCACCGACCAGGCTTTCGTTGATGTCGTCTTCCCGATCCTTGGCGAGGCCTTCGGCGAGATCAGGCCGGCGGCGACGATGATCGTCTGCCAGTTGAACAGACCGGAAATGAAGATCGAGATCGAAGTTACGGCGCTGCGGCGCACGGTATGAGCCCATGAAAGTCCGGCGCATCGTTGCAAACATAGACACGCAGGATATCGCGGCGGCAAGGCGCTTCTATCAGGATGTGCTCGGCCTCGATGTGCTCATGGATATGGGCTGGATCGCCACCTATGGCTCGCAAGAGACAATGACCGTGCAGATCAGCTTCATGGCCGAAGGCGGCTCCGGCACGCCGGTGCCTGACCTGTCGATCGAGGTCGACGATGTCGATGCCGCGCTCGACGCCATGAAGAGCGCCGGCTTCGCCATCGAATACGGCCCGGCCGACGAACCCTGGGGCGTGCGGCGCTTTTATGTGCGCGATCCGTTCGGCAGGCTGGTCAATATCCTCTCGCATCGGTGACCACGCTTCCCACGCGCAGGCTTGCGCGCCGGCCGCTTGGCGTTTAGCAAGGCCGCGATTTCAACTTCTTTCCGGGACGGTTCTCCATGGCTTCGAAAAATCTTCTCCTGCTCGCCGGCGACGGCATCGGCCCCGAGGCGATGGCCGAGGTGAAGAAGCTGATCGCGGCCATGAACGCAAAGCTGGGCAGCGGCTTCGTCACCGACGAGGGGCTGGTCGGCGGCTGCGCCTATGATGCGCATGGCGCGGCGATCTCCGATGCCGACATGGAAAAGGCAATGGCGGCGGATGCCGTGCTGTTCGGCGCCGTCGGCGGGCCGAAATGGGACAAGGTGCCTTATGAAGTCCGCCCCGAGGCCGGGCTGCTGCGGCTGCGCAAGGACATGGAGCTGTTTGCCAATCTGCGTCCGGCCATCTGCTATCCGGCGCTGGCAGCATCCTCTTCGCTCAAGCAGGAGGTCGTCGAGGGTCTCGATATCCTCATCGTGCGCGAACTCACCGGCGGCGTCTATTTCGGCGAGCCGAAGCAGATCATCGACCTCGGCAACGGCCAGAAGCGCGGCATCGACACGCAGGTCTACGACACGTTCGAGATCGAGCGCATTTCAAGCGTTGCCTTCGAGCTGGCGCGGACGCGCAAGAACCACGTCACCTCGATGGAAAAGCGCAATGTGATGAAGTCGGGCGTGCTGTGGAACGAGGTCGTCAGCCACACGCACAAGGCCAAATACGCCGACGTCAAGCTCGACCACATGCTGGCCGATGCCGGCGGCATGCAGTTAGTGCGCTGGCCAAAACAGTTCGACGTCATCGTCACCGACAATCTGTTCGGCGACATGCTGTCCGACATCGCCGCCATGCTGACCGGCTCGATCGGCATGCTGCCGTCGGCCTCGCTCGGCGCGCCGGATGTGAAGACCAAGAAACGCAAGGCGCTCTACGAGCCGGTGCATGGTTCGGCGCCCGACATCGCCGGTCAGGGCATCGCCAACCCGATCGCCATGATCGCCTCCTTCGCCATGTGCCTGCGCTATTCCTTCGGCATGGTGGCCGAGGCCGACAAGCTCGAAGGCGCTATCGCCGCCGTGCTCGATCAGGGCTTGCGAACCAAGGACATCATGTCCGAGGGCATGACCGAGGTCGGCACCGTCGAGATGGGCGACGCGATCATCGCCAAGTTCCTGGGCTGATCCGATGGCGGTCGACGTCCGCTGGGCGACGACCGGCGATGCGGCGGCGCTTGCCGTCATGCTCTGCGAGATGGCGGTGCATTACCGGCAGCCGCCACTCGACAGCGAGCGCGCGCTGGCTGCGGCGCGAAAATGGCTTGGCGAGGAAAGCCCTGCCTATCCGCATTTCGCGCAGGCCTTCGTCGATGGCGAGGTTGCCGGCCTGGCATCGGTGGCCATCGCGCATCCCGGCATTGACCTTGAGAGACTGCTTTTCCTGAAAGATCTGTTCGTACGCGACCATGCCCGCAATGCTGGCGTCGGCCGGGCGTTGATCGGCTTTCTCGCCCGTCATTGCCTTAGCGAGGGCATCGGCCGCCTCGACCTCACCACCGAGGACTGGAACGAGGGCGCGCTACGCTTCTACGCGCAGCTCGGCGCCGAGCGTCACGGCCAGAAGGTCTTCCTCAGACTGTCGGGCAAGGCGCTGGAAACGGCAGCTAAACCCTGACGCCTACCGGCACCGGCCCCCACCGGTTTTCTTGTCCCTGCGTCGGGATCAGCGCGAAGACCAGCGTGGCGAGGCCGCCGACCGTCGGGATGAAAAACAGCACGGCAAGCCAGCCGGTCAGGCCGATATCGTGCAGGCGGCGCACGATCAGCCCGATCCACGGCACGAACGTTGCCAGGATGAACGTGATGGAAAGCCCCATCGCCATCGCCGGCAGGTCTGTGCCGGCGTCCAGATTGCCCATGGCCGCGTCGGCGGCGACGCCGATACCGAAGACCACGATCAAACTGACCATCCAGAACAGGCAAAAAGCCCAGAATTCCTTGCGGCGGGCGCGACCGGCAAAGTTGAAATAGTTTTCCGTCACCGCCCGCCAGAAATAGCCCCACAAACCGGTGGAGCCGCCGGTCTCGGTGTCGGCGAGACGGCCAAAATGCTGCGGTTGAGACGCGGCCGCCGCCGGCTTGCTGCCGGCCTGAGGTGATGTGGCGGTGGGGCCTGCCGGAGCCGCCGACGTCTGGGTACGGATCGAATAGACATTGCGCGCCTGGCCACCGCCCGGCTGGAATTCGACAAGCGCGCCCTTGGCCACCGAGGCGTCGCGGCGCATGTCCTCGCGCGCGAAGCCGTAGCGGTTGCCGTCAGCTCCGGCGATGAAACCGAAGCCCTGGTCTTCGTCATAGTGAAGAACTTCGCCGCGCATGTCCTTGCCCCCGCAATACATCCGGCCGAAATGTGACACGCGCCCGAACCGGCAAGCAAGGCCTGCGCCAGGAAAACGTGGCTTTTGCCGTCGCTGCAAATGAAGCATAAGGCGCAATCTTCCTCGTCAAGAAGTAGGCAATGACCATCCAAAGCTTGAATGCCGGTACGACGGGGGAAGACGAAGCGGGCACGAGAGCGCCAACGCTGTTCATCGACGCGACGGGATTGTTGTTGTGGCCGCCCGGCAAGGCCCTGGCGGGCATTCCGCGGATCGAAGAGTTTCTGGTCAAGGCAGCCTTGGCGGATCCCGACCCTGCCGTGGAGGTGGTGGCGTTCAGAGCTGCGGAGTGCAGGTTCGAACCGCTGGCCCCCTTCGAGCAGGATTATTGGGCGGCAAGCGGGATTGCGCCTTTTCGCGCCAGGCGACGGCCAGGGACGATAGAGGCGCTGTCGCAGGCTCTCCGGTCGGTGAGGCAATATCCGTGGGGCAAGCGAGATGCCGACCGTCACCTTGCCATGACGGTGACCAGCGGCAAGAAGGGACCCGGGTTTCACGCGGTGAGGCTGCTGATCCGTGCCTATCGCTCATACCGGCGGGTTCTTGGCAGGCTCGGCTGGCGCCAGGAGGTTCCGCATCGACCCGTCGATGCCGAACGGAGCCTGGTGCTGATCTCCAATCACATTCTCACACGGGAGGACCGATCGGCCATCTCGGGCGACGCCAAAGGCTTCGCCTTCATCTGCCACGATCTCATCCCGGTACTGCGCCCCGACCTGGTAGGCTCGGGCCCGACCGAGAAAGCCTTCGGGACCTACCTCGAGAGGCTTGTGCGGTCGGGGGCGACGGCTTTCTGCACCTCGGCCGAGGCCAGCGTCACGCTGACCGATCACACGCGCCAGGCCGGCATCGCGCCGCCGGTCATCCACCGCTTTCCAATGCCGTCGATCCTCTACGAGACTGCTTCGCGGCTCGATATGACGTCGCGCTTCGAGCCCGATGAGCCGTTCGTGCTTTACTGTTCGACCATCGAAGTGCGGAAGAACCACATCATGCTGGCGCGGATCTGGCGGCATGCGCTCGAAGACGGCGTCAGCCTGCCAAGGCTTGTCTGCGTCGGACGCCGGGGATGGATGGTTGAGGCGTTGAACGCCTATCTGAAGGCTCACCCCGAGCTGGCCGGTCCGGTGACGTTCACCGGCCCGATCAGTGACGAGGAGCTTATCCGCCACTACCGCAGCGCGTCCTTCGGCGTCTTCCCTTCGCATATCGAGGGCTGGGGCTATGGCGCCTCGGAATGTCTCGATTTCGGGGTGCCGGTGATCGTGTCGAAAACGCCGTCGCTGATCGAGGCGACCGGCGGCCTGATGCCGGCAATCGAGTCCACCGATCAGGCAGGTTGGTACGCAGCCATCCGCAGGATGGCCGAGGACACGGAATGGCGTTCCTCGCTGACGGACCGCATCGCGCGGCAGCACCGGCCGACGCCCGCAGCAGCCAGCTGGGCGGCGATCAAGGCCGGTCTCAAGGCAGGCAGATCACGTCCGCCTGAGGCCGGCTGAGGGCCGCAAGGCCGGCGGCAAGGGCTCGCCTCTACGCCGGCCGCGTCTTCGACTTCTTGTGCTTTGGCGGTCCGGCCTTGTCGAATTTCGGCTTGCCCGCTTTCGCGGCCCAGGGCTTTGCCTCGAACGGAGGGCGCTGGCCATCCGATGCCGCGGCGCGCTTGTCGAATTTCGGCTTGTGGGCACTTTGGGGCGCATTCTGGTCGAATGCCCGCTTGCCGCGGTGCGGCTTCTTGTCAGGCTGCGGCGGCTGAGAACCGGCGCGGGAAAGATCGGGCGTACCGTCCAGCCGCTGCACCACGATGTTGTTCTGCAGCTTCTTGTCGGGGCCGATCGCCGCCAGGAACCGGTCGGCCCAGTCGGCGGCGATCTGCACGAAAGTCTCTTCCGGCTGCATCTTGATGGCGCCGATCTCGCGCTTGGAGATGTTGCCGGTGCGGCACAGCATCGGGATCAGCCAGCGCGGTTCGGCATTTTGCCGACGGCCGACCGACAGCGAGAACCAGACGCTGGCGCCGAAATCGTCACGGCGGCTGGGCGTCTCGTCGCGGCGGGCAAACTTTTCGCCCGACGGCGTGAACGGTGCGACATCGAGCAGGTCCTCGGGCGCCGAGCGGCTGGCACGACATTGGCGTACGAAGGCGGCCGCCACCTGTTCGGCGCCATGCCGGGCGAGAAGCGCGTCGATGAAACCGCGCTCGTCATCCTTCACGGGCTCGTCGAAAGCCGGATCGGCAAGAATGCGCTCGTCGTCGCGCTGGATCACATCGTCGGCCGATGGTGGGCTCGCCCATGTCGCCTTCAGCCCGGCATTCTGCAAAAGCCGCTCGGTGCGCTTGCGGGCACTGTTCGGAACGATCAGCGCGCTGACGCCCTTGCGTCCGGCACGCCCGGTTCGCCCGCTCCGGTGGAGCAGCGTCTCAGGATTGGTCGGCAGGTCGGCGTGGATGACCAGTTCGAGGTTAGGCAGGTCGATGCCGCGCGCCGCCACGTCGGTGGCGATGCAGACCTTGGCGCGGCCGTCGCGCATCGCCTGCAAGGCATGGCTGCGCTCGTTCTGGCTGAGCTCGCCCGACAGCGCCACGACGGAAAAATTGCGGTTGTTGAAGCGTGCCGTCAGATGGTTGACGGCGGCGCGGGTGTTGCAGAACACCAGCGCGTTCTTGGCCTCGTAATAGCGGAGCACGTTGATGATGGCGTTTTCCCGGTCGGCCTGGGCGACGTTCAGCGCCCGGTATTCGATATCGAGATGCTGCTTTTCCTCGCCGGCGGCCGAGATGCGCACCGCATCTCGCTGGTAGCCTTGCGCCAGCGTGGCGATGGAGCGCGGCACGGTGGCCGAAAACATCAGCGTGCGGCGCTCGGCCGGGGCGGCATCGAGGATGAATTCCAGGTCTTCGCGAAAACCGAGATCGAGCATCTCGTCGGCCTCGTCGAGAACGACGGCCTTGAGCGCCGACATGTCGAGCGCGTGCCGAGTGATGTGGTCGCGCAGCCGGCCTGGCGTGCCGACGACGATGTGGGCGCCGCGCTCCAGCGCGCGCCGCTCCGTGCGCATGTCCATGCCGCCGACGCAGGACGCGACCGTCGCGCCGGTCAGCTCGTAGAGCCATTGCAATTCGCGCGTCACCTGCAAGGCGAGCTCGCGCGTCGGCGCCACGGCCAGCGCCAGCGGTGCTCCCGCCTGGGCAAAGCGATCCGCGCCTTCGAGAAGGGTCGGCGCCAAAGCAAGGCCGAAGGCGACGGTCTTGCCGGAACCGGTCTGCGCCGAAACCAGTGCGTCGGCCTGACCGAGTTCGGGGGCGAGAACCGCCTTCTGCACCGGCGTCAGCTCGGCATAGCCGCGTTTTTCCAGCGCCTGTGCAAGCGCAGGAACAATACCTTGGAAACTGGACATCTATCTCTTTCGGAATTCTGGGTCTGCGCTCGTCATGGAGCACATGCCGGCGCATGCCAGCCAAACAATCTTGGCCGTTCGTACTTCCTGCCGCCGCCATTGTACAGGGCGAGCGGCACTGCCTTTCCCTTCTCCCCTTGTGGGAGAAGGTGGATCGGCGCGCAGCGCCGAGACGGATGAGGGGTGTTGGACGGATCGCAGTCGGCGCCAAGCTGGAACACCCCTCATCCGTCGCCTTCGGCGACACCTTCTCCCACAAGGGGAGAAGGGAGAGCAGAGCGCGCAATTGACTCTTTTTGCAAACCGCGTAAAAGCCGGCATCGAACGGGATCGTCATTCGATGCGCGGCCTTTTGATGGCTCTTCTTGCATTCGACTTCCCTGGCCACAATGCGAACCATTGGGCCGGGCGCGTCGGCGCGTCCCCTCGTTCCAGCAAAACCACGGCCAAAACGACCACTAAAACGGTCTGATTCCCTTGGCCTAACCACCCTCTCCCGGGTCCGGCCTGGGGGTTGAAACCCGCATCGGCCGGCGGGTTTTCTCCAAAAACCGAGCGGAGAGGGACAGGAGATCTTTATGAGTTTCAAGGTTGCGATCGTCGGCGCCACGGGCAATGTGGGCCGGGAAATGCTGAACATACTGGAAGAGCGCGGCTTTCCGGTGAGCGAAGTGGTGGCACTGGCCTCGCGGCGCAGCCAGGGCACGGAAGTGTCGTTCGGCGACCGCACGCTGAAGGTCAAGTCGCTCGACCAGTATGATTTTTCCGATACCGATATCTGCATCATGTCGGCCGGCGGCAACGTCTCCAAGGAATGGTCGCCGAAGATCGGCAAGCAGGGCTGCGTCGTCATCGATAATTCGTCGGCCTTCCGCTACGATCAGGACGTGCCGCTGATCGTGCCGGAAGTGAACCCGGATGCGATTTCGCTGTTCACCCGCAAGAACATCATCGCCAATCCGAACTGCTCGACGGCACAGCTGGTGGTGGCGCTGAAGCCGCTGCATGACTTTGCCACCATCAAGCGCGTCGTCGTCGCCACCTACCAGTCGGTGTCGGGTGCCGGCAAGGAAGGCATGGACGAATTGTTCACGCAGACGCGTGCCGTGTTCGTCGCCGACCAGGTCGACGTCAAGAAGTTCACCAAGCGCATCGCCTTCAACGTCATCCCGCATATCGACGTCTTCCTCGACGACGGCTTCACCAAGGAAGAGTGGAAGATGGTGGCCGAGACCAAGAAAATGCTCGACCCCAAGATCAAGCTGACGGCGACCTGCGTACGCGTCCCGGTGTTCATCGGCCATTCGGAAGCGGTCAACATCGAGTTCGAAAAGCCGATCACCGCCGACGAGGCGCGCGACATCCTGCGCGAAGCGCCGGGCTGCCAGGTCTTGGACAAGCGCGAGGATGGCGGCTACATCACGCCACTCGAATCGGCCGGCGAGGACGCCACCTTCATCTCGCGCATCCGCGAGGATTCGACCATCGACAACGGTCTGTCGATGTGGATCGTCTCCGACAATCTGCGCAAGGGCGCGGCGCTGAACGCGGTGCAGATCGCCGAGCTGCTGGTCGAGCGCGGCCTGATCCAGCCCAAGAAGAAGGCGGCATAATCTCGCTCACGGGCGGTTCCGTTTTCGCTCACGGGCCGCACCGCCGCTACCGCGGCTGGCCCTCCGCGGGGGCGCCGGACGACCGGCGGCCCGCAGTCGCGGGCTCGGCCTTCGGCCGGGCAGCTCCCTTCTCCCCGTTCACGGGGAGAAGGTCCCGGCAGGGGGATGAGGGGCAGCGCCGGCCTCTGCTGAGAAACGTCCATGAACGATCCCGCCAAAGTCACGCTGCGCCCGGCCACCGGTTCTGACGCCGCTGCTATCGCCAGGCTCATGCGGGCAGCTCTTGGCTCGTTCGACTGGATGCCGGTCATCCACACGCCGGACGAGGATTTTTCTTTCATCCGCGATATCGTACTACCGCGACAGCAGGTGACGGTCGCAGAGGCCGGCGAGACGATCGTCGGCTTCATCGCCATCAGTGGCGACTGGGTCGAGCAGCTCTATCTCGATCCGGCCTGGACCGGACGAGGCATCGGCAATCGGCTGCTGATAGACGCGACCGCTGCCATGCCGGTCGTGAAACTGCATTGTTTTCAGGCCAACAGCGGCGCCCGGCGTTTCTATGAGCGGCACGGGTTTCGCGTGGAGGCCTTCGGCGACGGCACGAGCAACGAGGAGGGCCTGCCGGACATCCTGTATGTCCGCAAGCGTTGACCTCGCCTCTCAGGCGCTCTCGGTTGCCAAGTCCCTCAGCAGCTCCATCGCCTCTTCCGCCCGGTCGGCCGGTACGAACAGGTGGTCGTGATAAAAGGCCGAGACCGGGTTGACGCCCATGCCGGTTCTGGCCAGCCGCGCGGTGATGGCGGCGAGGAAGCCGACCGCCTCCAGCGGCGAATGGATGTTCAGCGTGATCATGCAGCACGGGAAGACGGCGTCGAGGCCAGCTGCCCTGGCTTCGCCTTCCAGCACGATCAGCGTCGTGCCCTCGCGCTCGCGAAACAGCATCACCGGTTCGAGCGTGCTGGGAACCGGCATACCGGGCGGCAAGGTGACGAAGACATGGATGCCGGCAAGCAGTTCCGGCGTCATCGTCGCCAGAAGTTTTTTCAGGTCGGTCTCGCCAGCCATCGGTTGCTTCCGGATCTTGTGCAACAGGCGGTCGTTGAGCGCCTGCGCCCTTTCGTCAGTTTCGCCGACTTCGATAACGCGCACCGCCGTTCCCTCGCAAGGCGACATGGCTATGTCGTTGACGGCTGAGCTTGCGCAGCAGCGCCGCCACACAATAAACGAGCTCAGGGCCGGCGCCGGTCCGTGAAAGGGTTTTCCTATGATCGTTCGCCCGCGTCCGGGGGTCCTGCACCTGTTCTTCATCATGCGCGGATCGGTGGTGCCGCGCATCCTGCCGCAGATCTTTGGTTTTGCCGCCTATGGCGCGCTGGTGGTGGTGATCGTCAGGGCGCTGAAGCTCGACTTCGGCCATGCCGGCACAGCACCCTTCGCCCTGCTTGGCGTCGCGCTGTCGATCTATCTCGGCTTCCGCAACAACGCCGCCTATGACCGCTGGTGGGAGGCGCGCAAGCTGTGGGGACAGCTGGTCTTCGACATCCGCAATTTGGCGCGCGCTTCCACCGGGCTGATCGAGGACCGGACCGAGTTGCGCTGCCTGTTGATGGAGGCGACGGCCTTCTGTCACTTCCTGCGCGGCCTGCTCAGACGGGTCGATGCCACGGCGGAAGCTCGCACCTTCATCGGCGACGAGGTTGAAGGCGCCGTCCAGGCCGCCAACGCGCCGGACGCCATGCTGCGGCGGATGGGCGGGCGTATTGCAGCACTCCGCAGGGCCGGCGCCATCGACACGATCGGTTATCGCATCCTCGACGAACGGCTGTCGGAGATCGCCGCCGCACAGGCAGGCTGCGAGCGCATCGCCGGAACGCCGTTGCCTTTTGCCTATACGCTGCTCTTGCAGCGCACCGCCTACATCTTCTGCCTGCATTTGCCCTTCGGGCTGACTTCCGCCGCCGGCTGGGCGACACCGCTGTTCACGGCGCTGATGGCCTACACGTTCTTCGGCCTCGACGCGCTTTCGGAGGAGCTCGAGGATCCGTTCGGCACCCAGCCCAACGACCTTGCGCTGGACGGCCTGTGCCGCGCCTGCGAGATCTCGGTGTTCGAGGCGCTGGGCGAGACGCCGCCGAAGATGATTGCGGCCGAAAGGTTCTATTTTTCCTAGCCTTGGCAATGGCTTACCGGGCGGCACCGCGCCCGGATGCCAAAAGATTCCGGCCCGTGTCGGATTGCCGCCTCCTGCCGCGTCCTTGGCTCGACTCCCAAAAAAGGGGGCTCGCAGCATCAGGAGGGAACATCAATGTCCATGTCGCAAACCGCACCCGTCTCATCAGGCGCCTTATGGACCGGCCGTGCGCTCAGCACGATCATCGTGCTGTTCATGATCTTCGATGGCGTCATCAAACTGCCGCCGCTGGATATCGTCACCCAGACCATGACGCAGCTTGGCTGGCCGGCCGATGCCAATGCCGCGCGCCTGCTCGGCATTATTGGGCTGGTTTCGACCGCGCTCTATGCGTTGCCGCGCACCTCGGTGCTCGGCGCCATCCTGCTCACTGCCTATATGGGCGGCGCCGTCGCCACCCATGTGCGCATCGGCAGCCCGCTGTTTTCGCACATTCTGTTCGGCGTCTATCTCGGCGTCATCCTGTGGGGCGGCCTGTGCCTGCGCGACCCCAGGGTGCGCGCACTGTTCGCCAACTAACCCATTGAAGGGATAGGACAATGCTTGCCACCATCCTCATCATTCTCGTCGTCATCATCGCCGCGGTGCTCCTCTATGCCGCGACCCGGCCCAACGATTTCGTCGTCAGCCGCTCGGCCGACATCAAGGCGCCCGCCGAGGCGATCTTTCCACTGATCAACGATTTCAGGCGCTGGCCTACCTGGTCGCCGTACGAAAAACTCGACCCGGACATGAAACGCACGCTCTCCGGCGCCGAAAGCGGCAAGGGCGCCGCCTATGCCTGGCATGGCAACAGCAAGGCCGGGGTCGGCCGTATGGAAATCACCAATTCGGTTCCGTCCTCACTGGTGGCGCTGAAGCTCGATTTCGAAAAGCCGTTCAGGGCCAACAATACCGTCGACTTCACCCTGACGCCGTCGGGCGAGAACACGAACGTCACCTGGGCAATGCGCGGCGGCCGGCCCTTCATCGCCAAGCTGATGGGCCTGTTCATGAATTTCGACACGCTGATCGGCAGGGATTTCGAGGCCGGACTAGCCAATCTGAAGCGGGCCACCGAGAAATAGATCCGGACCAGGCTTGCGACACCGCTGCTTCCTCGAGATCTGGCGGTCGCAAAGAAGCGCATCTGCATTCTCGCGTGGATCGATTCCTTCACTTTTGCGTTATTGCGCATGGCGTAGCGGGCGAAACCGAGAGGAACGACAATGAAGAAGCTAATGGTTTTGATGGCGTTGCTGGTGCCGCTCGGCGCGTGCTCGCAAACGGAAAAAGGCGCGGCGGTCGGCGGCCTGGGCGGCGCGGCCGTAGGTGCCGCGGTCGCAAACGATCCGGTGGAAGGCGCAGTTGTCGGTGGCGCTGTTGGTGCCGTCGCCGGTGCGCTGATCGGCCGGGCCAGCGAACCGGATCGTTGCCGCTACCGGGACCGCTATGGGCGTACCTATATCGCCCGCTGCCCGGACGGCTATTGAGCGGGCGCGGCCTTCGGCACAGGGCATACCCTGAAAAGAGAACGGCGGGCCAATGGCCCGCCGTTTTCGTAAGCAAATTGAGCCGGATTACTCGGCGGTGGCGGCTTCCGCCTCGGCAGGTGCTGCGGCCGCGGCGGCAACAGCGGCTGCGGCATCGTCCTGCGCCTTCTTCAAAAGGGCAGCGCGCTCCTGCGCCTTCTTGCCGGGCTCGGCCTTCTTCGGGTTGGAGCGGGCGTCGCGCTTGGCGAGGCCTGCCTCGTCGAGGAAGCGCAGTACGCGGTCGGTCGGCTGGGCGCCGTGCGACAGCCAATGCTTGACGCGGTCGGCGTCAACCTTGACGCGCTCGCCGTCCTTGGGCAGCAGCGGGTTCCACGAGCCGAGCGACTCGATGAAACGGCCGTCGCGCGGCGAACGGGCGTCGGCAACGACGACGTGGTAGTAAGGACGCTTCTTCGAGCCCGCACGGGCCAGTCTGATCTTCAATGGCATTTCTTTTCTCCTAGAAACTCTGATTTCGTTGGTTGGTTACGGCTGGTCCTCAGCCGGTTTTCGTCACGCCGTTGGCAGCGGCGATCTGTTCGTGGTGACGGATCACTTCGCGGACGACGAAGTTGAGGAATTTTTCCGCGAAATCGGGGTCGAGATGCGCATCCTTGGCCAATTGGCGAAGGCGGGCGATCTGCTGTTGCTCGCGCGCCGAATCGGCCGGCGGCAGGCCGTGCTCGGCCTTCAGCACGCCAACCGCCTTGGTACAGCGGAAGCGCTCGGCCAGCATATGGATGAGGGCGGCGTCGATGTTGTCGATCGAAGCGCGATAACCGGCCAGGATGGTGCGTGCGTCGGCCATGTCCTTGTCCTCGTTCATGACGCCCTCACTTCTTCTTACCAAGACCGGGCAGCCCGCCGCCGCCCAGGCCGGGAAGACCGGGTAGCTTCATGCCGCCGGGCAGACCGGGCAGGCCATCGCCGCCGGGGAGGCCGCCGGGCAAGCCCTTCATGCCGCCGAGGCCGGCCGCCTGCGCCTGCTTCTGCAAGGCTTCGAGCTGCTTGGGGTCCATCTTGGACAGGTCCGGCATGCCTCCCATACCGCCCATGCCACCCGGCATCATGCCACCAAGACCCATCTTCGAGGCAAGGCCGCCCATCATGCCGCGCATGAGGCCGCCGCCTTTGCCTTTGCCGCCCATCGCCTTCATCATGTCGGCCATGCCGCGATGCATTTTCAGCAGCTTATTGATCTCGGCTGCATCGGTGCCGGAGCCGGCGGCGATGCGCTTCTTGCGTGAGTGCTTCAGGATATCGGGGTTGGCGCGCTCGGCCTTGGTCATCGACGAGATGATGGCGAGCTGACGGCCGAACATCCTGTCGTCGAGGCCGGCCGCGGCCATCTGGTCCTTCATCTTGCCCATGCCGGGCATCATGCCCATGATGCCGCCCATGCCACCCATCTTCGACATCTGCTGAAGCTGGCCAGCAAGGTCGTTCAGGTCGAACTTGCCCGATTGCATCTTCCTGGCCATCGCCGCCGCCTGCTCGGCGTCGATGTTTTCGGCGGCCTTTTCGACAAGCGAGACAATGTCGCCCATGCCCAGGATGCGGTCGGCGATGCGCTTGGGATGGAATTCCTCCAGCCCGTCCATCTTTTCGCCGGTGCCGATCAGCTTGATCGGCTTGCCGGTGACGGCGCGCATCGAAAGGGCCGCGCCGCCGCGGCCGTCGCCGTCCATGCGGGTCAGCACCAGGCCGGTGATGCCGACGCGCTCGTCGAAACTCTTGGCCAGGTTGACGGCGTCCTGGCCGGTCAGCGAGTCGGCGACCAGCAGGATCTCGTGCGGCGACGACACCTTCTTGATGTCGGCCATCTCGACCATCAGCGGCTCGTCGATATGGGTGCGGCCGGCAGTGTCGAGGATGACGATGTCATGGCCGCCGAGCTTTGCCGCCTGCACGGCCCGCCGCGCGATATCGACCGGGTTCTGGCCGGCGATGACCGGCAGCGTCGCCACCTTCACCTGTTCGCCGAGCTGGCGCAGCTGCTCCTGCGCGGCGGGGCGCCGCGTGTCGAGCGAGGCCATCAGAACCTTCTTGTTCTGGCGCTCGGTCAACCGCTTGGCGATCTTGGCCGAGGTCGTCGTCTTGCCGGAGCCCTGCAGGCCGACCATCATGACGACGACGGGCGCCGGCGCGTTGAGGTCGACGGCGACGCCCTCGGCGCCCAGCATCTCGACCAGCTCGTCATGTACGATCTTGACGACCATCTGGCCGGGCTTGATCGACTTCACCACGGCGGCGCCGACCGCCTTCTCGCGCACCTTGTCGGTGAAGGAACGGACCACCTCCAAGGCAACGTCCGCCTCGAGCAGCGCGCGGCGCACCTCGCGCAGCGCCGCCGAGACATCCGCTTCGGACAGCGCACCGCGGCCAGTCAGGCCGTTCAGGATCGAACCAAGACGTTCCTGTAGCGATTCAAACATTCTTTTTCCTTTTCCCTGGCACCCGGATGGCTGCCCGAGAGGTAGTGCGTTCGCGCCGATCGTCCAACCAGAAGCCAAAGCCAAAAAGCACCCGGGGGCGCACAGCGCTGCCGGGTGTTGGCCTCCAGGATCGATTTACGGCACTCGCCTCAAAAAGGCTTCGGCGTCCTGGTCGGCTTGCTCGGAGGGATACTCGTCGCGGGATTCGCGGCGTGTAGACAGGAAATCGGCCGTAGAGTCAAGGCGCGGGCCGAGATGAGCGTCGAAACGCTGTTTTTGCGACTGGTTCAAGGGAGCACCTCTCCGTCGAGAATACGCGCGTAGAGGTCGAGGTAACCCTTGGCGGTCCGGGCGATCGGAAAGCGCTCGGCGGCCGAGTCGCGGCAGCGTTGCGGGGATAGATCCGCGACGGCGGCAAGGGCCGCGCCGAACTCCGCGTCCGTGTCGAAGAAGCGCCCGGTGTCGGCGTCGACGATCTCGGGCAGCGCGCCGCGCGGGGTCGTCAGCACCGGCGTTCCGCACAGCATCGCCTCGACCGAAGCCATGCCGAACGGCTCTTCCCAGGCGATCGGATTGAGAAAGGCCTTTGTCTCTCCCAGCAGGCGCAGCTTTTTGTCGCCATCGACGATGCCATGGAAGCGGTAGCGGCTGGCAAGGCTTTTGAAGAAGACGCCCTGGTTTCGAACATGGCTGCGCGTGAGCAGTTTCCAGCGCGAGCCGCCGGCGATATCGAGGGGGAAATCAAACTTCTTCGCCAGGTCGACGGCGCGGTTCAGGTTCTTGCCGGCGCGCGCGATGCCGGCAAGGAACATCAGACGATCGGTCTTGGTTTCGGCCAGCCGATAGGCCTCGGTCGGAAAGCCGTTGTGGACGAAGGTCTCGCGGCCGTGGTTGCGGGCATGGCTGGCGCTGACGAAACTCCAGTTCTTCTGCCGTCTGGGCTCGCTTGGAGTATGGCCGTGCTCGGTGTTGAGGGTCGGAAACGGAACCTCGATAAACCAGCTGTTGAAATGGACAATATCGGTGTCGGCGGGGATGGCGGCCCGGCATTGCTGCGCCGACGACGCCTGCCGCACTTCGCACAACGGATGGCTGGAGCCAGGGTCGGCGATAAGCACCACCCGGTGACCGAGGCGCGCGAGTTCGCTCGCCAGCCACTCGACCTGACGCTGAGTGCCGCCATAGCCCTTGCAGGGGATTGCGCCCCTGACCACCAATGTGATGCGCATTAGTCCGGCCCGACCTTCAGCGGCGAGCGCGGATGCAACAGGAGCAACACCGTCAGCAGGCTGCTGACGATGCCGATCGCGGCGATCAGGACCGCGTCCCACGTCGTCCAGCCGGGGCCTTCCAACGGCTTGGCGTTGAACAGGGCAAAGGAATTGTAGCCTGCCTGGTGCGAAATCAGCAGGAAGCCGGTCAGGTTGTTGCCGAGATGGGCGCCGAAGGCAGCACCCAGATTGCCCGTCGCATAGACCAGAAGCGTCAGCACCAGCGCGAAGGTGGCGATCGAGACCAGCACGCAGGCATTGATGGCGAGCGACGAGGCCGAACTCCAATGCAGCGCGGTGAACAGCAGCACCGGCAGCAACACCCAGATAAGAGGGCTGCGAAACCGGTTTGCCAGGCCTCTCAGCAGATAACCGCGAAACAGCGCCTCCTCAGAGGACGTCTGCAGAAAGGCCAGCAAGACGATCGGGACGAGGAACAGCAGCCAGGACGGCAGGCTGATCGCGCCGCGCGCGATCTCGGGTTGCAGCCAATAGAGCAACACCTCGGAGAGCAGCGAGGTGATCAGCACCGCCGCCAGGCCCTTGAGGAATCCCTGGCGCGAAACGCGGCGGCTGGTTCCGATCAGCGCCGACAGCGGCTCCCCGTGCACCCAGCGCATAGCGATCCAAAGGCCGATCCAGATGCCGGCGAAGGAGACCAGTGCGATAAGGATCCCTTCGGGCGATGCCAGGAAATCCTGCACCGGCCGGCCGATCGGCGCGCTGCCGGCCATCGAGGCCCGCCAGGCGACGAAGGCATAGGTGCCGCCGAGCAGCACGACCAGGGTCGTCGCCACCCAGAAAAGCACGACAATGGCGCTGCCGAGCAGGAGGCGCGGCAAATTTGTCCTGTCGTTCGGCGAGCGCCGATAGCGCTCGAAAGCGGCATTGTCGATGATCACGCGGCTCCCCTGCCCAACGTATTCGCGACGCATGATCTATGGGATCGGGGCTCCGTGCGCAATCATCCTCGTCAGGCCCTCATGTGCTGAGCTCGAAAAGAGCGGCGGCCGCCAGCGCTGGCGGCCGCGTGTTTCAGTGACCTAGTCACGCATGACGTAGACGATGCGCCGCGTGCCGGGGTCGACCAGCGCCGGCTGGTTGTTCACATAGACGTAGCGGTAGTCGTAATCGGGGATTTCGCGCAACTCGACCGTGTCCGGCAAGGTCGCGCCTGTCACCACCTCGCCGTCGAGATAGACAGGATCGAGCCGGTGCGTCGTGACGTAGGTGCCGACTTCGGCCGGAGGCCTGGCGATCGGGTCGATCGGTTCGGCCGCGACAATGGCGCTGGTATAGGTATCCGTATAGATATCGTCACTCGGCGGCGTCACAACCTCGATATCGGCGTCAACCGGCCGGCGCGTCAGCACCACCTGATTGCCGCCGAAATCGGCCGTTACATAATCCGAATAGACCCAGCCCTGGCCATTGGCCTCGGCGATCGTGCACCATTTGCTGTTTGCAATGCAGCCTTGGAGCGTTGCCGACTGGCCGGCGGCCAGCACGCCGATCACGGGATATTGCGGGCCGGGGCCGGCGCGCACGTTGAGATCGGTGACAGCCGAAACGGCGGTTTCGGCCAGGGCCGCGCCCGACATGGCGACGAGCGCCCCGGCGATGGCCGGAAACAGTATGGCTTTCATGATTTCTCTCCGTTCTTCGAACTCCCTCGCGAACGGAAACGAAACAAGGCTCTATGCGTTCCGGCTAAAATGCCCCTGCCGGCTCACGAATTGTTCCGGTTTCTTTCGGCAAACCGGTCAAAAGCGCGTGGACGAAGTCCAGTTTCCGCGCCGTCACGTCCGAAATGACGAAGGGATAGAGATCGGGCAGGCCCATGCAGCGGTTGATCGAGTTGGACGCCTCCGACAGGACCAGCCAGCGGGCGAGGATCCTGTCGAAGGGCTCGGGCACGGTGGCGGGTTCGGACGGCGCTGCCTGCAGTTCGCCGCCGGTATCGCCGCGCGGCAGCGCCTCGGCGTCAACCGTCTCCAGCCGGCCAAGCGGGAAATTCAGCGCATGCACCATCTCCAGCGTGTCGGTGATGTGCAGATAGTGCGCGAAGGTTTCGGCCCAGTCTTCCCAAGGGTGCGACGTCGCATAGGCGGAGATGTGGCCCTGCTGCCAGTCGGGCGCAGCCCCCGTGGCATAGTAGGTCTGCAGCGCCTGCTCATAGTCCGGGCGGTCGTCGCCGAACAAGGCGCGGAAGGCTGCAAGCCTTTGCGGGTCGTCTCGGATCAGACGATCCCAGTAATAGTGGCCGAGCTCGTGGCGGAAATGGCCGAGCAGCGTGCGGTAATTCTCGCCCATTTCGACGCGCCGTCTTTCACGTTCGGCGGAGTCCGCCTCGGCGACGTTGAGCGTGATCAGGCCGTTGTCGTGGCCGGTCAGGATGCGCTCGCCGCCGGGGCCGCCGCCGATCGGATCGGCAAGGAAGTCGAAGGCAAGGCCGGCCTCGTCGCCGGGGTTGTGCTTTGGTGCGGTCGGCAGGCCGAAGGCGAGCAGCGAATAGATGGCGCGCTTCTTGGCCGCCTCGACGCGGATCCAGCGCCGGCGGTTGCCGTCGACCGAGAGGTCCGGGATCAGCTGGTTCAGCGCGCAGGCGCGGCAGAAGGCCTGGCCCGGCTCCGCCCGCCAGTTGCAGGCGCATTCATCGGCATTGGTGCATTGGAAAACGCCGTCGACACCAGACAAGGTAAAGCTTGCCTGCTCGGGATCATAGAGGACGAGGCTGGCGCAGCTCAGGCACTGGGCGTTCTCGAAATATAGGCGGTGGCCGC
Source organism: Mesorhizobium sp. CNPSo 4689 (assembly GCF_057784325.1). Taxonomy (NCBI): domain Bacteria; kingdom Pseudomonadati; phylum Pseudomonadota; class Alphaproteobacteria; order Hyphomicrobiales; family Phyllobacteriaceae; genus Mesorhizobium; species Mesorhizobium sp. CNPSo 4689. Next base: position 18,792 of record NZ_JBWLUZ010000003.1, read on the forward strand.
AATGCGGGCAGTCGAACAGCTTCATTGTGCTCTCAAATCGTCAGAGCCCGCATATAGGGCGGGATCGCCGGCCACCCAAACGCGAGCCGCCGCCCCAGCCGCCGCTATCCAATCGCAAGCAAGGCGGCCACCTGCCGTGCCACGCTCTCTCCCGACAGGCGCGCGCCGCCGCAGGTCTGGATGAGCGGACCGGCCAGGTGCTCGCCGGCGAAGAAGATCTTTTCCGCCACCGGCTGCATCAGCGTGGCGCGCGCTTCGGAACGTCCCGGGCGGGCCGCCGCATACGCTCCGCGCACGAAGCGCTCGCCGCCCCAATTGGTCATCATGGCGCGTGCGACATGCTTGCGGGTGTCGGCACCGAAGATGTTGCAGAGCCGGTCGACGACGAAGTCGATACCCGCCGCCTCACCGGCAGCCGACATCTCCCAGGCGAAGTCGCCGCCGACGAAACCGACCATCAGGTCGAGATCGAAGGGAAAGCACAGGAAGTAGATGTCGTGCCTGGCCAACCGCTCGATCAACAGATCGTCGAAGGGCTGCAGGCCAAGCCTGGTGCCCCGGATCTCGACCGGCAGCTTGGTCAGCATGCCCATAGGCAGATCGAAGAAGGCGCCAAAATGCGTATCGGGAAGCGCCGGCGAGAATTCGATCTCCTCGAAGGCGAGCACCGCCGGCGAGGCTGTGACGATGACCGCCCTGGCGCGGATGGTGCCGCGATCGGTGACGCAGGCGACACCCGGCACGTCCCAGAGGATCTTGCGCACCGGCGTCGACAGTTCCACCGGCAGGTCTGCCCCGAAATGCGCCACCAGGGCGCCAAACCCTTCCTTGCTGAAATAATTGGGATCGAGATCGGCGGCGGCCTGAAAGTCACGGATCGATATTTCATCCTCGTCGGCGCCAAAATCCATCGGCCCGGCGAAGGTGGCGGCGGCGCGCGGCGCATGTCCCTTGGCGAGGAGTGCCGAAAGGCGGTCGTCGTCGCCTTCTTCCACCTGGTGCGCGGCCAGCAGTTCGAACAGCCGTGCATCGGCGGCCTTCATCTCGGCCTCTTCGACCTCGCTTGCCTTGCGCTGGCGGTAATAGAGATGATCGACATTCATGTCGTGATGGTGAAGCGTCCAGCCGGCGGCCTCGGCCTCGGGAAAATAGGGATTGCGGTCCGCGGCATGCAGCCAGGCGCAGCCGATGTCGAACGGGACGCCGAAATGCTGGTCGCTGGTCCAGGCGCGACCGCCGACGCGGCCCATCGCTTCCAGTAGTTTGAAGGAAAGGCCGGCGGCGCGAATGGTCTTGGCGGCGGCGAGGCCAGCGGAGCCGGCGCCGATGATCACGACGTCAACATCTTCCATGAATGCAAGACCCCCGCCACAATATCTACTTGATCGTAGGCAAATTGCGCGGCATTGGCCAGTGCGGTGGATTTTGAAGGTCCGGTGGCATCAGTGTTCGAAGGCGTTGAAACCGAATTTCGCGCGTAGCCTTGCTGCAAAGACTGCGATTTTCGGCTTCGCCGCATCGGCGCTCTACCGGAGCCAGTGACAATGAACCGGTTCACTGGCAAATTCGCAACCGGGACGTGATTCAGGCAATCAGGAGAAAAGCATGGCATTTCTTGCCAAGGGAAGAATTTTTGCGGCCGCGCTGGTGGCGATGCTTGCGCTGGCGACGGGCGCGCAGGCGGCCAGCTGCGGCAAGAACGGCGCCGGCTTCGAGGCGTGGAAGCAGGAGTTTGCCGCGGAGGCCAGGTCCAACGGCGTCGGTTCGAAGGGTCTGGCCGCTCTGGCCGGCGCCACCTACGCAACAAAGACGATCAGCGTCGACCGCGCCATCCATAAGGCTTTCAGCGGCTCTGTCGAAGAGTTTATGAAGCGCCGCGGTGGGGCCGCGATCATTTCAAAGGGCCGTTCGCTGAAGAAGTCGAACGCGGCGCTGTTCAACAAGATCGAAGCGACCTACGGCGTGTCGCCGGGTGTGTTGCTCGCCATCTGGGGCATGGAGACCGGCTTCGGTTCTTCCTTGGGCAAGCAGAATACGGTCTCTGCCATTCTGACGCTTGCCTATGATTGCCGCCGCCCGGGGTTCTTTTATCCGCATGCCATCGCAGCCCTGAAGCTGGTCGATCGGGGTGCGTTGAGCGCCTCGTCGGTCGGCGCAGCGCATGGCGAGATTGGCCATACGCAGTTCCTGCCCGGAAATGTTTTGCAGTATGGCGTCGGCAACGGGAATCTGCGCGACAAGGCCACGGCGCTGGCCTCCACCGCCAACTTCCTCAAGGCTCATGGCTGGCAGGCGGGTGCGAGCGCGAGCGCGAATATGGGCGCCATTGCCGGCTGGAATTCCGCGAGCGTCTATCAGCAGGCCATCGCCCGCATCGCCACGGCGATCGACGGCGATTGAAAAGACATCCCTGTTCGAAAGAAAGCCCGGCGATCGCCGGGCTTTTTTGTGCCTGTCGCTGCAGATTGGCGAAGGCCGGGATGACGGCCAATCTCCCCCTTGAGGGGGAGATCGGCTGCACCTCTAGCGGTTGCGCGCGGCAAGTGTGCGCAGCCGCAGCGCATTGAGGCGGATGAAGCCGGCGGCGTCCTTCTGGTCGTAGGCGCCGCCGTCGTCCTCGAAGGTGACCAGCGCGTCGGAATAGAGCGTCTTCTTTGACTTGCGGCCGGTGACCATGACATTGCCCTTGTAGAGTTTCAGCCGCACCGTGCCTTCGACGTCTTCCTGGCTCTTGTCGATCATCGCCTGCAGCATCAGCCGTTCGGGCGCGAACCAGAAGCCGTTGTAGATCAGCTCGGCATAGCGCGGCATGAACTCGTCCTTGAGGTGGCCGGCACCGCGGTCGAGCGTGATCGATTCGATGGCGCGATGCGCTGCGATCAGGATCGTGCCGCCAGGTGTTTCATACACACCCCGCGATTTCATGCCGACGAAGCGGTTCTCGACCAGGTCGAGCCGGCCGATGCCATTGTCGCGGCCGAGATCGTTGAGGGCGGCCAGCATGGTCGCCGGCGACAGCTTCTTGCCGTTCAGCGCAATCGGATCGCCCTTGAGGAATTCGATCTCGATTTCGGTGACCTTGTCCGGCGCGTCCATCGGCGAAACGGTGCGCTGGTGGACGAATTCCGGCGGCTCGGTCCACGGGTCTTCCAGCACCTTGCCCTCTGAAGATGAGTGCAAAAGGTTGGCATCGACCGAGAATGGCGCGTCGCCCTTCTTGTCCTTCGGCACCGGGATCTGGTGCTGCTCGGCGAAGTTGATCAGGTCGGTGCGTGATTTGAACGACCAGTCGCGCCACGGCGCGATGACCTTGATGTCGGGGTTCAGCGCATAGGCCGACAGTTCGAAACGGACCTGGTCGTTGCCCTTGCCGGTAGCACCATGAGCAATTGCATCGGCACCCGTCTCCCTGGCGATCTCGACCAGATGCTTGGAGATCAGCGGCCGGGCGATCGAGGTGCCGAGCAGGTAAGTGCCTTCATAGACGGCGTTGGCGCGAAACATCGGGAAGACGAAGTCGGCGACGAATTCCTCGCGCACGTCGACGACGCGGATGTCCTTGATGCCCATCATCTCGGCCTTGCGGCGCGCCGGCTCCAGCTCGCCGCCCTGGCCGAGGTCGGCGGTGAAGGTGACGACTTCGGCGCCGAGCTCGGTCTGCAGCCATTTCAGGATGATGGAGGTGTCGAGGCCGCCGGAATAGGCGAGCACGACTTTCTTGACGTCTTTTGCTTTTGACATTTGGCGGTTCCGCGACAGGAGTTCTCGGCGGGCGAGGTATCACGGCGTTTCCGGCCTGCGCAAGAGACGAACGGTGGCTGGACCAGACGCCGGATCAGTCAGAAGCTGGCAAGGGCAGGACACTTGCGTTATGGCTGCGCCGTCTTTTTGCTGCCTTGAGACCGGCCATGTCCTTCATTCCCGACACCACGACGCTGATCCAGTTTGCCATCGCCACCGTGATCCTGGCGATCACGCCGGGGCCCGACATGACGCTGTTTGTTTCGCGGACACTGAGCCAGGGCCGCGCCACCGGCTTTGCCTCGATGGCGGGTGCGCTGTGCGGCACGCTGATCCACACCACGCTGGTGGTGGTCGGCGTCTCGGCGCTGATCGTCGCCTCGCCGATGGCCTTCTTCGTGCTGAAGGTTTTTGGCGCCGGCTATCTGGTGTTCCTGGCCTGGCAGGCGCTCGCCAGGGGGTCCGCGTTTTCGCCGGAGAAGAAGAGCGGGCCACAAATCTCGTTGTTCCGCAGCTGGGCGGCCGGGCTGGGCGTCAATCTGCTCAACCCGAAGATCATCCTGTTCTTCATGACGTTTTTGCCGCAATTCGTTTCCGCGCACGACCCGAATGCGCCGGGAAAGCTGTTCTTCCTCGGCGTGATGTTCATCGTGCTGTCGATCCCGGTGACGGCGCCGATGGTGTTCGCGGCGGAAAAATTCTCGACGGCGATGAAGGCCAGCCCGCGGGTGACGCGGGTGGTCGATTATCTGTTCGCCGGCGTGTTCTCGGCTTTCGCGCTCAAGATCCTGACGGCCCAGGCGAAGTAGCGGCCTTGTCCTCCTTCCACCAGCTTCCGGCCCAGCGGCCGGCGGCGAGCCAGTAGAAGATGCCGCCGACCATGCCGCAGCCGATCACGGCGGCGATGGCGCGGGGGTCGGTGACGTCGAAATTGGCATCGGCATTCTGATGGACGAAGCCGAGGAAGACCGCGGCAATCACGCCGCCGGCTAGCGCATAGAACAGCCAGTCGCGCCGTCCCAGGATTTCGGCGATCAGGATGACGATCGCAGCCGGCATGAAGGCGAAATAGGCGACGAACAACGCCACGAACGGAATAGAAAAATAGAGCGAGGCGGTCGCCGTCGGGTGGGCCTGGTCCGGTGCATAGCCGAGCGAGGCCAGGAACAGGATGTTGAGGAATGCGCTCGCCGCCAGCGAGGCGACGACATAGCCGACCAGGATCACGGCGAAGCGGATGAGGTAGGCAAAGAGACGGCTCACGCCTCGCCGTGCCCCGCGATCATCATGGCTTCCAGCGCCAGCCGGTCGACTTTGCGCATGCGCTCCGATTCCGACTTGAGCTGGCCGCAGGCGGCGAGGATGTCGCGGCCGCGCGGGGTGCGGATCGGCGAGGCATAGCCGGCATTGTTGATGTAGTCGGCGAACTTCTCGATCGTCTCCCAGTCGGAGCACTGGTAGTTGGTGCCCGGCCAGGGGTTGAACGGGATCAGATTGATCTTGGCCGGGATGCCCTTGAGCAACTTGATCAGCCCCTTGGCGTCCTCGATGGAATCGTTGACGTCCTTCAGCATCACATATTCGAAGGTGATGCGCTTGGCGTTGGAGAGGCCGGGATAGGCGCGGCAGGCGGCAATCAGCTCCTTCAGCGGATACTTCTTGTTGATCGGCACCAGCAGGTCGCGCAGATCGTCATTGGTGGCGTGCAGCGAGATCGCCAGCATGACGCCGATCTCCTCGCCGGTGCGGAAGATCTCGGGCACGACGCCCGAAGTCGAGAGCGTGATGCGGCGCTTCGACAGGGAAAGACCGTCGCCGTCTGAGGCGATCAGCAGCGCTTTCTTCACCGCCTCGAAATTGTAGAGCGGCTCGCCCATGCCCATCATGACGATGTTGGACACTTTGCGTCCCTCGGCCGGCACGATGGCGCCGTCGGGCGTGTCGCGGTCGGGGAAATCGCCGAGCCGGTCGCGGGCGGTGAGCAACTGGGCGAGGATTTCCTCGGCCGTCAGGTTGCGCACCAGTTTCTGCGTGCCGGTGTGGCAGAAGGAGCAGGTCAGCGTGCAGCCGACCTGCGAGGAGATGCAGAGCGTGCCGCGGCCCTCTTCGGGGATGTAGACGGTTTCGATCTCGACCGGCCGGCCGGCGCCGCGCGGCGGAAAACGGAACAGCCATTTGCGGGTGCCGTCGGCGGAAATCTGCTCCTCGACGATCTCGGGCCGGGCGACGGTGAAGTGCTTGTCGAGCTCGGCGCGCAGATCCTTGGAGATGTTGAACATGCCGGCAAAGTCGGAAACGCCGCGTACATACATCCAGTGCCAGAGCTGCTGGGCGCGCATTTTCGACTGGCGCTCCGGCACGATGCCGGCACCGACAAGGGCTTCCCCAAGCTCGGCCCGCGTCAGGCCGATCAGCGACGGTTTTTCAGCCGACGCGGTGCGGGCACGCAACGCGTCACGGGCGCCGTCGGCGGTCAGATCGAACGAAAGGGTCATGGTTGCGCCAATATAAGCGGTTTGCGGCCGATTTCAGCATCGTGCCCGAAATGAAGCGCGGCGCATAGCACAGGTTGCGCGCGGAGTCATGCGGGGGAGCGGTGACTCTCCTTCTCCCCTTGTGGGAGAAGGTGGATCGGCGCGCAGCGCCGAGACGGATGAGGGGTGTTGGAAGGAATGAGGCGTTGGCTGGGTATCGCCGCCGTTAGTCAGTCAGCGTCTAGGCGGAGCGTTCCGCCAAGCTGGAACACCCCTCACGGTCTTCATGGCGGCGATCAGCACCGGCTCCTCGGCGGCGTTCTCGACCCAGGCCGACTTGCCGCGCGTGAACATCGAGAAGGATTTCTTGTCGATGGTGACGGTGGCCTTGGAGCCCTCCTGGAAATTGTAGCCGGCGATGAATTGCGGCTCGTAGGAGACTTGCTGTCCCGGCCGCTGGCTGACGAAGAAGAACATGTCGCCATGGTCGAGCGTCGGCGGCTGCTTGTCGGTCGGCACGGTGAGCACGTAGCAGACCTTGCCGCCGGATGCCTGGTAGCTGTAGGTGCCCCAGGCATTGTGCTGGCCGATCTTGGTCGCCGACTGCGCCAGCGCCGGCGCGGCCAGGGCCACCAGGACTAGGCTGGAAACTGTAGCAATCAATCCGCGCATCGTTTTTCCCGTATTCCAACTGGTGCGGCGGCAGGCCGGTCTGGCGTCCTGCCCGTCGCTTCATTTTGATTTAATCTGGGTTACCAAACGGTGAATTTTCCTCAAGAAAAGGACCCACACCCCAGGAAACCGCCGCCATCACCGCACTGCTGCTCGAAAAGCAGCAGCGCGACGTCCCTGTCTCGGACTTGGAGGCCACGAAAGCGGCAAGAGTTTGTCTTTTCAAACCACCCCTGCGTGTGCTGTGCCGGCTCAGCTCTTGTCGGCAATCGCCTGCTTGGCAGCCTGCCGGTGCGCCGGGGTGATGTGGGCGCTGACGGTGGTGATCGCGGCCGTCAGCACGGCGATATCGTCGGTGAAGCCGAGGCCGAGCACGAAATCGGGGATGAAGTCCACCGGCAGCACGAAGTAGCTGAGTGCCGCCACCAGGATGCCCTTGGCGCGCAGCGGCGTGTTCTTGTCCATGGTGCAGTAATAGGCTGCCACCACGTCCTCCATAAACGGGATCTGCCGGGCAGCCTTCTTGGCGGTGCGCCAGAACTTCTCGCGTACCTCACGCTCGCCGGCAAGCTTGTCGCCAAAGCCGAAGAAATCAAAACCGGAATCTTGCGCCATCAATCTCTCCTTGCAGGCGGCTGCGTATCGTTCAACGCGCGGCTGCGAGCAAAAATGTGGTGAAAGCCGACCCCCGCTGCAAGATGCCGGCGCCGATTTGGCATGCTGGGCCTGTCGCGGGGCGTCACTCAGCCGCCGAAATAGCGGTTCATCTTCTTCGCCAGTTCGATATCGAGAGCGGTCACGCCGCCGGCATCGTGCGTGTTCAGCGTGACGTCGACGGTCTTGTAGACGTTCGACCAGTCCGGATGATGATCCATCTTTTCCGCCGCAAGCGCGACGCGGGTCATGAAGGCGAAGGCCTCGGAGAAGTTCTTGAAGACGAAGCTGCGCTTGATCGAAGCGCCGTCGGCAGCCAGCGACCAGCCGCCCAGTTCAGCAAGGGCAGCAGCGATAGCGTCCTTGCCCAGTTTCTCTCTCGTCATGTCGGATTCCTGTGCTATTCGAAAAATGACCCTCACCATAATGCATGTCGCCCAGAAGTGCGTCGCGGTTTTGGGATAACGACATCCACAAAAATAGCGCCGGATCGATGAGCGCAAAGCCCATAAAGTCCATTCTGTTCGTCTGTCTCGGCAACATCTGCCGCTCGCCGCTGGCCGAGGGTGTTTTTCGCGCCGTTTGGAGTGAGCGTGCAGGGGACCTGGATATGGTGCTCGATTCAGCCGCAACCAGCGGCTGGGAGGTGGGCTCGGCCCCCGACCCACGCTCGATCGCGATCGCCACCCGCCACGGCATCGACATTTCCGGACAGACAGCACGCAAAGTTGCGCCAGAAGATTTTCACCGCTTCGACCTGATCCTGGGGATGGACCGGCAGAATGTCCGCGACCTGAAGGCGCTGTCGCCTGCCGCCGTGCACGACCGCATCCATCTTTACCTGAAGTTTGCGAGCGGCAGCGGTCGCGATGTGCCGGACCCTTACTATGACGGGCCGGAGGCGTTCGCGACCGTCTACCGCATGATCCGCGAGGCGTCGGAAGCGCTGGCGACGCGGCTGGCAGTGCGCGTGTCGGCGCCCGACAGCGGCCAGGCTTCCTCGACGATATAGGGGCCGCCGCCGACCGAATCGCGCGACGACATCAAGACGAAGCGGCCAACGCGGAACGGCAGCGTCGAAAAATTGCCGCGCGCCGAAAGATATTGGGCGACGTCGAGCGGACTCGAATTGCGCAAGCGCGCCAGCGTCACATGCGGCGTGAATTTGCGTGGGTCGGCCGGCAGGCCGAGCCGCTGGCAGATGCGGTCGATTTCGGCTTGCAGGCCGGTAAGATCCGGCGAGGCGGAAACGCCGGCCCACACCGCATGCGGCTTTTTCTGGCCGAAAGCGCCGACGCCGGACAAGGCTATCGGGAAGGACGGGCGGTGGACGCGGTCGAGCGCGATGGCGATCTCGTCGGCGACATGGCCCTCGACATCGCCGATGAAGCGCAGCGTCAGATGGTAGTTTTCGACGTCGATCCAGCGGGCTCCGGGCAGGCCGCCCCGGAGCAGGGACAGCGAAAGGGCAGCATCACGCGGAATTTCGAGGGCGGTGAAAAGACGTGGCATGGCAAGCCTCCTGTCCTCGAATCGAACTCACGCCCCTAGCGAATCATCGATATTCAAACGGGGCAAGCGGTTTGTTGGCTCCGCGGTTTCCCCAGCGGCAACCGTGACTTTCCGGCCTCACGACGCACCGCCCGCCCCCGCAATGGCCTTTTCGGCCGTCGGCAGGATACGTTCGACCATCATTTCGACACCCTTGGCGTTGGGATGCAGGCCGTCCTCCAGCCGCAGCCCGGGCTGGCCGGCGACGCCGTCGAGAAAGAACGGGTAGAGCGGAACGCCGTATTTCGCGGCCAGCTTCGGATAGATCGCGTCGAAGGCGTTCTGGTAGTCGGCGCCGAGATTGGGGGCGGCGCGCATGCCGGCCAGAAGCACGGCGATCTTGCGCTGTTTGAGCTTGGCCAGCATCTCATCCAGGTTCTTTTCGGTGATGCCGGGCGAGACGCCGCGCAGCATGTCGTTGGCGCCGAGCTCGAGGACCACCAGTTGTGTGCCGTCGGGCACCGACCAGTCGAGCCGCGCCAGGCCGCCGCTTGTCGTGTCGCCGGAAACGCCGGCATTGGCGACCGTCACGTCATGGCCCTTGGCGCGAAGTGCGGCCTGCAGCCTGTCGGTAAAGCCTTCGCCGGGGCCAAGGCCGAAGCCCGCCATCAGGCTGTCGCCGAAACCGACGATAGTGAAGGTCTCGGCGCGCGCCGACGAAATCGCGCCGCTGATCGCGGTGAAAAGAACGAGGGCTGCGGCAAGTGTGTGTTTGAAAGCCATGCGGCAGGCCCCATATGAGCGGAACAGTTTTTTGGCGAAGGCAAACTTCGTCCCCTATACAATCCCATATAGGACGCTTTCATTGTGACAGAAGCCGTCATCGTGCTGAAAGACGTATCGCTGACGCTCGGTGAAGGCGCGTCCTCGGTCCATGTGCTGAAGGGCGTCAGTCTCGATGTCGCCGCCGGCGAGGCAACCGGCATCGTCGGCCCTTCGGGCTCCGGAAAGTCGACGCTGCTGATGGTTCTGGCAGGGCTGGAAAGGGTCGATTCGGGTACGGTTCGAATCGCCGGCGAGCTGCTCAACGGCAAAAGCGAGGACCAGATCGCATCGTTTCGTGGGCGAAACATTGGCATCGTCTTCCAGTCCTTCCATCTCATCCCCAACATGACGGCGCTCGAAAATGTCGCGGTGCCGCTCGAACTCGCCGGCCATGCCGATCCGTTCGGTGTGGCGGCACGCGAACTCGCGGCAGTCGGCCTCAGCGACCGCGTCACCCACTATCCCGGTGAATTGTCCGGCGGCGAGCAGCAGCGCGTGGCGATCGCGCGGGCGCTGGCGCCTTCGCCGCGCATCCTGGTCGCCGACGAGCCGACCGGCAATCTCGACCAGGCGACAGGCCGGCAGGTCGCCGACCTCCTGTTCGCCAAGGCGGCCGAGCGCGGCATGACGCTGGTGCTGGTCACGCATGATCCGGCGCTGGCGGCGCGTTGCTCGCGCCAGGTCTCGATGCGCTCTGGACGGATCGAGGACACACCGAGGCCGCTGAAGGTGACGGCCTGATGCCGCTGTCGCAGACGCTGAAGCTCGCCGTCCGCTTCTCGCTGCGCGAAATGCGCGGCGGGCTGTCGGGCTTCCTGATCTTCCTTGCCTGCATCGCGCTCGGCGTCGCGGCAATCGGCGGCGTCAATTCGGTAGCGCAGGCAATCACTGCCGGCGTTGCCAATCAGGGCCAGACGCTGCTTGGCGGCGATCTGCGCTTCCAGCTCAACCAGCGCGACGCGACGCCGGACGAACGTGGTTTCGTCGATCGGCTGGGCGCTGTTTCGCACAGCGCCAGCATGCGCTCGATGGCGCGCCTCGAGGACGGCTCCGACCAGTCGCTGGTCGAGGCCAAGGCGGTCGACGACGCCTATCCGCTCTATGGCGCGCTGGAGACCGAGCCGCAGCTATCGAGGCAGAACCTGTTCGGCGAGAAATCCGGCGTCTTCGGCGCCGTGGCACCCGACCTGCTGTTCGACCGGCTGAACCTCAAGATCGGCGACCGGCTGAAGCTCGGCAGCGCCACATTCGAACTGCGCGCCAGGCTCACCAGCGAGCCGGATGCGGTGTCCGACGGTTTTGGCTTCGCGCCGCGGCTGCTGGTGTCGACCGAAGGGCTTGCCGCATCCGGCCTGATCCAGCCTGGCAGCCTGGTCGAGCACACCTACAAGATCCGCCTGCCCGCCGGCGCCAGCGAGGCTGATATCGAGGCGATCCAGGACCAGGCCGCAGCGGACTTTCCGCAGGCCGGCTGGTCGATCCGCACGCGCAGCAACGCCGCGCCCGCACTGTCCTCCAACATCGAGCGCTTCTCGCAATTCCTGACCCTGGTCGGGCTGACGGCGTTGGTGGTCGGCGGCGTCGGCGTGGCGAACGCGGTGCGCGCCTATCTCGACGGCAAGCGCGGCGTCATCGCCACCTTCAAGAGTCTGGGCGCCTCGGGTGGTTTCGTCTTTGCCGTCTACCTGGTGCAGATCCTGCTGATCGCCGGTCTCGGCATCGTGCTTGGCCTCATCCTCGGCGCCTTGATGCCGTTCGCGGCGAGTGCGGCCCTTCAGTCGGTCATCCCGGTGCCGGCGGAGGGCGGCTTCTATCCCGGCGCGCTTGCCATGGCGGCGCTGTTCGGCCTGCTGGTGACGCTGGCTTTCGCGCTGCTGCCGCTTGGCCGCGCCCGCGACGTGCCGGCGACGGCACTGTTTCGCGAGATGGGCTTCGAGAGCCGCGGCTTTCCGCGCCTGCCCTATGTGGCGGCAGCGGTCGGCATCGCGCTCGCCCTGGCGGCCTTGGCCATCTTGTTTTCCGGCGACCGCCGCATCGCCTCGATCTTCGTCGGCGCCACGCTTTTTGCCTTCCTGGTGCTGCGCCTGGTCGGTGGGCTGGTGCAGTGGGCCGCCAAAAAGAGCCCGAGGGTCCGCTCCTTCGCGCTCAGGCTTGCCATCGGCAATATCCATAGGCCGGGCGCCCTGACCCCCTCGGTGGTGCTGTCTTTGGGACTGGGGCTGACACTGCTGGTGACGCTGGCGCTGATCGACGGCAATCTCAGGCGGCAGATTTCCGGCAGCCTGCCGGAGCAGGCGCCGAACTTCTTCTTCGTCGACATCCAGAGCAGCAACGTCGATGCCTTTTCGGCGCTGGTCGGCGGGCAGGCGCCACAGGGAACGCTGGTCAAGGTGCCGATGCTGCGCGGCCGGGTCATGGCGCTGAACGGCGTCGATGTCGAAAAAGTCAAGGTGCCGGCGGAAGGCGCCTGGGTGCTGCGCGGCGATCGCGGGCTGACCTATGACGACCGCCAGCCTTCGAACGCGACGCTGATGGAAGGCTCATGGTGGCCGCAAAACTATGCCGGCGAGCCGCTGGTGTCGTTCTCGGCCGAGGAAGGCAAGGAGATCGGGCTGAAGCTCGGCGACACCGTCACCGTCAATGTGCTGGGACGCAACGTCACCGCCAGGATCGCCAATTTCCGCCAGGTCGAGTGGGAAACCATGGGCATCAATTTCGTCATGGTGTTCTCGCCCAACACATTTGCAGGTGCGCCGCATGGCTGGCTGGCGACGCTGACCGAGAAGAACGCGTCGGCGGCGGACGATGCCCGCCTGCTCAATGCCGTCACCCGCGCTTTCCCGGCGGTGACGACGGTGAGGGTGAAGGACGCGCTCGATATCGTCAACCGGCTGGTGGCGCAGCTCGGAACGGCCATCCGCGCCGCCGCCGGCGTGGCGTTGATTGCGTCCGTGCTGGTTCTGGCCGGCGCGCTCGCCGCGGGCAACCGGGCGCGCATCCACGACGCTGTGGTGCTGAAGACGCTGGGTGCCACCAGGCGAACGCTGATAGCGGCCTTCTCGCTCGAATATATGCTGATCGGCCTTGCCACCGCGGTCTTCGCTTTGGCGGCTGGCGGGGTCGCTGCTTGGTTCGTCGTCGCGCGCATAATGACCCTGCCATCGCATTTCATGCCGGAAGTGGCGGTGGCAACCATAGGCTTTGCGCTGGTCATCACGGTCGGCATCGGTCTTGCCGGAACCTGGCGGGTGCTGGGGCACAAAGCGGCGCCGGTGCTGCGAAATCTCTGATCCGCAACCGCCTGAATCGGCCCACCTTCGATTAAATCTCGTTAATGTTGCGGCTGGGACGGCTGACAAACCGCAATTTGGCTGCTTCACGAAGCATTACGCTCGGTTACGGTCTTGTTCTTGTCGCCAAGAACCATCATATTCCGCCGCAGGCATGCTGGAGCCCCGCCAGCGGCGCCTGGGCTCGATCGAGCCCGACACCGGACCGGACGGGGCAGAAGCAAAAGAGGATTCCAATGGCTGATCCCATTCGCAATTACCAGACGCGCGCCGTACCCGGCGCCGCCGTCGATATCGATCAGGGCCTGCGCGCCTATATGATCAAAGTCTACAATCTGATGGGGCTTGGCTTGCTCATCACGGGCCTTGCCGCTGTCGGCACGATCATGCTGGCCACCACCACCGATCCGGCCTCGGCGGTTGCAACGCTGCCGAGCGGCGAGATGCTGACCTCCTTCGGCTACGCGATCTTCGGGTCGCCGCTGCGCTGGGTCGTCATGCTGGCCCCGCTGGCCGCGGTATTGTTCCTGTCGTTCCGTGTCCAGTCGATGAGCGTGTCGGCCGCGCAGACGACGTTCTGGGTCTATGCCGGCCTCGTCGGCCTGTCGCTGTCGTCGATCTTCCTTGTCTACACGACGGCCAGCATCTCGCAGACCTTCTTCGCCACCGCTGCCGCTTTCGGCGCGCTGTCGCTCTACGGTTACACGACCAAGCGCGACCTGACCGCGATCGGGTCGTTCCTGATCATGGGCCTGTTCGGCCTGATCATTGCGATGGTGATCAACATCTTCCTGCAGTCGTCGGCTCTGTCCTTCGCCGTTTCGGCGATCGGCGTGCTGATCTTCTCGGGCCTGACCGCCTATGACACGCAGAAGATCAAGGAGATGTATTTCGAGGGCGACGCCACCGATGTCGCCGGTCGCAAGGCGATCATGGGCGCGCTGACGCTCTATCTCGACTTCATCAACCTGTTCATGTTCCTGCTGCAGTTCATGGGCGACCGCCGCTGATTTCGCAGTTGGACCATCGAGTTCCCGGAGGGCGGCCCAACGGCCGCCCTTTTCTTTTGTGCCGGCCTTTGCTGTTATCTCAGGCAGGCAAATGGCATGCATAAATTATGAGCAGCATCACCATACGGGCCGCCAGTTCGGCCGACCTCGATCGAATCACGGAAATCTACGCCGACGCGGTGACACACGGCACCGCGAGCTACGAGCTTGAGCCGCCCAGCCGCGCCGAAATGGGCAACCGATTCGACACGCTGATGGCGGGCGGCTTTCCCTTTCTGGTGGCGGAAAAACACGGCGCCGTGCTCGGCTATGCCTATGCCGGGCCGTTCCGGCCGCGCCCGGCCTATCGCTTCGTCGTCGAGGATTCGGTCTATGTCGCTCCGGAGGCCAAGGGCCAGGGCGTCGGGCGGCTTCTGATGCAGGGGCTGATCGAGGCGGCAAGGGCGGCGGGCTTTCGCCAGATCATCGCGGTCATCGGCGACGGCCATGCCGACAGCGCCTCGGTGCGGCTGCATGAGAAGCTCGGCTTTCGCCATTCGGGCCGCCTGGAAGGCTCCGGCTACAAGCACGGACGCTGGCTGGACACGGTGTTCATGCAGCTGTCGATGAATGGCGGAGCGCAGCTCCCGCCCGATCCGGCCTCGCTGCCGGAGCGGAAATTCCGGGAAAAATCAAATAGTTAAGCTTCGACGACCCTCAGCTCGCTGTCGAAGACGCCAAGCACGCGGCCGAGCTCCTGGCCGCGCTTGAGGATGCGGCCGCCTGCGGCGATGACTGCAAAGGCGCCCTGGCGGCGCGCCAGCTTCGGGTCCTTGACGATCTGAAACAGCGGCACTTCGCTGGCGCGGCGGAAGACGGAAAAGACGGCGCGGTCGGAGAGGTGATCGATGGCGTAGTCGCGCCATTCATTGGCGGCAACCATGCGCCCGTAAAGTCTCAGGATCTGGTCCAGTTCGCGCCGGTCGAAGCGCACCGGCTGGTCGAGGCGTTCGCGTCTTGCCTCTTGCAGCGGGATCAATATTGCGGATGCGTCCCCATCCTCCGTCCCACTGCCGCCGCGATCGGTCATGCCTCGATCCTTCGAATGAAGCTTCGCTTGCAGAAGTTGGCGTGTTCGCTGCCGAATTGCAAGGCCCGGCTAAGCAAGCCGGGGCTAAGCCGTTTCCGTCACGTCCAGTCACGTTTGTCAAACGCCTGTTGGAATTGGTGATGCTTCGCCACATTCCTGCCTTATTTTATCCGCGCTGATGCCCCAATCTCCGACGAGTTTACCGGCGTTGCCTGAGACGGTTCGGTCCGGCACCGGCTCGTAAACCCCAAGCCCCCCGCCCACGGGTCTGCGTCGGATCGAACCAACCTCGGTTTTTCCCTCGGAAGAATCGGGTGCGACGATCCCAAAACCTAAATGACCGGCGTCAGAAGCAAGCTGACGCCGGTTTTTTATTGGCTAGTTGGAACGATGGATCGACGCCAAAAGCGCGCGCGGTAAAATGGCGCCCAACATGAGGCGCTCGAACTGCTCTATTTCGTGCGTCGGTCAGGGCTGCCCCTCATTGCCCTGCCGGGCATTTCTCCCCGTTAGTGACGGGGAGAAAGACGCTGTCATTGACGGTTTCGCCGATCATCGACGCTGCAGAATGGGCGCCAACGTTGCGGCCAGTCCCCTTCTCCCCGTCACTATACGGGGAGAAGCCGGCAGGTGGATGAGAGGCGGCGCCGACGGTCCAGTTACGGCTTGCGGATGAAGGCCGCGCCCAGGATCGGCCCGGGGGTGCCGTCCTTGCCGACCGACTGCAGCAGCACCGCGCAGCCGCCTTTCTTGGAGATCTCGGTCATCGGCAATTCGTAGCGTTGCGCCTTGCCGTGCCACATGCCGGCGGTCTGGATGCCGGAGACGGCGTTCCAGTAGGTCATGCTGCGACCGCTGTTCTCACCCTCGCCGATCTTGATCGTCTGCGGCGCATTGAAATAGACGATGACGACATGGGCATCGGTCGGGCCGCTGCCGGCGTCGCCGGTGTCGATCATGACGCGGTCGCTGGTGCGGCTGACCTTGATGCCGACCCGCATGCCTTCGCCGGTCTTCTGCAGGCGGGCAAGTGTGCCGTCGACTTCCTTGCGGCTGGCGCCGTTGACATGGCTGCGGCCGTTGATGACGGCTTGCGGCGTGTAGACCGATCGGCTGCCGAAGGCGCGCATATAGTCATACTGCCGCTCGGTGTTCTCCTTGCGGCTCAGCGTGTCCTGCCAGCCGAGATAGTCCCAGTAGTCGACATGATAGGCCAGCGCGATGATGTTTTCCTTGGCGGCGAGCTCGGCGAAGAACGCGTCGGCCGGCGGACAGGAGTTGCAGCCCTGGCTGGTGAAAAGCTCGACCACGCCGAGCGGCTTGTCCGTTTCCTCCGCAAGCCCGTTGCCGGCCAACGCCGACAGGGCCAGCGCTAGTGCCGCAAGCCGCAATGATCCCTGAAATGCCATGGCCGTTCCAATTTCCCGCCGGTGACGCCGGCTTTGTCGTGATTGCTAAAATATGTGGCAGAAGCGACAGTCAACGGGAAGTCACGTTGCGGTGAAATTTTGTGGTTGCAACTGAAGGCAAGCCCGCAATAGGAGAGGCGTCTGCACTTTGCGGTGCGGTTCGATTGGTGGCGGCGGCTTCAGCATGTGGCAAACTCTCCTGACGCCGGTCGATCTTTATTGTGAACGGACAGGCCCGGAACTTTGGGCCGAACCGGTCAATGCTCTGACAAATCTTGCGTTTCTTGCCGCCGGTCTGTGGGGTGTGCGTGAGGTGCGCCGGCATGGCACCGGCACTTTCGCCGAAGTGCTGGCCTGGTGGGTGGTGGCGATCGGCATCGGCTCGATGCTGTTCCATACCTTCGCCATCCGAGCCACGATCTGGGCCGACGTGCTGCCGATCGCCGGTTTCACGCTCGCCTACACGTTGTTCACGCTGCGTCGCCTCCTCGGCATGGAATGGGGCAAGGCGATCGCCATCTTCGTCGCCTTCTACGCCATCGCCGGGCTGCTGACATGGGCGGTGCCGGACTGGCTGCGGCAGGCCTCGAACGGCACGACCGGCTATCTGGCGCCCTTCCTGGCGCTTGCCTTCCTCGGCACATGGACAGCGTTGAGCGGCAGCGGCGCCGGCCGCTATAATCTGGCGGCCTTGGCGATCTTCGTCGTCTCGGTCATCTGCCGTATGGCCGATCCGCTGGTCTGCGGCAGCTTCCCGCTCGGCACGCATTTCCTGTGGCACATCCTGAACGGCCTGATGCTCGGCGTGCTTCTGGCCGCGGCGGCGCGGTATGGAGAGCCGAAAGTAGGCAGCAGGCAGTAGGGGGTTCTATTCCCTACTGCCTTATTCCCTTCCTATGCCGCGAGATCGCGCAGCACGTATTGCAGGATGCCGCCGTTCTTGAAGTAGTCGAGCTCGTCCAGCGTATCGATGCGGCAGATGATCGGCACGTTCTTCACCGTGCCGTCGCCGTAAGTGACCTTGGCGGCCATCTTCTGGCGCGGTTTGATGGCGCTCAGCCCGTCGATCTCGACCAGCTCATCGCCCTTCAAGTTGAGCGAGGCCCATGACGTGCCATCCTCGAAGACGAAGGGGATGACGCCCATGCCGACCAGGTTCGAGCGGTGGATGCGCTCGAAGGACTGGGCGATGACCGCGCGGACACCCAAGAGATTGGTACCCTTGGCGGCCCAGTCGCGCGACGAACCGTTGCCGTATTCGACGCCGGCGAAGATGACCAGCGGCACGCCGTCCTTCTTGTACTCCATCGCGGCGTCGTAGATCGACGTCTCTTCCTTCGACGGGTAGTGGATCGTGTAGCCGCCCTCGCGGCCGTTCTCGCCCAGCATGTGGTTGCGGATGCGGATGTTGGCGAAGGTGCCGCGCATCATCACCTCATGGTTGCCGCGGCGCGTGCCGTACTGGTTGAAGTCGGCAACGCCGACGCCATGGTCGGTCAGGTATTTTCCCGCCGGCGAAGCGGCCTTGATGGAGCCTGCCGGCGAAATGTGGTCGGTGGTGATCTTGTCGCCGAACAGGCCAAGCACGCGCGCGCCCTTGATGTCGCCGATCTTGCCGAAGCCCGACGTCATGCCGGCGAAATAGGGCGGGTTCTGCACATAGGTCGAGTTGTCGTCCCAGGCATAGGTCTGGCCCTCCGGCGCCTTGACCTTCTGCCAGTACTCGTCGCCCTTGAAGACGTCGGCATATTTGCGGGCGAACAGCTCGCGCGTGACGTTCTTCTCGATGAACTCCTGGATCTCGGCCGAGCTCGGCCAGATGTCCTTGAGATAGACCGGCTCGCCGTTCTTGTCCTCGCCGAGCGGCTCGGTGGTCAAGTCCTTGGTCACGGTGCCGGCCAGCGCATGGGCGACAACCAGCGGCGGCGACGCCAGATAGTTCGCCTGCACGTCGGGCGAGACGCGGCCTTCGAAATTGCGGTTGCCGGACAGGACTGCGGCAGCAATCAGGCCCTTATCGTTGATGGTCTTGGAAATCGGCGCCGGCAGCGGGCCGGAATTGCCGATGCAGGTGGTGCAGCCGAAGCCGACCAGGTTGAAGCCGATCTGGTCGAGCTCCTTCTGCAGGCCGGATTTCTCCAGATATTCGGCAACCACCTGGCTGCCCGGCGCCAGCGAGGTTTTCACCCACGGCTTCTGCTTGAGGCCAAGCCGGTTGGCGTTGCGGGCGAGCAGGCCGGCGCCGATCAGCACGCTCGGATTGGAGGTGTTGGTGCAGGAGGTGATGGCGGCGATGACGACGTCGCCATGGCCGAGATCATGGGAAGTGCCTTCGACGGCATAGCGCTTGGAGATATCGGCGGCCTTCTTGTATTCGGTCTCCATCGCCTTGGCGAAGCCGGCCGGGATGCCTTCGAGCGCGACGCGGCCTTCCGGACGCTTGGGACCGGCCATCGACGGCACGACGTCGCCGAGCTCGAGTTCGAGCAGGTCGGTGAAGACCGGGTCGGCCGATCCGGTGTCACGCCACAGGCCTTGCGCCTTGGAATAGGCCTCGACCAGCGCTATGCGGTTTTCCTCGCGGCCGGACATGGTCAGGTAGCGGATGGTTTCAGAGTCGACCGGGAAGAAGCCGCAGGTGGCGCCATATTCCGGCGCCATGTTGCCGATGGTGGCGCGGTCGGCCAGCGTCATGTTGGACAGGCCGGGGCCGAAGAACTCGACGAACTTGCCGACGACGCCCTTCTTGCGCAGCATCTGGGTGACGGTGAGCACGAGGTCGGTGGCGGTGACGCCTTCCTTGAGCCTGCCGGTGAGACGGAAGCCGATGACTTCCGGCAACAGCATGGAAACCGGCTGGCCGAGCATTGCGGCCTCGGCTTCGATACCGCCGACGCCCCAGCCGAGCACGCCAAGACCGTTGATCATGGTGGTGTGCGAATCGGTGCCGACGCAGGTGTCGGGATAGGCCGTGGTTTCGCCGTCCTCGGCGTTGGTCCAGACGACCTGGCCGAGATATTCGAGATTGACCTGGTGGCAGATGCCGGTGCCGGGCGGCACGACGCGGAAATTGCGGAACGCCTGCTGGCCCCATTTCAGGAATTTGTAGCGTTCTTCGTTGCGCTCGTATTCGAGCTCGACATTGCGGGCGAAAGCCATCGGCGTGCCGAATTCGTCGACGATGACGGAATGGTCGATGACGAGATCGACCGGCACCAGTGGGTTGATCTTCTGCGGGTCACCGCCAAGCGAGGCCATGGCGTCGCGCATGGCGGCAAGGTCTACCACCGCCGGAACGCCGGTGAAATCCTGCATCAGGACGCGGGCCGGGCGATAGGCGATCTCGACGCCTGCGGTACCCTTGTCGGTCAGCCAGCCGGCGACAGCCTGGATGCTTTCCTTGGTGACGGAGCGCCCGTCCTCATTGCGCAAAAGGTTCTCCAGCAGCACTTTCATCGAATAGGGCAGCTGGGCGATGCCGGTAAGGCCGTTCTTTTCGGCCTCGATGAGGTCGAAATAGACATAGTCCGCGCCACCCACAGTCAGGGTGCGGCGGCAGTTGAAACTATCGAGGGATTTTGACACGTGCGATCCGTCCTTGTCTGTTCAGCCTGAAAGGGAACGGACGCCGATGGCATGCAATCACGCGCAAAGGTGCGGGTACGGCCATTTCCGCTGTCCGTTCCCAGCCAACCCGAGCCGTTCAAGGCGGCGCGTGCGCTGGTTCGGCGCTAATTCTGTTCCCGTGCCGACCGCTGGCACGGATGACCCGGATATAGAGAATTTCCTGGAATAGTTCTAGACACGGAATCGCCATTTTCGCTGCGGCGCACCGAAGCGGCGCTTGGACTTTCGGCGAAGGGGAACGAATGCGGCTGATCGCCGAAAATCTGGGCGGCGAACGCGGCGGCGAGACGGTCTTCTCCGGCATCGGCTTCGCCCTGGAAAAAGGCGAGGCGCTGGTCGTCACCGGGCCAAACGGCGCCGGCAAGTCGACGCTGCTCAGGGTCATCGCCGGGCTGCTTCCGGTGGCGGGAGGCCGCGTGTCGATCGAAGGCGGTGGCGAGGATTTCCCGTCGATTGCTTCGGCCTGCCACTATCTCGGCCATCAGAACGCGATGAAGACGGTGCTCAGCGTGGCGGAGAATTTGCGCTTCTGGCGGGATTTTGCCGGTGCAGGTTTGTTGAGTGTTGAAGAGGCGCTGGAGACTGTCGGGCTCGGTGGGATCGGCCATTTGCCGTTCGGCTATCTCTCGACAGGGCAGAGGCGACGGGCTTCGATCGCGAAGCTGCTGGTGAGCAGGCGGCCGCTGTGGCTGCTGGATGAGCCGACGGCTGGGTTGGACAAGGCGTCGGAGGCACGGTTTGGCGGGGTGATGACGGATCACCGTCGGCAAGGGGGGATCATCATAGCAGCAACGCATTTGCCATTGGGGCTGGATGGGGCGAAGGCGTTGGTCATGGGGGAGACCGTTTGATGTCGGCGCTCCGTCACGCCCCCCTCTGTCCTGCCGGACATCTCCCCCACGAGGGGGGAGATTGGCGGCTTCAGCGCCCCGCGCACCCTTGCAACGTTGGCGATTGGCGAAAGCCCGGACGACGGCCGATCTCCCCCCAAGTGGGGGAGATGTCCGGCAGGACAGAGGGAGGCGCGAAGGAACGCTACATTTCGCGTTGCCACCATCAAGGGCCCGCATCCTAATGTGGTCGCTCTTCCTCCGCGACATCCACCTCTCCATCCGTGCTGGCGGCGGGGCGCTGACCGGCGTGATCTTCTTCCTCGCCGTCATCGCCACGATTCCCTTCGGCGTCGGGCCGGACCTCAATCTGCTGGCCCGCATCGGTCCGGCGATCCTGTGGATCGCGGCCCTGCTCGCCTGCCTGCTCGGCCTCGACCGGCTGTTCCAGGCCGATCGCGAAGATGGCTCGCTCGATCTTCTGGTGCTGGGCCACGACCGCCACATGCTGGCGCTGACGGTGTTGGTGAAATGCCTGGCCCACTGGGCTGGCAGCGTGCTGCCGCTGGTGGTCGCCGCGCCCCTGCTCGGCCTGTTCATGAATATGGCGCCGATCGGCATCGGCGCAACCGCGCTGACCCTTCTGGTCGGCACGCCGGCGATTACTTTCATCGGAGCGGCGGGCGCCGCCGTGGCGGTGGCCCTGCCGCGCGGCGGGTTGCTGATCTCGGTGCTGGTGCTGCCGCTGACCATCCCGGTGCTGATCTTCGGCGTCTCGGCAAGCTATGGCGCGGTGGCGGACCCCGATCCGTTCCTGCAGCCCTTCCTCATTCTCGCCGCGCTGACCCTGTTTCTTGCCGTGCTGGGGCCGGTGGCCGCAGCGCTGGCGCTGCGCCACGGGACCGACTGATGCATTGGGCCGTGGACGGCTGCGGCGCGGCGGCCGATTGCGAAGCCGGAACGGCAAGGCTAAGGGAAGGCATGATCGAACACGGCGACATGGTTGGGTCGGACGCCCGCGCGGAGCAGCTGGCGTGAGCGTGCACGCGCTCTATGTGACTGCCGCCTATGCCATCACGGCGATCGTGCTGGCCGGGCTGATCGGCTGGATATTGATCGACCAGCGCGGGCGCAAGCGCGACCTGGCAGAACTGGAGGCGGCCGGCGTGCGCCGCCGCTCCAAGGGCGCCGGCGACAAAGGTGCCCGGGAAAAAGGCGCCAAGTCATGAGCATGGAGAGCGAAACGCCGGCGCCGGCCCGTCGCCGCCTGATCGTGCTGTTGCCGCTGGTGATCTTCCTCGGCCTGGCGGGGCTGTTCCTGTTGCAGCTTCTGTCCGGCCGCGATGTTTCGGAAGTGCCGTCGGCGCTGATCGGCCTGCCGGCGCCGCAAACCAATCTGCCGGCGCTCGAAGGCACCAACCTGCCCGGTCTCGATTCGAAACAGTTCGCCGGCAAGGTGACGCTGGTCAATGTCTTTGCGTCATGGTGCGCGCCGTGCCGCGAGGAGCATCCGGTGCTGCTGGCCCTGTCGCAGGACAAGCGCTTCGTCACGGCGGCGCTGAACTACAAGGACGAACCGGAAAATGCCCGCCGCTTTCTCGGCGAGCTCGGCAATCCGTTCCAGGCGATCGGCGTCGACGAAGCCGGACGCGCGGCGATCGACTGGGGCGTCTATGGCGTGCCGGAAACCTTCGTCGTCGGCAAGGACGGCAAGATCGCCTACAAGCATGTCGGTCCGCTGACGGCCGAGTCGGCTGAGACGCTGCTGTTGCCGCAGATCGAAAAAGCTCTGGCGGCACGCTGATATTCAGGTGATGCCGGCCTACGAACGGCGGTTTCCTGCGCTTCCGGTGCTCACGTACTTAAGTACGCTCCGCTCCGGTTCTCGGAACCCACCATTCTCGACTCGGCCTGACCTGAATCTCAACGTGCCGGACCGAGTCTTTCGACTAAAAGTTCAGCCGTAGATCTGCTTGTGGATCTGGTAGAGCATTTCCGAGCGGTCGGCGCGCATGTCGGCCAGGTCGCGGGCGGTGAAGCTGTCGATTTCGGCGACGAGGCGGTTGTAGTGCTTGCGCTTGGCAATGCTCTGGCGAGCGCGGGTCATGAGGCTGTCGATGATCATAGCAAGGTTCCTTTCGTGCCGCGTTCTGGCGGCGAATTGTTCCTCCCTTGATCGATACGAACCATGACATAGTAATGGTGCGTTGCAAAAAGAATATGTTGCAATGCACCATTGCGCCCAGTGCATAGCCGGTTAACCGGCCCTTACCCGCAATTCCCGCAAGGCGGCGTCACCCCGGTCTTGCTACGAGACCTCAAGATGCGGTGAAGCACTCATCATCGATCTTGCCAGATCGGCCGCCGGCTGGCTTGATCGCGCCCGATCTCAAGTGCCGGGAGGAAAAGCATGGCCGCCGCAGACTATTATGAAGTTCTCGATCCGCGTTTCGCGCGGCTGTTCAACTCCAACGCGCAAGTGGAAAAGCTGTTCACCGGCTGCCAGTGGGCGGAAGGCCCGGCCTGGTTCGCCGCCGGCCGCTATGTCGTGTGGTCCGACATCCCCAACAACCGCATGCTGCGCTACGACGAAACCGACGGCAATGTCAGCGTCTTCCGCCAGCCCTCCGCCAATTCCAACGGCAACACTGTCGACCGGCAGGGCCGGCTGGTGACCTGCGAGCATTCGGGCCGCCGCGTCAGCCGCACCGAACATGACGGCTCCATCATCACCATCGCCGACAAATGGCGCGGCAAGCGGCTGAATTCGCCCAACGACGCGGTGGTGAAGTCCGACGGCTCGATCTGGTTCACCGATCCGACCTACGGTATCGACACCGATTATGAGGGGGACAAGGCCGAGAGCGAGATCGGTGCCTGCCATGTCTACCGGGTCGATCCCGGCAGCGGCGAGATCGAAGCCGTGATCACCGACATGGTCAGGCCCAATGGGCTGGCGTTCTCGCTCGACGAAAGCAAGCTCTATGTCGTCGACACCGGCCGTACGCATGGCGCGAAGAACCCCGCTCATATGCGCGTGTTCAATGTCGGCAAGGGCGGCAAGAAGGTTTCCGGCGACAAGGTGTTCGCCGACTGCACCTCCGGCATGTTCGACGGCTTCCGGCTCGACGAGGACGGGCGCATCTGGACGAGTGCGGCCGACGGTATCCATTGCTACGATCCGGACGGGACGCTGATCGGCAAGGTCAAAGTGCCCGAAGTCACCGCCAATTGCGTGTTCGGCGGCAACAAGCGCAACTGCCTCTACATCGCCGGTACGAGCTCGCTCTACATGGTCCGGCTGATGGTCAACGGCGCCAAGACGTTTTGAACCTCATGTCGTTCAGCGGGCGCCGATGAAGCCGGCGAAGGCCGAAACCGCCTCGCGCATGGCCAGCCGGCTTGCCGGCTCGGCCAGGATCTTGTCCATCTCCGGCGGCTTCTTGCCGATCAGGACGATCTCGAGTGCGGTATCTTCATAGAGCGCGAACGACATCATGCGCATGATGTCGGCGAGTGCAGCGCGGGCAAACAGCGAGCGCGGCGAGGCGTGCACCAGCATCGCCGGCTTGTCGACGGCGGCATCGCGCGACACCAGCCAGTCGAGCGCGTTCTTCAGCCCGCCCGGCACGCCATGGGCGTATTCGGGGCAGGAGACGATGACGCCGTCGGCGCGGGTGACGGCGTCGATCAGCCTTGATGCCTCCGGCGGCGTGCGTTCGCCCTCGTCGTCGGGGTTGAAGATCGGCAGCCGGCCAAGCCCGTCATAGAGGCTGACACGGCAATCCGAAGGCGCGTTCGCGGCCAGCGCCGCGACGAGGGCCGAATTGGTCGAGGCGGCGCGCAGGCTGCCGGAGATGGCGAGGATTTCGATCAAAGGGATGCGAGCCGGGTGAACGGAGAATCGTTCTCAAAAGCTACCACAGGGTCTTGCGGTAATCCTCGTCCAGCTCGCGGTCGATATCCCCCGCGGTGTCGGCCAGCGCCAGCTGGTCGCGCATGATCTGGCCGAGGGTGGGCAGCGTGGCGCGGTCGTACCAGGTCTCGGGTTTCCACAGATCGGAGCGCATGAAGGCCTTGGCGCAATGCATGTAGGCGGCTCTGACCGACACCACGACGACGCTTTGCGGCGCCTTGCCGTCGATCGCGAGGCGTTCGCGCAAGCCGGCATCGACGGTGATGCGGGCATCGCCATTGACGCGCAGCGTCTCGTTCATGCCGGGGATGAGGAAGAGCAGCCCGATGGACGGATTGCGGATGATGTTTTCCAGCGTGTCCAACCGGTTGTTGCCGGGCCGGTCGGGGATGGCGATGGTCCTGTCGTCGAGCACGGCGGTAAAGCCCGGTTTGTCGCCCTTCGGCGTCACATCGGCATTGCCGGCGCCGTCGGAGGAACCGATCAGCACGAAAGGGCTCTTGCCGATGAAGGAGCGGCAGTGGCCGTCGAGCACCTTCTGTTCCTTACGGATGGAGCCGTCGGTCGGCCGGGGCGCCTTGTAGATCGTCCTCAGCTCGTCGCGCGTGGTGACGAAGTCCATCCCGGTCTCCCTACTTGCCGGCCTTCTCTTCGGTCTTGTCCTCGAGCGAATGGCGCAGGATCAGCGGCATCTGGCTGAAGGTGAACAGCAGCGTGATCGGCATGATACCCCAGACCTTGAAGGTAACCCAGGCGTCGGTCGAAAAATTCCGCCACACCACTTCGTTGACGAGGGCCAGGAACAGGAAAAACAGCCCCCAGCGGAAGGTGAGCTTCTTCCAGCCTTCGGCATCGAGGCTGAAGGCGGAATCGAAGACGTAGCCGAGCAGCGACCGGCCGAAGAACAGGCCGCCGAGCAGCACGCCGCCGAACAGAGTGTTGACGATTGTCGGCTTCATCTTGATGAAGACGTCGTCCTGCAGATAGAGCGTCAGCGCGCCGAAAATGAAGACGACGACGCCCGACACCATCGGCATGATCGGCAGAGTGCGGGTGAGCAGCCAGGAGGCGATCAGCGCGATCGCGGTCGCGGCCATGAACAGGCCGGTGGCGACGAAGATCGGGCCGCCGAATTCGGCCAGCACGGGAAATTTCTGCACCAGCCATCCGCTGCGCGCATTGGCGAAGAAGAACACCAGCAGCGGGCCGAGCTCGAGCGCCAGCTTGAGCACCGGGTTGACGGCTTCTTTCTTTTGTTTCTGCGGATCGGACGGGTCGCGTTCAAGGATGGGCGGGTTCATAGGCTTCCTTCTTGCGCGCGATCCAATCCAAAAAGCTTGCGCCTTTCGAGATCACGCTTGTTAGGCCACTCCAGCGATCGCCCTCGCGAATTCGCTTGCCGAGAAAGGTTCTAGGTCGTCGACCTGTTCGCCGACGCCGATGAAATAGACCGGCAATTTGTGCTTTGCCGCGATCGCCACCAGAATACCCCCACGCGCAGTGCCGTCCAACTTGGTCATCACCAGGCCATTGACGCCAGCAACATTGCGGAAGATTTCGACCTGGTTGAGCGCGTTCTGGCCGGTGGTGGCGTCGACCGTTTGCAGCACGGTATGCGGCGCCTCCGGATCGAGCTTGCCCAGCACGCGGACGATCTTTTCAAGTTCGGCCATCAGTTCGGTCTTGTTCTGCAGCCGGCCGGCGGTGTCGATGATCAGCACGTCGGAGCCGGCCTCCTTGGCCTTCTCGAAGGCGTCGTAGGCGAGGCCGGCGGCATCGGCGCCGATTTTCGAGGCGATGACCGGCGACTTCGTCCGCTCGCCCCAGATCTTGAGCTGCTCGATCGCCGCGGCGCGAAACGTGTCGCCAGCGGCGAGCATCACCGACACGCCACTATCGGTCAGCTTTGCCGCCAGCTTGCCGATGGTCGTGGTCTTGCCGGTGCCGTTGACGCCGACCACCAGGATGACATGCGGCTTGTGCGAGAGGTCGAGCTCCAGCGGTATGGCGACATGGGTCAGCACCTTCTCCACCTCGGCCGCCATCACGGCGCGCACCTCGGTATCGGAGACGTCCTTGCCGTAGCGGCTGGAGGCCAGCGCGTCGGTAACGCGCAAGGCCGTCTCCAGGCCAAGGTCTGCGCGGATCAGCACGTCCTCCAGATCCTGCAGAGTGTCCTCGTCCAGCTTGCGCTTGGTGAAGACGCCGGCGATGTTGCCGGAGAGTTCGCGGGACGAACGGGCAAGCCCGTCCTTCATGCGTTGGAACCAGGAACGCCTCGGCGCCGGCTCCGGCGCCTTCTGCGGCTCGGCCTTTTGCTCGACCTTCTTGGAGACGGTCACCTTGCCGGGAGCGGGTTTCAGCTCGGGGGCTGGTTGTGGGATAGGCTGCAGTTCAGGTGCGATCTCGACGAGGACAGGCTGTGCTTCAACCGGCGATGGCTGGCGAATAGGCGCTGGGATTTCGGCCGATGGTGCAGCTTCGGCAGAAGAGAGGCCAATATCGCCAGGTTCGCGCTGCCCCTCACCCTTACCCTCTCCCCGTGAAGGACGGGGAGAGGGGGGCGCGAGCGTTGAGGCTTCTTCTTTGATGTCTGCAAGAGGGGTGCTGGCGCTACGATCAGCTCCCTTCTCCCCGTCACTATACGGGGAGAAGGTGCCGGCAGGCGGATGAGGGGCAGGGCTGAGCTCTGAAGATGGCGGCGCAGAAGACGGAGTCGATGGTGGTATCTCGACCGGTATGGGCGTCTCCGCCGGGACCTCTGCAGGAGGCGTCGGCACTTCGACCGGTGCTGGTTCCGGCTGCCTTTCCGGGCGTGACGGGACGATCTCTGGCTCGGCCGGCGCGGGTGGCGGGACTTCCTGAGGCTGCGGTTCGGGGGCAGGCTCGGGAACGACGGGCGCAGGAACTTCCTGAGGCGCTGGCGGCTCGGCAGGTATCTCAGGAGCGGGTTTCGGCTCTTCTATAGGCTCGGGTTCCGGCAGAGGTTCCGGCTCGGACGGAACAATCGGCTCCGGCGCCGGTGGAATGGTCGGGGTCGGCTCGGGCTTTGGCTCCTCGGGGGCCGGTTGCGGTGCCGGCGGCGCTTCTGGCTCAACAGCGGGAGGCGGCGTCGGTTCAGCCTGCGGCGCGACCTCTGCCGCAGGCTCGTCGCGTTTCAAAAACTCCGGCAACACCTGCTCGGCAGCCGGTTGCAGTGCGTCCAGCGCGTCCCATTTGATCGGCGGCAGCGGTGCGGTCTCGTCGATCCGCTCCTCGACCACTTCCTTCTTGCCGAACGAAAATATCTTCTTGAAAAAACCAGCCATGCTTTGCGTTTCTCAGGCGGCGCGGGCGGTAGCCGGCGCGGCAATCAGGCGGGCGCCGTCATGGCCGGTGATCTCGGCCTCGACAATCTCGCCCGGCGAACCTGCAGCGATAGCGGCAAGCGTAAACCCTTCGGTGCGGCCGAGCCCGTCGCGCTCGACCAGGATCGACTGACGCGTGCCGGCGAGCGTAGCGAGATGACGGCGATAGGCGGCCTCGCCGGCGGCGCGCAGTCGGGCGGCGCGCTGCTTGACCACCTCGCGGCGGACCTGCGGCATGCGCGCGGCGGGCGTGCCTTCGCGCGGGCTGAACGGGAAGACATGCAGATGCGTCAGCCCGCATTCCTCGACGATCTTTTCCGAGTTCTCGAACATCGCCTCGGTCTCGGTCGGGAAGCCGGCGATGATGTCGGCGCCGAAGACGATGCCGGGGCGCAGCTTGCGCACATCCTCGCAGAAGCGGATCGACTGGTCGCGCAGATGGCGCCGCTTCATCCGCTTCAGGATCATGTCGTCGCCCGACTGCAGCGACAGATGCAGATGCGGCATCAGCCGCGGCTCGGTGGCAATCGCATCGAGCAAATCGTCATCGGCTTCGATCGAATCGATCGAGGACAGACGCAGCCGCTTCACGTCGGGCACCTGCCTGAGGATCGTCTTGACCAGCTTGCCGAGTTTTGGGCTGCCCGGCAGGTCGGCGCCAAAACTGGTCATGTCGACGCCGGTCAACACGATTTCGGCATATCCGTTGCCGGCAAGACGCTTGACCTGCTCGACCACGGCGCCCATCGGCACCGAGCGCGAATTGCCGCGGCCGTAGGGGATGATGCAGAAGGTGCAGCGGTGGTCGCAGCCGTTCTGCACCTGGACGAAGGCGCGCGCCCGGCCCTCGATGGCATCGACCATGTGGCCGGCCGTCTCGCGCACCGAGAAGATGTCGTTGACGCGCGCCTTCTCGGTGTCGTTGACGCCGAAATCCGGCAGCGCGCGATAGGAGTGCGCCTTCAGTTTCTCCTCATTGCCAAGCACGAGATCGACCTCGTCCATGGCAACGAAATTCCCCGGCTCGGTCTGCGCGGCGCAGCCGGTCACGATGATGCGGGCGGCCGGGTTTTCGCGGCGGGCTTTCCTGATCGACTGCTTGGCCTGGCGCACCGCCTCGCCGGTGACGGCGCAGGTGTTGAAGATGATGGCGCCGCCTTGCAGCTCGCCGAGGCCGGCGCTTTCGGCTTCGCGGCGCATCACCTCGGATTCATAGGTGTTCAGCCGGCAGCCGAAGGTGACGACGTCGACACCCTTTGTGAGAGCGCCCATCAGGCCGCGCTTTCGGTGTCGCGGGCCCAGGCGCCGGTCGACGGATCAAAACTGCCGGAAAATTCCCATTCGGCGGCACCGGTCAGGATGACGTGGTCGTCGTCGCGCCATTCGACATGCAGCGAGCCACCGCCCGGTGTCATCAGCGACACGCTGCGCCCGGTGCGCTTGGTGCGGGCGGCGGCGACGACCGCGGCGCAAGCGGCCGAGCCGCAGGCCTTGGTCAGGCCGGCGCCGCGCTCCCAGGTGCGGATGACCATGGTTTCCGGCGAGGTCACCTGCGCGATGGTGATGTTGGCGCGCTCGGGGAAGATCGGGTGGTTTTCGAGCAGCGGGCCGAAACGGTCGAGTTCATAGGACCAGACATCGCTGTCGACCCAGAAGATGGCGTGCGGGTTGCCCATCGAGACGACCGAGGGCGAATGCAGCACCGGCGCGTCGATCGGGCCGATCTGCAATTCGATCATGCGGGTGTCGCGGAATTCCTCGGCCAGCGGGATATCCTGCCAGCCGAAGCGCGGCGTGCCCATGTCGACCGAGATCGTGCCGTCGGCGTGTTCCCTGGCGTTGAGGATGCCGGCGACCGTCTCGAAGGTGAATATCTTCTGGCCGGTCTCGGCGGCGAGCGCCTGGACGACGCAGCGCATGCCGTTGCCGCAGGCCTGCGCGCCGGAGCCGTCGGAATTCAAGATGTCGATGAAGAATGCGGTGCCCGGCGTCCTGGCGTCGTGGATCGCCATGATCTGGTCGAACTTGGTCGCAGCATCGGCATTCAGGGCTATGGCGGCGGCCGGCGTCACCCGATCGGCACGGCTGCGCATGTCGGCAACGATGATCTCGTTGCCGATGCCGTTCATCTTGGCGAAGGGGGCGGTGCCTGCCATTGCTCCGATGGTTCCATGTCCGTTTGCCGCTATATGGCGGAAACGGCCGGGAATTACCAGTGTGCCACGCCTTTTGGCGACGGCGAAGACGCCGCGCCTACGTTACCGCGAAGACGCCGAGTACGAGCAGCAGGAAGATGATGAGGACGATGCCGATGAGGATGCGCGCGCCGGTGGCGGCGGCACCCGCCAGCGCGGGCATGCCGAGCAGGCTGGCAGCGGCGGCGACAATCAGTAGAATGATGATCCACTTGATCATGGAAAGGCTCCCAGCCGAATTGCGTTGTGAACCAACGCGTTTTCAAAAGTTGGGTTCCTCAGCCGTTTTCCGGCACGTCCCAGACCTCGCCCGGCCGCAAGGCGCGGAACCGCTCTTGCAGCACCCCCTCCGCGTCCAGCGCTTCGGCCAGTTTCCGGGCCGGCTCGTCGATCGGCTCGTTGGTGAGCTGGAACGTGCCCCAGTGGCAGCCGGCGGCATGGGCGGCTTTGCACAGCTTCATGCCTTGCACCGCCTCTTCCGGGTTCTGGTGCTGCGGTGCCATGAACCAGCGAGGCTCGTAGGCGCCGATCGGCAGGATGGCGAGGCGGAAGCCACCATGCTTCTCAGCCATCAGCCGGTAGTTGGTGCCGCCATGAAAGCCGGTGTCGCCGGCGAAGTAGACCTTTCCGGCCGGGGTTTCGACGACGAAACCCGCCCACAGCGCCATGCGCCGGTCGCGCGCGCCGCGCGCCGACCAGTGATGCACCGGCTCGACATGGACGGCGACATCGTCGCCGATTTCAACCCTGTCGCCCCAGTCATGTGCCGTGAGTCGCATGCCGGGCACAGCTTCGTCGATGATGGCGTCGTTGCCGAGCGGCGTCAGCACTTGCGGATCGTGCTTCGTCTTGAGCCGTGCCAGTGTGGCGAGGTCGAGATGGTCGTAATGGTTGTGGCTGACCAGTACGAGGTCGATCGACGGCAACTGCGAAAAGGCGATGCCCGGCGCATTGACGCGTTTCGGCCCGGCAAAGGACAGCGGCGAGACGCGCGGCGACCAGACCGGATCGGTGAGGATGTTCAGACCGGCGATCTGGATCAGCAGGGAGGAATGGCCGACCATGGTCAGCCGCAGCCCTGATCCGTCGATCCGTTCTGCCGGCTTTGCCTGATGAAACGGACTCGGATCGGACGCCGGCCATTTCGAGCGCTCGCCGCTCAACTGCCATTTCAGCAGATCGGCAAAGCGGC
This sequence comes from Mesorhizobium sp. CNPSo 4689, assembly GCF_057784325.1. Classification (NCBI taxonomy): domain Bacteria; kingdom Pseudomonadati; phylum Pseudomonadota; class Alphaproteobacteria; order Hyphomicrobiales; family Phyllobacteriaceae; genus Mesorhizobium; species Mesorhizobium sp. CNPSo 4689. Next base: position 50,534 of record NZ_JBWLUZ010000003.1, read on the forward strand.
CCGGCGGCTGGCCGTCGGGATTGAAGAACAAGGTGCCGTCGAAATGGTCGCTGGGCGGGCCACTATAATAGCGGTTGGCGGCTCTCTTTCTCGCAGCCATTTTTCTCCCGCTCCCGCTGGGTTCGCTTTTTCCTGAGATAGGGTCTGGGGCGTCTGGCGCAAGCATTTGGCGGGCGAATGCCAAGGGCTGGCGGCCTGCATCGGCTAGGATCGCGGCAAGGCAGAGGACGACCATGGCGAAGAGGCGGACCAAGACACCGTGGATGAAGGCCGAGGATTTCGGCCGTTCGCTGCCACGCGGCATCGGCGTCAATCTTCTGGTCACCGACATGCCGGCCATGGAAGCGTTTTGCCGCGACGTGCTCGGCGCCCGGATCATCTATGCCGATGAGGATTTCGCCGCGATCGAACTCCTGGGGTCAGTGTTCATGCTGCATGCCGACCACTCCTATCTCGAGAACCCGATGACCGGCGTCATCGCTGGGGTGGAAACGCGCGGCGCGGGCATCGAGCTTCGCCTTTACGGCGCCGATCCGGACGCGGTTGAAGCCAAAGCGCGCGACTTCGGCCACATCGTGCTCACTGGGGCGATCGACAAGCCGCACGGCTTACGCGAATGCCATATCGTCGGTCCAGACGGATACGTTTTCGTGCCGAGCACGCCGCTCCCCGCGTAGAGCAATTCCAGGAAAAGTGCGTGGCGGTTTTCCGTCCGGAATTTGCGCAAAAAACAAATAGCCCTAGCTTTCACGTCCAAAATGCCGCGCATTCGCGGGCCGGACCGCAACAGGCGTCACACGCCTGTTGCGATAAAACTGCAACAATTGCGCCGAAAACCCTATTTTAACCATATCGGGTTGAAATTCTGCCACCTTCTCCATCTTGGTGAGGGAGAGATTGCGCGGACGGCGTCCCCCAAGCCGGATCCGACGGAGGTTGGAATGACTTTTTCGAAGACCGCTCTGGTGGCCGTATCGCTTGCTGCGCTCGTTGCAAGCGGCTGTTCGACCTCGCGATTCTCATCGATGGATGACCAGCAGCCGGCGCCGCTGACGCCGGCGCCTTCCGGAACGGTGACGGGAAACCAGCTGCCGCCGCCCGCCGCGCCTGGCACCACCGACCCGTCGCAGTTCCCGACGGCACCGGCGAACAGCCAGGTCGCCTCGCTGCCGCCGGACGGTACCGCGCCTGCCAGCGCACCGGATCTGACCGCGGCCAGCGTCGCTGGCGTCTGGAACGCCAGCGTGTCGGGCCAGAGCTGCAAGGTGGCGACGCCACAGACCAAATTCGGCGCCGGCTACCGTGCCGGCCCGCTGCATTGCCCGGCGCCGATCGACGGCATCAAGTCCTGGAACGTCGCCGGCAAGCAGCTGACGCTTTACGACGAGAATGGCGGCACGCTGGCGCGCCTCTATTCCTCGGGCGGCGAGAAATTCGACGGCCAGACTTCCACCGGCCTGCCGATCTCGCTTACAAGATAGGCCGATCCGCCCCTTGTTTGTTTTTACGCAATTCCGGACGGAAAACCGCTACACACTTTTCCTGGAATTGCTCTAGAACGACGTGACCGATGCATCTGCGTGACGGCCTCCAGACCCATGCGACCGTCAGGCAGCGCTACGACCATCTGGTCGAGACCGGCGCCATCGAGCGCGATCCGGCGCAGGAGCGCATCGCCGCCGCACTCGACCGGCTGACCGACGAGATCTCGGCCAAGCGGCTGGCGCAGAAGTCGAGCGCGCTGGGCTGGCTGTTCGCGCGCAAGCAGCCGCCCGCGGCGGTCAAGGGCCTCTACATCCATGGCGGCGTCGGCCGCGGCAAGACCATGCTGATGGACATGTTCTTCGAGCTCTTGCCGGTCCGGCGCAAGCGCCGCGTGCATTTCAACGACTTCATGGCCGATGTACAGGACCGCATCCAGAAGCACCGGGCGGCGCGCAAGAATGGCGACGTCAAGGAGGACGACCCGATCCCGCCGGTGGCGCGCGCGCTGACCGAACAGGCCTGGGTGCTGTGCTTCGACGAGTTCTCGGTCACCGATATCGCCGATGCGATGATCCTGTCGCGGCTGTTTTCGGCGCTGTTCGCCAATGGCGTGGTGCTGGTCGCCACCTCGAATGTCGTGCCAGACGACCTCTACCGCGACGGGCTGAACCGGCAGCTTTTCCTGCCCTTCGTCGGCATATTGGGGCGGCACGCCGATGTGCTTGCGCTCGACGCCGACAAGGACTACCGGGTCGAAAAGCTCAGTCGCATGCCGGTCTATGTCGCACCGGCGGATGCGGCGGCCGATGCCGTGCTCGACCAGGCCTGGGAAGCGATGACGCATGGCCGGCCGGCCATGGAGACGGCGCTGACGGTGAAGGGCCGACAGGTGGTGGTGCCGCGCGCGGCTGGCGATGCGGCGCGCTTCTCCTTCGCCGATCTCTGCGAAAAGCCGCTCGGTGCGCGCGACTATCTGGCCATCGCCGGCCGCTTCTCGACCCTCTTCATCGACCATGTGCCGGTGCTCGGCGAAGGCAAGCGCAACGAGGCCAAGCGCTTCATCCTTTTGATCGACACGCTCTACGACCATCACGTGCGGCTGGTGGTCAGCGCCGAAGCGCCGCCACAGGCGCTTTACACGGCCAAGCGCGGCAACGAGGTGTTCGAGTTCGAGCGCACGGCCTCGCGGCTGATCGAAATGCAGAGCCGCGACTGGCTGGAGGATTGGGCGGAGCGGCTGAAGGCGAGGATGGCGCCGGCAGAAGCGCATCAGGCGCAGGCGTAGCCGCCATGCCTTCGTCATCCTAGGGTGGAGCGACACAAAGCGGACCGCAGACCCTAAGATCCATGCCGTGACTTACGAGCGCCGTGGCGGCGCAGATCCTTGCGAGACGTCGGCGGGAACGCCAAAGAGGGGAGCCCGTTCTGCATCGCTGCGTTTTCCTCCGCGTCACGGGATGGATCTTGGGGTCGGCGCGACGTCGCTTCGCTCCTGCTTCGCCCTAGGATGACGAAGGTGAAGAGGCTTCGGCCAAGCCTAAAGCTTATACACATACATGACGAACTCCTCCGCCGGTCCATGCGGCTCCCGGCGCGACTCGTAAAGCGCTCGCGCCGCAGCATTGTCCGGCTCGGTGCCGACCCACGTTTCCTCGCAGCCATTCTCCCTGCCGATCACAAACATCGCGTCGAGCATTTTTCGGGCGATGCCCTGGCGCTGGAAGGCCGGCGTCACGCCGACCTCGTCGATGTAGAGTTCGCTCACCTTGTCGGGGTGGCGATGGATGACGGCGGCGCATTCACCGACGACCACGCCGTCGGCCAGCGCCACAATCATGAAATGACCCGGCGAAGCGAGATAGGCGGCAAGCCTGTCCGGCCGCACCGGCTCGTCGAACACGTCTTCGGCGACATGCATCACAAGGGCGTCATCGCCCGCTTCCAGCCTTCTGATTTCGATCGTCATTGTGTAAATTCCTCGAAGTCGGCTCACAAACTTTGACGTTTACGTAAGTCCCAAATCATCTAACCGATTGAAATTCCTACGCCCAAAATAATCGTTTGAATTTCATCTCCACCGAGGCTATTTGGTGCGGCGAAAATCCGCGGTTCCCCGCAGCATTCCGGCCTCTTCCTCGACGCCGTTTGGCGCCGTCACAGACCAAGGGAAAACATCCTGACATGGCACGCAACAAGATAGCGCTCATCGGCTCTGGCATGATCGGCGGCACGCTCGCCCATATGATCGGCCTCAAGGATCTCGGCGATGTGGTGCTGTTCGATATCGCCGAGGGCATTCCGCAGGGCAAGGGGCTGGATATCGCGCAATCGTCGCCGGTGGACGGCTTCGACTCCAGGCTGACCGGTGTCAATGACTATGCCGGGATCGAGGGCGCCGATGTCTGCATCGTCACCGCCGGCGTGCCGCGCAAGCCGGGCATGAGCCGCGACGACCTTCTCGGCATCAACCTCAAGGTCATGGAACAGGTCGGCGCCGGTCTCAAGAAATACGCACCGAAGGCCTTCGTCATCTGCATCACCAACCCGCTCGACGCCATGGTCTGGGCGCTGCAGAAGTTTTCCGGCCTGCCCAAGACCCATGTCGTCGGCATGGCCGGCGTGCTCGACAGTTCACGTTTCCGCTATTTCCTGGCCGAGGAGTTCAAGGTGTCGGTCGAGGACGTCACCGCCTTCGTGCTCGGCGGCCATGGTGACTCGATGGTGCCGATGATCCGCTATTCGACTGTCGCCGGCATTCCGCTGCCCGACCTCGTCAAGATGGGCTGGACCTCGAAGGAAAAGCTCGACCAGATCGTGCAGCGCACCCGCGACGGCGGTGCCGAAATCGTCGGCCTGCTCAAGACCGGCTCGGCCTATTACGCGCCGGCCGCCTCGGCGATCTCGATGGCCGAAGCCTACCTCAAGGACAAGAAGCGCGTGCTGCCCTGCGCGGCGCATCTCTCCGGACAGTATGGCGTCAAGAACACCTATGTCGGCGTGCCCGTGGTGATCGGCGCCGGCGGCGTCGAGCGCATCATCGAGATCGACCTCAACAAGAGCGAGCAGAAGATGTTCGACGCTTCGGTGGCGACGGTGCAGGGCCTCACCGAGGCCTGCGTCAAGATCGCCCCGCACCTCGCCTCGAAGTGATCCCCCAGCAGCTGATCTGGAGACAACGCGTATGAACATCCATGAATATCAGGGCAAGGCGCTGCTGAAGAGTTTTGGCGCGCCGGTGGCCGAGGGCGTGCCGGTGTTCAAGGCGAGCGAGGCGGAAGCCGCCGCCAAGGCGCTGCCCGGCCCGCTCTATGTGGTGAAGAGCCAGATCCATGCCGGCGGCCGCGGCAAGGGCAAGTTCAAGGAGCTGTCGCCCGACGCCAAGGGCGGTGTCAGGCTGGCGAAGTCGGTGGCCGATGTCGTCGCCAATACCAACGAGATGCTCGGCAACACGTTGGTCACCAAGCAGACCGGCCCGGCCGGCAAGCAGGTCAACCGGCTTTATATCGAGGACGGCGCCGACATCGAGCGCGAGCTCTATCTGTCGATCCTGGTCGACCGTTCGGTCGGCCGCATCGCCTTCGTCGTCTCGACCGAGGGCGGCATGGACATCGAGGCGGTCGCCCACGACACGCCGGAGAAGATCATCACCGTCGCCGTCGACCCGGAAAAGGGCGTGACGGCGGATGACGTGAAGACGCTCAACAGCGCGCTGAAGCTCGACGGTGACGCGGCCAAGGACGGTGGCACGCTGTTCCCGCTGCTTTACAACGCCTTCGTCGAGAAGGACATGAGCCTGCTCGAGGTCAACCCGCTGATCGTCATGAAGAACGGCCGGCTGCGCGTGCTCGACGCGAAAGTGTCGTTCGACAACAACGCTCTCTTCCGCCACCCCGACGTGATGGAATTGCGCGATACCACCGAAGAGGACGAGAAGGAGATCGAGGCGTCGAAATACGACCTCGCCTATGTCGCGCTCGACGGCAACATCGGCTGCATGGTCAACGGCGCTGGCCTCGCCATGGCGACGATGGACATCATCAAGCTCTATGGCGCCGAACCCGCCAACTTCCTCGATGTCGGCGGCGGCGCTTCCAAGGAGAAGGTGACGGCGGCGTTCAAGATCATCACCCGGGATCCGGCGGTCGAAGGCATTCTGATCAACATCTTCGGCGGCATCATGAAGTGCGACATCATTGCCGAGGGCGTCATTGCCGCGGTCAAGGAGGTCGGGCTGCAAGTGCCGCTGGTGGTGCGGCTGGAAGGCACCAATGCCGAGCTCGGCAAGAAGATCATCAACGAGAGCGGCTTGAACGTGGTGTCGGCGGATGACCTTGACGACGCGGCCAAGAAGATCGTCAAGGCGGTGAAGGGCTAAGCCTGTGCCTCCGCGCAAGATAAACCTCGTCGAGGCGGCGGACCGGACGATCACTAAGGTGTTCGATCCGCACATCGCCGGCGACGTCAATGACAGCCAGGCGAAGGTCGCCAAGTTCGGCGACGTCTTCGACTGGCACGCGCATGACAATGAGGACGAAGCCTTCCTCGTCCTGCGCGGGCGTATCGCCATCGATTTCCGCGACGGGCCGGTCGAGCTCGGCGAAGGCGACTTCATCGTCGTGCCGCGCGGCGTCGAGCACCGGCCGCGCTCGCTGAGCGAACAGCCCATCGTGCTGATGTTCGAGCCGGCGACGACTTTAAACACCGGCAATGCCAAGAGCGACCTCACCGTCGCCGATCTCAAGCGGCTCTGACCATGACCGCGCAGCCTTCCTCGATCAACGGTTTTTAGAAAAGGGCTCCAATGTCCATTCTCGTCGACAAGAACACCAAGGTGCTGGTGCAGGGCCTGACCGGCAAGACCGGCACATTCCATACCGAACAGGCGCTCGCTTATCACGGCACCAAGATGGTCGGTGGCATCCACCCCAAGAAGGGCGGCGAGACCTGGACCGGCGCGACGGGCGAGAGCCTGCCGATCTTCGCCACCGTCGCCGAAGGCAAGGAAAAGACCGGCGCCAATGCCTCGGTGGTCTATGTGCCGCCGGCGGGTGCAGCTGAGGCGATCATCGAAGCGATCGAGGCGGAGATCCCGCTGATCGTCTGCATCACCGAAGGCATACCGGTGATGGACATGGTCAAGGTCAAGGCACGGCTCGACCGCTCGACTTCGCGGCTGATTGGGCCGAACTGCCCGGGCGTGCTGACGCCCGACGAATGCAAGATCGGCATCATGCCCGGCAACATCTTCCGCAAGGGTTCGGTCGGCGTTGTTTCCCGCTCTGGAACGCTTACCTATGAGGCAGTGTTCCAGACCACCAATGTCGGCCTCGGCCAGACCACTGCCGTCGGCATCGGCGGCGATCCGGTCAAAGGCACCGAGTTCATCGACGTGCTGGAGATGTTCCTCGCCGACGACGAGACCAAGTCGATCATCATGATCGGCGAGATCGGCGGCTCGGCCGAGGAAGACGCCGCGCAGTTCCTCAAGGACGAAGCCAAGCGTGGCCGCAGCAAGCCGATGGCCGGCTTCATCGCCGGGCGCACGGCGCCGGCCGGCCGCACCATGGGCCATGCGGGCGCGGTGATCTCTGGCGGCAAGGGCGGCGCCGAGGACAAGATCGCGGCGATGGAATCGGCCGGCATCAAGGTATCGCCGTCGCCGGCACGGCTGGGCACGACGCTGGTCGAGGCGATCAAAGGTTAAGTGAGTAGTGAATAGTGAATAGTGAATGGAAAGAGTGGGTGAGTAGCGGCGCGCAGTGGGGAATTCCCCTGCTTACTACCGACTATTCACTACTCACTATTCACCATTCACTCTGACAAGGAGACGGAGCCGGGCTCCGCAGACAAAAATGGCACGACAAGATCAGGCCAACGACCAGTTTTCGCTTACCTCTTTTCTTTATGGCGGCAATGCCGACTATATCGACGCGCTCTACGCCGCCTATGAGAACGATCCTGAATCGGTCAATCCCGAATGGCAGGACTTCTTCGCGGCGCTGCAGGATGACGCCGGCGATGTCCGCAAGAACGCCAAGGGCGCTTCCTGGGCGAGGCCGTCCTGGCCGCTGCAGGCCAATGGCGAACTGGTGTCGGCGCTCGACGGCAATTGGGGCCTCGTCGAGAAGGCGATCGAGAAGAAGGTCAAGGAGAAGGCGGTCGTCAACGGCGTCGCGCTGTCCGACGCCGACGTGCACCAGGCGACGCGCGATTCGGTGCGCGCCATCATGATGATCCGCGCCTACCGCATGCGCGGCCATCTGCACGCCAATCTCGACCCGCTCGGCATCGCCAAGCCGCTCGAGGACTATAACGAGCTGTCGCCGGAGAATTACGGCTTCGTCGCCGCCGACTACGACCGGCCGATCTTCCTCGACAATGTGCTCGGGCTTGAATTCGGCACGATCCGGCAGATGCTGGAGATCCTCACCCGCACCTATTGCTCGACGCTCGGCGTCGAGTTCATGCACATTTCCGACCCCGAGGAGAAGGCCTGGATCCAGGCGCGCATCGAAGGCGCCGACAAGGAGATCACCTTCACCGCTCCCGGCAAGAAGGCGATCCTGCAGAAGCTGATCGAGGCGGAAGGCTTCGAGCAGTTCATCGACGTCAAGTACAAGGGCACCAAGCGTTTCGGTCTCGATGGCGGCGAGTCGCTGATCCCGGCGCTGGAGCAGATCCTCAAGCGCGGCGGCCAGCTCGGCCTCAAGGAAGTCGTGCTGGGCATGGCGCATCGCGGGCGTCTCAACGTTCTCAGCCAAGTGATGGCCAAGCCGCACCGTGCCATCTTCCACGAATTCAAGGGCGGCTCGGCCGCTCCCGACGAGGTCGAGGGCTCGGGCGACGTCAAGTACCATCTCGGCGCATCGTCGGACCGCGAATTCGACGGCAACAAGGTGCATCTGTCGCTCACCGCCAATCCCTCGCATCTGGAAATCGTCGACCCGGTGGTGATGGGCAAGGCACGCGCCAAGCAGGACCAGTTCGCCGGCCGCGAGCGCGGTGAAATCGTGCCGCTGTCGGAACGCGCCAAGGTGATGCCGCTGCTGCTGCACGGCGACGCCGCCTTCGCCGGCCAGGGCGTGATCGCCGAGATCCTCGGCCTGTCGGGCCTGCGCGGCCATCGCGTCGCCGGCACGCTGCACTTCATCATCAACAACCAGATCGGCTTCACCACCAATCCGCGTTTCTCGCGCTCGTCGCCCTATCCGTCGGATGTGGCCAAGATGATTGAGGCGCCGATCTTCCACGTCAATGGCGACGACCCGGAAGCCGTGGTCCACGGCGCCAAGGTGGCGACCGAATTCCGCATGAAGTTCCACAAGCCAGTCGTGGTGGACATGTTCTGCTATCGCCGCTTCGGCCACAATGAGGGCGACGAGCCGGCCTTCACCCAGCCGATCATGTATCGCAGCATCCGCAACCACAAGACGACGGTGCAGATCTATGCCGATCGCCTGATCGCTGAAGGCCACATCACCCAGGCCGAGTATGACAAGATGAAGGCCGACTGGCGGGCGCATCTGGAATCGGAATGGGAGGTCGGCCAGCACTACAAGCCCAACAAGGCCGACTGGCTGGACGGCGCCTGGTCGGGCCTGCGCACGGCCGACAACCAGGACGAACAGCGGCGCGGCAAGACAGCCGTGCCGGTCAAGACGCTGAAGGAAATCGGCAAGAAGCTGACCGAGGTGCCGAAGGATTTCGAGGCGCACAAGACGATCCTGCGCTTCCTTGAGAACCGCCGCCAGGCGATCGAATCCGGCGAAGGCATCGACTGGTCGACGGCAGAGGCGCTGGCCTTCGGCGCCATCCTGCTCGACGGCAATCCGATCCGGCTGTCCGGCCAGGATTCCGAGCGCGGCACCTTCTCGCAGCGCCATTCCGTGCTCTACGACCAGAGCGACGAAACCCGCTACATCCCGCTCAACAATCTGTCGGCGGCGCAGGCAGGCTACGAAGTCATCAACTCGATGCTGTCGGAAGAAGCGGTGCTCGGCTTCGAATACGGCTACAGCCTGGCCGAGCCGAAGGCGCTGACCTTGTGGGAAGCACAGTTCGGCGACTTCGCCAACGGCGCCCAGGTTGTGTTCGACCAGTTCATCTCGTCGGGTGAACGCAAGTGGCTGCGCATGTCCGGCCTCGTCTGCCTGTTGCCGCATGGCTATGAAGGCCAGGGGCCCGAACACTCATCGGCCCGGCTCGAGCGCTTCCTGCAGCTTTGCGCCGAGGACAACATGCAGGTGGCCAACGTCACCACGCCGGCTAACTATTTCCACATTCTGCGCCGGCAGCTGAAGCGCGATTTCCGCAAGCCGCTGATCCTGATGACGCCAAAGTCGCTGCTACGCCACAAGCGGGCGGTGTCGACGCTGCCGGAGATCTCGGGCGAAAGCTCGTTCCACCGGCTGCTGTGGGACGATGCCCAGCTGCTTTCCGGCCAGGCGATCAAGCTGGTCAAGGATTCCAAGATCCGCCGTGTCGTGCTGTGCTCGGGCAAGGTCTATTACGACCTCTACGAGGAGCGCGAGAAGCGCGGCATCAATGACATCTACCTGCTGCGCGTCGAACAGCTCTATCCGTTCCCGGCCAAGGCGCTGATCACCGAACTGTCGCGCTTCCGCAACGCCGAGATGGTGTGGTGCCAGGAGGAGCCCAAGAACATGGGCGCCTGGTCGTTCATCGATCCGTATCTCGAATGGGTGCTGGCGCATATCGACGCCAAGCATCAGCGGGTGCGCTACACCGGCCGGCCGGCTGCCGCTTCGCCGGCGACCGGACTGATGTCGAAGCATCTCAGCCAGCTCGCCGCCTTGCTCGACGACGCGCTCGGCGAATAGAACCCTTCAAGAGACAGAACGGACAGGCACAATGGCTACCGAAATCCGCGTCCCCACACTCGGCGAATCCGTCACCGAGGCGACCATTGGCAAATGGTTCAAGAAGGTCGGCGACACGATCGCCGCCGACGAGCCGCTGGTCGAGCTCGAAACCGACAAGGTGACGGTGGAGGTGCCGGCAGCAAGCGCCGGAACGCTGTCCGAGATCACCGTCAAGGAAGGCGAGACGGTCGAGGTCGGCGCGCTGCTGGGGACGATTTCGGCTGGCGCCGGCGCTCCGGCGGCCAAGTCAGAGGCCAAGCAGGAGACCAAGCCGCAGGCGGTGTCACAGGCGTCGAGCCCCGAGGCGGCGTCCACCGTCAAGCAGGCCGCGGCCGAGAGCGCCAAGATCGCCGGCGACGCCGGCGCGATCGAACAGCGCTCCATGCCGCCGGCGCCGGCCGCGGCAAAGCTGATCGCCGAGGCCAATCTCGCGGTCGACCAGATCGCGGGCTCGGGCAAGCGCGGCCAGGTGCTGAAGGGCGACGTGCTCGATGCCATCGCCAAGGGCGCGCCGTCGCAGCCGGCCGAGACGCCGAAGGCGGCACCGGTTGCCGTGCGCGCGCCGTCAACCGCCGACGACGCGTCGCGCGAAGAGCGCGTGCGCATGACCAAGCTGCGCCAGACCATCGCGCGCCGGCTCAAGGAAGCGCAGTCGACCGCCGCCATGCTCACCACCTTCAACGAGGTGGACATGAGCGCGGTGATGGCGCTGCGGACCAAATACAAGGACGTGTTCGAGAAGAAGCACGGCGTGAAGCTCGGCTTCATGGGCTTCTTCACCAAGGCGGTGACGCATGCGCTGAAGGAGATCCCCTCGGTCAATGCCGAGATTGACGCCACCGACATCATCTTCAAGAACTATGCCCATATCGGCGTCGCCGTCGGTACGGAAAAAGGCCTTGTCGTGCCGGTCGTGCGCGACGCCGACCAGATGTCGATCGCCGAGATCGAAAAGGATATCGGCCGGTTGGGTATTGCCGCGCGCGACGGCAAGCTCTCGGTGGCGGATATGCAGGGCGGCACCTTTACGATTTCCAACGGCGGCGTTTACGGGTCGTTGATGTCGACGCCGATCCTCAACGCACCGCAATCGGGCATTCTCGGCATGCACAAGATCCAGGACCGGCCGGTGGTGGTCGGCGGCCAGATCGTCATCAGGCCGATGATGTACCTGGCGCTGAGCTACGATCACCGCATCGTCGACGGCAAGGAAGCCGTGACCTTCCTGGTGCGCGTCAAGGAAAGCCTGGAGGATCCGGAACGGCTGGTGCTCGACCTTTAAGGTCTGGTGCTGTGGCTGAGCCTGTCGAGCCGATCGATCTGTTCGAGCTTGTCACGACAGGCCGGGCGGGGCCGATCGAACTCGGCAAAAGCAGCCGTGAAACGGTTCGAGGCTTGATCGACCCGGAGGATGTGCGGGCGGACAATTATTATCGCCACGGAGACACCGCGTCGGCGTGGTGCATCTATGGCACGAATTGCGAGTTCTTCTTCAGTCCCGATTTTCGCTTGCGGTCGATCAGCATCAAGCCTTCCACCGCAGGATTGGTAATCGGTATCTGATGGCGACCTGGCGCGGCGATTTCGAACTCAATCTTGGAAGGCATCCGGCAATTTTTTCCGGAAGCAAGCCGATTGCGCTTCACGCGCTGCCGAAGGCGCTGCAGTTCCTGAACAAATCCGAATTCAAGTGGAGAGTCGGTGGCGGCGATGAACGCGACATTTATGTCGAGCTGGCGGAAGGCTCCCGCTATTTGACTCTCAAATACGAGGTCAGCACCATTCCGGTGGACGGCAATGCAAAAATTGTCTTTGAGATAGACTACTTTCTGACTGCGGTCTCCATTGTCGACCGGGATGTTCAGGGCGGATAGAAGCGAATGACGATCCGGCCCTCCCGCATTTCCGAGCGTGCACTGGCTGCATCGATAGCAGTGGTCGTGATGGCACCGATTACCGCGCTCGCCGCCTGTCCGCTGGCGCTTGCCGTCTATGCGGATGCCGAAAGCGAGGCCGGCATCGATTTCAGGCCGACCATGGACTCGGCCACCGTCACCAACAGCTTCAAGATGGTGCTCGACAAGGGCGTCGTGCTGGACGGCATCGTCATGTGGACGGATGGCGTGGCACGGCCGCATGGTTCGCTGATGTACAAATGCCCGACAGGCGACGTCACCGGCGATGAGCTCGCCGCCTGCACGGTCTGGGAAGGTGTCGTCTACAGTTCCGACGACAAGGGCAATATCGCCTTGCTGCCGGCCGAAGGCGTCGACGCGCCGAAGACGCTGATCTTCCCCGACCTCGGGCCGTCCCTGCAGATGTCGGCGGCCTATGGCGCCAGCGGTTTTTCCAAGGTGCCGTGGGATGTGTTTCTGCTGAAGGGCTGCCAGGAATGAGCGCGGCGCAAAAGGTTCTTCTGGTCACCGGCGGCAGCCGCGGCATCGGTGCGTCGGTCTGCCGGCTCGGAGCGGAAGCCGGCTACCGCGTCGCAGTCAACTATGCCGCCAATGAAGGCGCCGCCAGGGCGCTGGTCGCTGAGATCGAGGCTGGCGGCGGCGAAGCGATCGCGGTCAGAGGCGATGTCGGCAAAGAGGCCGATGTCCTGGCAATGTTCGAGGCGGTCGACCGTGCCTGGGGGCGGCTCGATGCCTTCGTCAACAATGCCGGCATCGTCGACGTCAAGGCGCGCCTCGACGAGATGAGTGGCGCGCGGCTGGAACGCATGATGCGCATCAATGTCGTCGGATCCTTCCTCTGCGCGCGCGAGGCGGTCAGGCGCATGTCGACGCTGCACGGCGGCAAGGGTGGTGCCATCGTCAACGTCTCGTCGGCCGCCTCAGCGCATGGCTCGGCGGGTGAGTATGTCGACTACGCGGCATCCAAGGGCGCGATCGATACCTTCACCCTCGGGCTTGCCCGCGAGGTGGCGACCGAGGGCATCCGCGTCAATGCGGTGCGCCCGGGCATCATCGACACCGAAATCCATGCCTCCGGCGGCCAGCCCGACCGCGTGGCGCGCATCCAGGATACGCTGCCGATGAAAAGGGCGGGCACATCGGATGAAGTCGCGCGCGCAATCCTCTATCTGTTGTCGGACGCGGCGTCCTATTCGACGGGCGCGATCCTGAATGTAAGCGGCGGCCGCTGACGGCCGGACCAAGAAGGACACCATCATGGCTTATGACGTCGTTATCATCGGATCGGGACCCGGCGGCTATGTCTGCGCCATCAAGGCAGCACAGCTCGGGCTGAAGACGGCCGTGGTCGAGAAGAACGCGACTTTCGGCGGCACCTGCCTGAACATCGGATGCATCCCGTCCAAGGCGCTGCTGCATGCCTCCGAGGTGTTCGCTGAGGCCGGCCATTCCTTCGACGCGCTCGGCGTCGAGGTGACGCCGAAGCTCAATCTGAAGAAGATGATGGCGCACAAGGACGCAACGGTGGCGGCCAACGTCAACGGCGTCGCCTTCTTGTTCAAGAAGAACAAGATCAATAGTTTTCACGGCACCGGCAAGGTGGTCGCGGCCGGCAAGGTCTCGGTCACCGGCGAGGACGGCAAGGTCGAGGAGATCGAGACCAAGAACATCGTCATCGCCACCGGTTCCGACGTCGCCGGCATTCCCGGCGTCAAGGTCGATATCGACGAGAAGGTCATCGTGTCGTCGACCGGCGCGCTGTCGCTGGCCAAGGTGCCGGGCCATCTGGTGGTGGTTGGCGGCGGCGTCATCGGGCTCGAACTCGGCTCGGTGTGGGCGCGGCTCGGCGCCAAGGTCACCGTCGTCGAGTTCCTCGACACGATCCTCGGCGGCATGGACGGCGAGGTCTCCAAGCAGTTCCACCGCATGCTTTCCAAGCAAGGCTTCGAGTTCAAGCTCGGCGCCAAGGTCACCGGCGTCGCCAAGGCCAAGAAGGGTGCGACCGTCACTTTCGAACCGGTGAAGGGCGGTGCCGCCGAGACGATCGAGGCCGATGCGGTGCTGATCTCGACCGGGCGCAGCGCCTATTCCGACAGTCTCGGGTTGAAGGAAGCCGGCGTCGAGGTCGACGAGCGCGGCCGGGTCAAGACTGACGGCCATCTCAGGACCAATGTGCCGGGCATCTACGCTATCGGCGACGTCATCGCCGGGCCGATGCTGGCGCACAAGGCTGAGGACGAGGGCGTGGCGGTGGCAGAGTCGATTGCCGGCCAGGCCGGCCACGTGAATTATGACGTGATCCCGAACGTCGTCTACACCAGCCCGGAAATCGCCTCGGTCGGCAAGACCGAGGAGGAGCTGAAGAAGGCCGGCATCGACTACAAGGCCGGCAAATTCCCGTTCACGGCCAACGGCCGGGCGCGCGCCATGCTGCACACCGACGGCTTCGTCAAGATACTGGCCGACAAGGCGAGCGACCGCGTGCTTGGCGTCCACATCGTCGGCTTCGGCGCCGGCGAGATGATCCACGAGGCGGCGGTGCTGATGGAATTCGGCGGCTCGTCGGAAGATCTCGCCCGCACCTGCCATGCGCACCCGACAATGTCGGAAGCGGTGAAGGAAGCGGCGCTGGCCACGTTCTTCAAGCCGATCCACATCTAAGGCCCCTTCATAAACTCTACTCCGGCGGCCATCTGACGCGGTTTTCTGCGCTTCCGGTGCTCACGGCCCCAAATGTCCGCTGCGCGCCGGTTCTCGAAAACCACGCCAGCTGACTCACCGGAGCGAGTTTCTAAAGGAGCCTTTCGCGTGTCTTGCCCCAAAACAAAACGGCCCGCTTTGCAGCGGGCCGTTCGTCGTTGAATTCAGGGCCTGATCAGTTGGCCGGTGCGGGCGCCGGGGCTGGTGCAGGCGCCGGTGCAGGTTCTGGAGCAGGCGCCGGGGCTGGTGCGGGAGCCGGAGCGGGTTCTGGCGCAGGTGCGGGAGCCGGTTCGGCGGGCTTCATCGGCTCAGCCGGTGCGGGCGCAGGCGCCGGTGTGCTGGCGGCCGGCGGTTCGGCGGGCGCCGAGGGGTGTTCGCCGCTTCTTCCGAAAACATAGTACGCGACGATGGCCAGGATGATGACAACCAGGGCAATCAGCCAGCCGCTACCGCCGCCACCCGATTTGGGCGCAGGGCCAGGAGAGGTGAAGGGGTCGTTTGGGTTCGCCATAAAGTGTCCTCCGAGGATGAAAAGTATCAATCAACACCCATCAACGCGCAACCGTTGAACGGGTTTCATACTACGCTTGGAAAATGCCGAAAGCAGGGCAATTTTAACCCGGAATCGCTGGTTGGCATGTATTTCCCCCGCAAATTTGGCCGCGAGCGAGCGGAAGCCAACCGCTTTGGCCTTTTTCGCTGAAAACAGGACCCGTCCGCCATCGATCTGCGAATCAGGGCGAATCCCGACAAGGACGGCGACTCGCGTGATTCGACGTGCAACCCGACCGTGCAGATCAGCGCACGGCGGTGACGGTATAACCCGCCTTGCGAAAATCCTCGACCAGGCCTTGCGCGCCCGGAAGGTGCATGGCGCCGACCGCCATGAAGGCGTTGCCGCGAGCGAGGATTGGTCCGGCATGGTCAGCCATCACCTGGTTGCGGCTGGTGATCATGGTTTGATCGAAGGCCGCGTAGCCCGCCGCGTCGTCGCCATCGCCTGGCAGGATCGCGCGGAACAGCGGCCAGAACATGCCGGTGTCGCCGTTCAAGTAGAGCACGATCATGGTTTCGTTGACGTCGTTTATCCTGTCGCCGAGCTTGAGTGTGTCGACCAGCCCCTTCATGTGAAAGGCGAGCGGCAGCGAGGCCATGGCGCGCAGCTGGCCGGCGACCGTTTCCAGACCTTCGACGGTCTTGCCTGAAGCCATGGCATCCTGCGCGAGCTTGACGTCGAGCACCGGCGTGCCGCCGGCCTGGCGGGCGACCTCGCAAACCGGGAGCGCCACCATGGCCGACAACAGCCACGGCTTCATCTTGGACACGCTGCCCGGCGGAATGCCGCGTGCGTCGAGTGCCTTGTTCACCACCGCGGCATCGTCCGGCGACAGCAGCGACGACAGCGTGGTGTTGTCGGTGAACATCATCAGGTCCGGCTCGTTGAGCATGGCCGCCATCATCTTCTGCTTGTCGAGCACTTCCGTGGTCTCGATGATGATGGTGTCTGCGGCGTCATAGGCCGTTTGCGCGGCGGGCGGCAGCGTGGTGACGCGCGGGTCGGTCATATGCATGGTGCCGAACAGCCAGGATGGCTTCTCGCCGGCCTTTTCCAGTTTCCACAACAATCCCTTGCCGTTCGGGGTCGCGGCCGCCTCCGTCTCGATCTTGCGGTAGGTGTCCGGGTTGTCCTTCTGCAATGCCGACAGCATGTCGGCACCGCTGCAGACCGGCGTCTGCGCATGCGCCCTGCCGGCCGCAAGCAGCGCGACGATCAGGAAAGACAGGAAAAACAGGACGTTGAACGCAACAAGCAGCTTGAGCGACACAGAGGCCGCGCGGTCAGCGGTGGCGATGACACGTTTCATGGCCTGCGTCTTAAGGGAAAAAAGCGGCAAAGCGGTTAACCGGCGTGGCAAAATTGTTCTGAGACCCAAGCCGATCACGCCCTCGGATGCGCGGAGTCGTAGATTTCGAGCAGCCGTGCGGTGTCGACGCCGGTGTAGATCTGGGTGGTCGACAGGCTGGCATGGCCTAAGAGTTCCTGGATGGTTCGGAGGTCGCCGCCGCGTCCGAGCAGATGCGTGGCGAAGGAATGGCGCAGCGCGTGCGGTGTCGCCGTATCCGGCAAATTGAGCGCCGAGCGCAGTTTTGCCATCTCGCGCTGGACGATGGCCGGATTGAGCGGACCGCCGCGGGCGCCGCGAAACAGCAGCCCCTTCGGGTCGATATGATAGGGGCAGAGCCGCCGGTATTCGGCAACTGCCCTGAGCGCCACCGGCAGCACCGGCACCAGCCGCGTCTTGCCGCCCTTGCCGGTGATGCGCAGCACGGTGTCGGTCTCCGACGACAGGTCGGCGCCGCTGAGGCCGAGCGCCTCGGAAATGCGCAGGCCCGAGCCATAGAGCAGCGTCAGCACAGCGGCGTTGCGGGCGGCGATCCATGGCTCCTCCGCCAACTGGCCCTCCACCGAAACGACGTGCCGCGCGTCGCCGGCGGTCAGCGGCTTGGGCAGCGACTTCGGCTGGCGCGGCGCGCGCAGCGCTGCCGCGCCCGCCGCATTGGCGAGGCCGCGCCGTTCGAGAAAGCGCAGCAGCGAGCGGATGCCGGCCAGCCCTCGCCCGAGCGTGCGGGCGCTGGCGCCGGCGTTGCGGCGGGCGGCGAGAAAGCCGCGCAGGTCTGCCGGGCGCAGATCGGCGATATCCGAAATTCCGGGCGGGCCGCCGCAATGTCCGGTCAGGAAATGCAGGAACTGGCGCGTGTCGCGCTCATAGGCTTCGACGGTTTCCGGCGACAGCCGGCGTTCGCGCGCCAGCATCTTCAGCCAGCTTTCGCGCGCTGCCTGAAGGTCGGGCTTTGCCGGGATGAGGAATTCCTGCATGGCGCTCTTCCAGTTCCCGGCCATTTTCCGGCAGCCGGGTTAGGAAGCGGTGAAGAGCGCGTCATTGAAATGACAACTGGCTAGGGATAGAGCAAGGCAAAGGACCTTTCGCCATGAGCAAGCCCCAGAACCCCGTCCAGATGGCCGTGATCGGCGCCGCGCATGGCATCAAGGGCGAAGTGCGCGTCAAGACGTTCACCGGCGAGCCGCTTGCGCTGGCCGATTACGGGCCGCTCTATGCCAGGGACGGCCGCGCCTTCCAGATCATCGACATCAGGCCGGCCAACACCGTGGTCGTGGTGCGGTTCAAGGGCGTCAGCGACCGCAACGCCGCCGAGGCGCTCGCCGGCACGGAACTCTTCGTCGACCGCTCGATGCTGCCGGACGATGGCGAGGAGGACGAATTCTACCATGCCGACCTGGTCGGCCTGGCGGTCAGGGACGACACCGGCGCCGAGATCGGCAAGGTCGTGGCGGTACACAATTTTGGTGGCGGCGACATACTCGACGTGACTCTAGGCGGGCGCAAGGGCGTGCTGATCCCGTTCACGCAGGCCGCCGTGCCGCAAGTGTCGATCGCCGAGGGTTTTGTTCGCGTCGATCCGGCGGCCGCCGGCCTGGTCGACGACGAGGACAGCGAGGCGTCCGGCCGCGACGGTTTCGATCCGAAGGGCCGGCCGCGCGGACCAAGGGATGCCGGGGGCAACCGGTGAGCTTTGCCGCCTCGGTGCTGACGCTCTATCCCGAGATGTTTCCGGGCGCGCTCGGCCTGTCGCTGGCCGGGCGGGCGCTGGAGGCCGGGACATGGTCGCTGGACGCGATCCAGATCCGCGATTTCGCCACCGACCGGCACCGCACCGTCGACGACACGCCTGCCGGCGGCGGCGCCGGCATGGTAATGCGCGCCGACGTGCTGGCGAAGGCGATCGACCATGCTTCGCCGCCGGGCGATGCGCGACCGCGCCTGCTGATGAGTCCGCGTGGAAAACCGTTGACGCAGGCTCGGGTACGCGAGCTCGCCGCCGGGCCGGGCGCTGTCATCCTCTGCGGCCGTTTCGAAGGCGTCGACCAGCGGCTGATCGAGGCGCGCGGGCTGGAGGAGGTTTCGGTCGGCGACTTCATCCTCTCCGGCGGCGAGCCGGCCGCACTGGTGCTGCTCGACGCGGTGGTGCGGCTTTTGCCCGGCGTCATGGGCAATGCGGTGTCGGGCGAGGAAGAAAGTTTTGAGAACGGTCTGCTCGAACACCCACACTATACAAGGCCGCAGGAGTTCGAGGGCCGACCGATCCCCGAGGTGCTGATGTCGGGCAATCACAAGAAGATCGCCGCCTGGCGGCGTGCGGAGTCCGAGGCGCTCACAATAACACGACGGCCGGACCTGGTGCAGAACGGCAAGATCAAAGGCTGAGATCGCTTCAGAGTCTCTGGCGACAACTTGGCTACCCTGTTGGCTATTAGCCGGGCATCCGCTCGAACTTCTGCAAGACGGGATCCATCGTGTCCCAGGCATGGCCGCGAATGCTGTATGTCACAACCCGCGGATTGAATTGGCCTGGGTCGTCAAGGCTGGTCGCGTGGACCGCGATCAGGTCCGGCATGGCGGCGAATGTCAGATAGACCGGCGTTCCGCAGGTCGGGCAGAAGGCATGCACCTTTTCGTTGCCGCTGTCGCCCGCCAACCGCCAGGTTTTCGCTTCGCCGGTGATTGCCATATCGGCGCGCCGGCCGAAGGTCAGATAGGATCCGTGGCCAGTGCCACTGCGTTTCTGGCAATCATGGCATTGGCAGTGGTTCTCGAAGATGGGTTCGCTGCTCGTTTCGTAACGGATTGCGCCGCACGCACATCCGCCGCCATAGATCTTGCTCATCGTCGTTCTCCCGCTAACTCTTTGTTTTCACGCAATTTCGGACGGAAAACCGCTACGCACTTTTCCTGGAATCGCTCTAGCGTTTCAGGCCGATTTCGGCTTGGCGAAAAGGTCGATTCCGCTGCCGGTTTCGAGGAAGGATTTCATGCTGGACAGCACCGCCGGCCAGCCCTGGCTGATGCCTTTCGCCATGCCGCTGCCGGCTTCGAGCTCGTCATGGGTGACGGTCAGCCGCACCATGGTCTCGTATTCCTCGATGCCGAACGTCACCCGGCTGTACTGCGACGGATCGTCGGCCTGCGAGGCGTTCGCCCAGGTCATCACGAGACGGGTCGGCGGCGAGATTTCGGCGACCTTGCCGACGAGTTCGACGGTGCGCTCGTCATTGGCGCGGATATGTTCCCATTTCGATCCCGCCTTCCAGTCGGAGACGTTCTCGTGGCCCCAGTAGCGCCTGGCGATATCGGGCCTGGTTATGGCCTCGAACACTTTTTGCGGCGTAGAGCGGATATAGGTCACGTAGACAAAACTGGTCGTCTCTCTGGTCATCGGTCCTCTCCTTCGAGTTCTTGCTTCAGGTCGTGCAGCAGGCTGAGCCGCTGCCGTTCGAATTTTCGCACCCACCGCTCGTAGATGTCGTGCAGCGGCACGGGGTTGATGAAGTGCAGCTTTTCCCGGCCACGCCGGACCGTGCTCACCAGATTGGCCGCCTCCAGCAGGTCGATGTGCTGAGTGGCGGACTGCCTTGCCATCTCCAGGTTTTCGCACAGCTGGCCGAGCGTCTGCCCGTTCTGCTCGCACAGAAGGTCAAGCAGCTTTCTGCGTGTCGGGTCGCCCAGCGCTTTGAAAACCTTGTCGGCGTCCATCGCCCTCACTCCGTTGTGAGGCCAACATGCAGGTAAATACCTGCATGTCAATGAAGCTCAGCCGTGTTTCATCGCGGCGGCGGACAGGCCGGTCATGACGAACGTGATGCCTGCGCCGATATTGATCCCGGCAACCGCGCGCGGACGGCTAAGCAGCCATCGGCTCAAAACCGAAGCAAAGCCGCCGATGAGCGAAAGGCCGATGGCGGCGATGATGGCAAGCCAGGCGCCGTAGGTCAGCATCTGCGTGTTGACCGGGCCGCGGTCGGCGCTGACGAACTGCGGGATGAAGGCAAGCACGAACAGTCCGATCTTCGGATTGAGGACGTTCGACATCAGCCCCGCCAGGTAGATCGCGTGAAGAGGCCGCCGCGCCGTCGGCGCGAAACTGACGAGATTTCGCGAGAACAGCGCCTTCGCCCCCAGCCAGACAAGATATGCAGCTCCGGCGAGTTTTAGCGCCAGGAACGCGGCGGCCGAGGTCTGGATCAGCAGCGCCAGCCCGAAGGTGGCGGCAAGCGAGTGGATCAGGATGCCGGTGCCGGCCCCCATTCCCGATACCGTCGCCGCGAGGCGGCCCTGGCTCAGGCCGCGCGCAATCGAGAGCACGATGTCGGGTCCGGGCGCGAGCACGATCAGGACGCTCGCGATTGTGTAGGCCAACCAGATATCGATCGGAAACATGGCTCAGTCCTCCGTGTGAATGCGTTGGTGTCGGCTGGCTGTTTTGCGTGGTCCATTTCGACCACCAGGCTCGGGGCCGACATCGGTCATGGGCTGAACGGTAGATCGCCAGCGTCAGCACGCACAGTCACAGCCAGCGGGCATCTGATATGGTACAGTGAGGATTATCGGGCATCTGTACCAGGCGAAGTGCCTGCAATCTGTGTCAGTCGGCTCAGTCGATTTTGCGGTAGGCATTGCACATGCAAGACGATCAATCCGCAGAGGTCCTTTACCTGCAGCTCGCGCATTCGATCGCGACGCCGATCCGGGCGGGTACGCTGATGCGGGGCGAACGCATTCCCTCCGTGCGCGAACTGGCGCGCAGCCGCGCCGTGTCGATCGGCACCGTGCTGCAGGCCTATCGCATGCTGGAGGATGCGCACCTGATCGAAGCGCGACCGCGCTCGGGCTATTTCGTCGCGACACGGTCGCCGAGCCTGCCCGAACCGGAGACATCGAATCCGCCGGCAGATTCCATGGCGGTGGACGTCGGTTCGCTCGCGGCGCGAGTGATGCATCTCGCGCACGATCCCGCCTACATCTCCTTCGGCGCTGCCTGTCCGAGTGCGGACCTGTTTGCCGAGGAGCGTGTCCGCCGTGCCGTCAGCCGCGCCGTGCAACGCCACCGGGCGACACTGTGCAACTACACGACCGGCTATGGCGACGAGAGCCTGCGGCGCGCCATTGCACGCCATGCGCTACGCATGGGCTGCCAGCTCGACCCACAGGACATCGTCGTGACCAACAGCTGCCTGGAATCGATCACGCTGTGCCTGCGGGCGGTGACGAAACCGGGCGACATCGTTGCGCTGGAATCGCCGACCCTGTTTGCCTTCCTGGAGATCCTCGAGAACCTGCACCTGCGCGCGCTCGAGATCCCGACCCATCCACGCACCGGCTTCTCGCTCGATGCGCTGCAATTCGCCTTCGACACTCAACCGATCAAGGCCGTGCTCGCAGTGCCCACGCT
This sequence comes from Mesorhizobium sp. CNPSo 4689, assembly GCF_057784325.1. Taxonomy (NCBI): domain Bacteria; kingdom Pseudomonadati; phylum Pseudomonadota; class Alphaproteobacteria; order Hyphomicrobiales; family Phyllobacteriaceae; genus Mesorhizobium; species Mesorhizobium sp. CNPSo 4689. Next base: position 72,825 of record NZ_JBWLUZ010000003.1, read on the forward strand.
TTCCAATCCGATCGGATCAAGTATTCCCGTGGCCGACCGGCAGCATTTGGCGCGGATGGTTGCCGACCGTGGCATCCCGCTGGTCGAGGACGTCCTCTACAACGATCTCGCCGAGCTGGACGAACAGCGCCGCGCGGTGCGCTCATTCGATGCGACCGGGCACGTCATGATGTGCGGGTCGTTCTCCAAGACGATCGCGCCAGGCCTTCGGCTTGGCTGGGTGGAGGCCGGGCGCTGGGGTGCCAAGCTCGTGCGCCTGAAGGAATCGACCAGCGGCAGCCAGACGGCGGTGCTGGAGCGTGCAATGGCCGACCTCTTGACGCAGCCGGGCATCGAGGCCGGATACCGTCAATTGCGCGCGACGGTCGCGACGCGGGTCGACGAGGCGCGCGGATTGATAGCGCGGAATTTTCCAGCGGGAACGCGCGTCACCGATCCGCAGGGCGGGTTTATTCTCTGGGTGGAACTGCCGCACAGCATCGACTCGCTTGAGCTGTTCCGGGTCTGCCTGGCGGAGAACATCGTGATTGCGCCTGGAAAGATGTTCAGCGCCACAAACCATTTCGGCTACTGCATCCGGCTGGGGCTGGGCGGACGCTGGGACGATGCCCACCGGCACGCACTGCGGCGGGTGGGGGAGCTGGCGAATTCCATGGTGACGAACGAGACCGATGCCGAGAAAGCTTCCGGCAATGGTCGGGTTCACCCCTTGGCGAAGTAATAGAAGGCGAGAAAGAGGCCGACGGCGACGACGAAGCCGCGCACGACATTTTGCGGCACGCGTTTGGCGATCCAGACGCCGGCATAGCCACCGAGCGCGCCGCCCGGGATCATGACGATCGCCTGCGGCCAGGCGATGACGCCGCCGGAGACGAAGACCAGGATGGCGATCGCGGCGATGACCATGGCCAGCATGTTCTTCAGTGCGTTCAGCTTGTGATAGTCGCCTGACTGGGTAAGGCCAAGCGTCGCCAGCATCATCACGCCCATGCCCGCGCCGAAGAAGCCGCCATAGATGGAGGTCAGGAACTGTGCCAGCGAGCCGACGAGCGAGCCCACAGACGCTTCATGATCCGGCTTCGGCGACGGCTTCAGCCATGGCCCGGCAGCGAAGAGAGCAGTTGCGGCCAGCAGCAGCCACGGCACCATGGCGCGGAAGGACGGATTGTCGAGCGCCAAAAGGATGAGCGCGCCGGCCAGCGCGCCGAAGGCCGAGATCAGACAGAGCAGCAATGCCTGGCGCCAGAAATGTCTGATGTCTGCGGCGTAGGCGAGCGTCGAGGTGACGTAGCCGGGAAACTGCGTCACCGAAGAGGTGGCGTTGGCGACGATCGGCGGCAGGCCGACCAGCGTCATGGCACCGAAGGTGATGAACGTGCCGCCGCCGGCGACCGCGTTGGCGGCGCCTGACAAAAAACCCGCCAGAAAGAGCAGGATCACGTCGAAAACAGACATCAGGGCGCCGCCGAAGACTGAATGCTTGCCCCGGATTAGGAAGCTTGACAGGAGGGCGCAACCCCGCCCGGGACAATTGCGTGATGGCATGCGCGCAAAAAAGACAGGGCCAAGGCGTGACAAAGCGTCGAAATAGCTGTATGTGCCCGCCCGAACCGGAAGAACAATCTGCCAAGCGCGATCTTCTGGCCCGTCAACAATGACGGTGTAGTCGCCCCTGCCCGATGTCTCCGACAAAGGGCATAGCCGAGCGGTCAATGGAACTGCAAGGCGAGTGTCGGACGCTCTGACTGTCGGAAGAACAAGAAGTGGATTTTTAAGAGATGGATATCCTCCGTCAGCTCGAGGCCGAACAGGCCGCCAAGATCGAAGCCAAGCGCAAGCTTCCCGAATTCCAGCCCGGCGACACCGTGCGCGTTCAGGTCCGCGTGACCGAAGGCACCCGCACCCGCGTCCAGGCCTATGAGGGCGTCGTCATCGCCCGCTCCGGCGCCGGCTTCCAGGAAAACTTCACCGTCCGCAAGATCTCCTACGGCGAAGGCGTGGAGCGCGTGTTCCCGGTCTATTCGCCGATGGTCGAGGGCGTCGAGATCGTGCGCCGCGGCAAGGTGCGCCGCGCCAAGCTCTATTACCTGCGTGACCGCCGCGGCAAGTCGGCCCGTATCTCCGAGAACACCGGCGTGCGCGCCCGCAAGCTGAACGACGAGGAGCGTGATGCGCTGAACGCCGAGAAGGCGCGCATCGAGGCCGAGAAAGTCGCCGCTGCCCAGGCGCTGGCCGCCGAGAAGGCCGCCCAAGAAGCCGCCGAGAAGAAGGCCGCCGACGAAGCCGCCAAGGCCGCCGACGAGGCCGCCAAGGCCGCGGAAGCGGCTACCGCCGAATAAGTTTTTCGATACGCATTCTTCGGAAAGGCGGCTTCGGCTGCCTTTTTTTCGTTTGGGGGCAGGCAGAGCCCGTCCCGATGGGATCGGCTTGCTCCAGGCGGAAAATCTGCCCCAGCTTTGGTTGACTCCAATTATCTTGTACACTAAACAATCGTGCATAAAATAATTGGAGAAACGAAATGCCTGCACTCTACTCCACCGAAGCCCGTGCCGTCGGCGGCCGCGCCGGCCATGTACGGACCAATGATGGCCTGCTCAGCGTCGACCTTGCCATGCCGAAGGAACTGGGTGGCAAGGGTGGCGCCACCAATCCGGAGCAACTGTTTGCTGCCGGCTATGCGGCGTGCTTCGAAAGCGCCATGCGCTTCATCGCCGGCAAGCAGAAGCTACCGCTCGAGGACGCTGTGGTGACGGCCAATGTCAGCCTGCACCCCAATGGCCAGGGCGGTTTCGCGCTTGGCGTTTCGCTGTCGGCCGAGACGAAAGGCCTTGATCAGGCGGCCACGGAAGCGCTTGTATCGGCGGCGCACCAGATCTGTCCCTATTCCAACGCCATCAAGGGCAATGTCGAGGTAGCGCTTTCGGCAGTGGCGCTTCCGGCAAAGGCAGCATGACGACAAAGACCATAGAGAGTGCCAGCGACGTCCCGGCGGCAACCGCCGGGACTTTTCCCGTTCCGCGGCTCGACCAGCAGCTCTGTTTCGCGCTCTATTCGGCGAGCGGGCTGATGACGAAGCTCTATCGGCCGTTGCTCGATCCGCTCGGGCTCACCTATCCGCAATATCTGGCGATGCTGGCGCTGTGGGAGCACGCGCCGAGCACGGTGGGGGCGCTTGGCGCGGCGCTGGGCCTGGATTCCGCGACGCTGACCCCGCTGCTCAAACGACTGGAAGCAGGTGGTCTGGTCACGCGTCGGCGCGACGCGGCGGACGAGCGCCGCGTGCTGGTCGAGCCGACCGCCAAGGGCCATGCGCTGCGCGGGCGGATGAAGGAGGTGTCCTCCGGGCTTGCCTGCAGCATGCCGCTGGAGCCTGGCGAGCTGAAGGCCCTGCACGCGACGGTCAGCCGTTTGGTCACTCGGTTGCGGAACGCTACCGAGAATGCGGCGGATCGCGACTGATCCTCACCACGACACGATCGTTCCGGAATCCGCCGATTGAAAGCATGGGAATCCGCTATCGCGCCAAGCGGTGCAGCGGATCGGCTTGCATGGCGCTTGCGGAAAGCTAAAGTCGGCGCCGGATTTTCCTGCAAGCCCCAAACGGATGGGGGCGTTTCACGTTCCGGGAGTGTGTCATGACCAAATCGAAACTGCTGCTGGCCGGCCTGCTGGCCTGCCTACTCGCGCCCGTCGCCGCATGGGCGCAGGCGCTGCCCGATCTCGGCGGCAAGAAGGTGGTTGTGGTGACGGAAAACGCCTATCCGCCGCTGCAGTTCATCGATGCCAAGACGGGAAAACAGATCGGCTGGGAATATGACGCGATGGATGAGATCGCCAAGCGGCTGAACTTCAAGGTCGAGTACCAGAACACTTCCTGGGACGCGATGATCCAGGCGGTTTCCGACAACCAGTACAACATCGGCATGACCGGCATCACCATCAAGGACGACCGCAAGGAGAAGGTCGACTTCTCCGACCCCTATATGCGCTCGGAACAGTTCATGCTGGTGCGTGGCGACGAAAGCCGCTTCACCGACGCCAAGACCTTCGGCGCCTTCAAGGACGGGCTGATCGGCGCGCAGGCCGGCACGACGCCCTTCTACACCGCCGTCTACAGCGTGCTCGACGGCAATGAGCAGAACCCGAGGATAAAACTGTTCGAGACGTTCGGCGCCACGGTGCAGGCGCTGAAGTCAGGCGACGTCGACGTGGTGCTTACCGACGGCACTGCCGGCAAGGGCTATGTCGATGCCTCCGAAGGCAAGCTGAAGTTGATCGGCGGACCGCTCGGCACCGAGGATTTTGGGTTTATCTTCCCGAAAGGATCCGACCTGGTGAAGCCGGTCAATGCGGCGATCGCAGCGCTGAAAACCGACGGCACGCTGGATGCGCTGAACAAGAAGTGGTTTCTTGATTACAAGATGGGGCAGTGAGCTCGTCTTGGCGCGAATGATGCGCGACGGTTGTGCGTCGAAAATCCCGCTGGCATTGCGCCAGGCTACCCCCCTCTGCCCTGCCGGGCATCTCCCCCTCGAGGGGGGAGATCGGATGTCGCTTCGGTCTTCGCCAATCTCCAAAGTTGCAGGATGGGCGGCGAGGGTGAAGCTGCCAATCTCCCCCCTTGAGGGGGAGATGGCCGGCAGGCCAGAGGGGGGTGCCTTGGCGCCCGGCTTTCGGAAAGCCACCTTGATCGCTGTCGCCTGATGGCAACGCCCGCAACCTCCTCCGCCAAATCCGAGTTCCCCTGGTGGCTAGCCGTAGCCGCGACGCTTGCGCTTGCGGCCGCCGTCTTTATCGCGACGAGCGGCCTCTACGCCCAGGTTTTCGCCACCGTCGCAAAGGGCATCGGCATCACCGTCTTCGTCACCGTCATTGCCTTCGCGCTGGCGTCAGTGATCGGGCTTGGCATCGCGCTGATGGGATTGTCCGGCTCGCGTGTGCTGCGCCAGGTCGCGCGCTTCTATGTCGAGATCATCCGCGGCGTGCCGATCTTGGTGCTGCTGTTCTGGATAGCCTTCGCCGGCGCGCCGGCCTTCGTCGCTGCGTGGAACGCGCTGACAGCACCGTTGCAGAATGCCGGTATCCTCGGCGAGCTTTTGGTGCGCGACGTGTCGCTCTTATGGCGCGCCATCATGGCGCTGACCATCGGCTATTCCGCCTTCATCTCCGAAGTGTTTCGCGCCGGCATCCAGGCGGTCGAGAAAGGCCAGATCGAGGCGGCCAAGGCGCTCGGGCTGACGCGTGCCCAGCGCTTCCGGCTAATCGTGTTTCCGCAGGCAATCCGCACCATCCTGCCGCCGCTCGGCAATGATTTCGTCGCCATGGTCAAGGATTCCTCGCTGGTCTCGGTGCTCGGCGTCGCCGATATCACCCAGATGGGCAAGGTCTATGCCGCCGGCTCGTTCCGCTTCTTCGAGACCTACTCGATCGTCGCCTATATCTATCTCATCCTCACCGTCGGCCTGTCGCTGGCCCTGCGGGCGCTGGAGAAGCGGTTGCGAAACCAGCACGGGGAATAGAAGTCCGGCGAAGACGGCGCTACGATGGCAGAATGCGACCAGCTCCGGAGAGTCCCATGATCGTCGACAAGGCCAATGCGGCGCTGGATTCCGTCTATGCGGCCGATACGCCGGAAGCGCTCGCCAAGGCCTATGCGGCATGGGCCGCGACATATGACAGCGAGACCGCTTCGCTCGGCTATCTGCTGCCGTTCCTGATCACCGCCTGGGTGTCGCGCCATGTGCCATTGAGCGAAGGGCCACTGCTAGACGCCGGCTGCGGCACCGGTCTGTCGGGGCCATCTCTCAAGGCGCTTGGCTATCATGACATTGCCGGGCTCGACCTGTCCGACGACATGCTCAAGATCGCCGGCAGCCGCAATGCCTACAGCGAACTGAAGAATGCGATGCTCGGCGGTCCGCTGCCCTGGCCGGACGGGCATTTTCGCGCTTTCTTCTCCACCGGCGTGTTCACCATCGGCCATGCGCCGGCCTCCGGCCTGCACGAACTGGTGCGCATCACCAGAAAGGGCGGCCACGCCATCTTCACCGTGCGCGACCAGGTTTTTGAGGCCGGCGGGTTTCAGGCCGTGTTCGATGAGCTTGCGCAGGCGCAAAAATGGCGGCCGGTCGAGGAAAGCCCATGGTTCCGCTGCTATGCGATCGGCGATCCGGAGGCGCTGGTGAAGACGTTCGTGTTCGAGGTGCTTTGATTGGGAGGGGCTCTTGGGTTCCTCGCCCCTGCGAAGCGGGGGAGAGGTGGCCCGGCGAAGCCGGGACGGAGAGGGGGACGACTTTCGCGAAGCCAAAGCCCGGTGAGAGACCGGGCGCGCCGGACAGGCCATGATATGAAGGGCCTACCAGGCCCTGAGACAACGAATCCCCAACGCCGCGCAGGCCCCTCTCCGTCCCGGCTGCGCCGGGCCACCTCTCCCCACTTCGTGGGGCGAGGAACGCAGATCCTGAAAAGGCAGCCGCAATTGCCGAAAAGCCAAAACATTGATATGAGCAGCGCCATGGAAGAGCTTTTTGGCGATCCGGCCTACAAGGGTTTCGTGCTGCAGGACAGAAAACGCCTGCCGTCGCGATTTTCCGCGCGCGTCTGCGGCGCGCCGACCAGCCGACTTAGCTAGGCCGAACTGACCAGACCGCTTGCCGGGCCGGTTGGCTTCCGGCGCTCACCTCTTCCCCATTTTCATATCGACGGATTTACGCACATGAGCGCACCGCGCACCCTCTACGACAAGATCTTCGACGACCATGTCGTCGACCGCCAGGACGACGGCACCTGCCTGCTCTATATCGACCGTCACCTCGTCCATGAAGTGACCAGCCCGCAGGCCTTCGAAGGCCTGCGCATGACCGGCCGCAAGGTTCGGCATCCGGAAAAGACGCTGGCCGTGGTCGACCACAATGTGTCGACCTCGCCGGAGCGCAAGTTCGGCATCAAGAACGAGGAAAGCCGCATCCAGGTCGAGGCGCTGGCGACGAACGCCAAGGACTTCGGCATCGAATATTATTCCGAGAACGATATCCGCCAGGGCATCGTCCACATCATCGGCCCGGAGCAGGGTTTTACGCTGCCCGGCATGACCATCGTCTGCGGCGACAGCCACACTTCGACGCACGGTGCCTTTGGTGCCTTGGCGCATGGCATCGGCACCTCGGAGGTCGAGCATGTGCTGGCGACGCAGACGCTGATCCAGCGCAAGGCCAAGAACATGCTGGTGCGTGTCGACGGCGTGCTGCCGGAAGGCGTTACCGCCAAGGATATCATCCTCGCCATCATCGGCGAGATCGGCACGGCCGGCGGCACCGGCTATGTCATCGAATATGCCGGCGCGGCGATCCGCGCGCTGTCGATGGAAGGCCGCATGACCATCTGCAACATGTCGATCGAGGGAGGTGCCCGCGCCGGCCTGATCGCGCCCGACGAGACGACCTTCGCCTATGTCAAGGACAAGCCGCGCGCGCCGAAGGGCGCTGCCTGGGATGCGGCCCTTGCCTACTGGCAGACGCTGCAGTCGGACGAAGGCGCGCATTTCGACAAGGTGATCGTGCTCGATGCGGCGAAACTGCCGCCGATCGTCTCCTGGGGCTCCTCGCCCGAGGACGTCGTCTCGGTGCAGGGCATCGTGCCGAATCCGGAAGACATCACCGATGAGAACAAGCGCACATCGAAGCTGCGCGCGCTCGACTATATGGGGCTGACGCCGGGCACCAAGATCACCGACATCGCGCTCGACCGCGTCTTCATCGGGTCCTGCACCAATGGCCGCATCGAGGATCTGCGCGCCGCCGCCAAGGTGGTCGAGGGCAAGACCGTCAATCCGCGCGTCAACGCCATGATCGTGCCGGGCTCAGGCCTGGTCAAGGAACAGGCCGAGGCCGAGGGTCTGGACAAGATCTTCCTTGCCGCCGGCTTTGACTGGCGCGAGCCGGGCTGCTCGATGTGCCTGGCCATGAATGACGACCGGCTGAAGCCGCATGAGCGCTGCGCCTCGACCTCGAACCGCAATTTCGAGGGCCGGCAGGGCTTCAAGGGCCGCACCCATCTGGTGTCGCCGGCGATGGCGGCGGCGGCGGCGATCGCCGGTCATTTCGTCGACATCCGCGACTGGAAATAGGTACTGACCTCAGCAATCCGTTGCGAACCATGCCAAACCCCGAGACCGCAATGCGGCTCGGGGTTTTGCTCTGTTTGTTTTGATGCAATTCCGGACGGAAAACCGTTCACACTTTTCCTGGAATTGCTTTGAAGGATCGCGCCGGCGACCCGCCGATAGGAGACGATCCCTGTATATTTCCGGTGTCGTTTAACTGCTTGTTTGGGCTTGGGGCCTAACGTCTTCCCCGGCGTAAGCGAGGGGAAGTCACGGTCCTTTGGACACAGGCCTATTCATAGCGCTGCTCAATCCGACGATAGCGCTGGCGCTCGGCGGTGCGTTCCTCGGGCTGTGGTTCCATCAGCGCCACCGTCCCTATCTGGCCGTGCTGGCTGTCAGCTATACCTTCTGTCCGGCGGGTTTCCTGCTGCAGTATTTCACGCTGCCGATCGGCATGGCGCCGACCAAGCTCCTGTCCAACATATGCTTCACCATTGCCGCCTGCTGCCTGGCCGGGGCGATCGTTTCGCGTTACGGGCGGCGCGTGCCCTATGTCGGGATCGGCATTCTGGCGGGCGGCGGCTTGTCGGCGCTGTGCTGGTTCCTGTTCGTCCAGCCGGACCTGACATGGCGGATTCTCTCGATGAATTTCGGTTTCGGCGGCCTCAGCCTGCTGGTCGCCGCGGAACTGCGCACCGTGCGCAGAAATGGCCCGACGGAGATGATCCTGTTCGTGCTGGCGCTGCTTTCCGGGCTCAATTTCATCGGCCGCACCCTCGCCATCGTCGTCGTGCATGGCCCCTTCACGACCTATGACGGGTTTTATTCCTCGTCCTACTGGACGACGGCGCTGCTGTCGCAGGCGTTGCTGTCGCTGTTGATCGCGCTCTCGCTGTTTACCGCCGCCGCGCTCGACGTGATGAAGGCGCTGAAGGCCGAGACCTACACCGATCCGCTGTCCGGCCTGCTCAACCGCCGCGGCTTCGAGGAACGGGCGGCTCTGCTTCTGCGGCAGTGTGACTCGGCCAGGCTCCCGGTTGCGCTGGTGCTGGCCGACCTCGATCACTTCAAGGCGCTCAACGACCAGCACGGGCATGCGGCGGGCGACAGGGTCATCGCCGATTTCGCCGCCAAGCTGAGTTTCGCCACCGGCACGCGGGGTGCTGCCGGCCGCATCGGCGGCGAGGAGTTCGCCGTGCTCCTGCCGCTGTGCGATCTTGCTTCGGCGCGCCTGTTCGCCGAGGCGATCCGTTCGCTCTATTCGTCCGATGGCGTCGCCACCCTGCCGCCGGGTGTCAGGGTGACGGCAAGCTTTGGCGTCGCCGCCCGCACCGGCGATGAAGGGCTGGCGCCGTTGATGCAGCGCGCCGACGAGGCACTCTACAAGGCCAAGAAGAACGGCCGCGACAGCGTGCGCCTGTCCTACGAGCGGGCGGAAACCGTCTTCGTTCCGGAGAACGCCAGCGTCGGCTGAAGGCGAACGCGCTTCGGCCAACGACTATGTCATCATGCCGCCCGTTAACGTCTTTTTCGCCCGTCGATGGTTTGCTGTCCTGCGGGGTATGAAGAACAATGGGCAGCGCCGAATTCATTCTGATTATCAATCTGTTCGTCGCCGGCCTGCTGGCGGCGGCCTTCATGATGATCGCCATCCACGACGTGGGCCGCGTGTCGGCGCGCTGGCTGGCGTTCGGCTACATGCTGGGCATGGCCTATTTCGCCATCGAATTCAGCATCCCGGCCTTCGACAATGCCCGGCCGGTGGTTGTCACGGCCTTTGCCGTGTTCCTCGGCGCCACCATCGCCTTCAATGGCGGGCTGGCCCATAAATACGGTGTGACGCCGCCCTGGCCGCCGATGCTGGCCTTCTTGGCCGTCGCTTCGGTCGCGGTGTGGTTCGTGCAGGATCTGCCGCGCCATTCGCTCACCCGCATGATGGCCTATCAGCTTCCCTACGCAGCCATGCAGTTCGCGGCCCTCGGCATCGTCTGGTCGTCCAGGCAAAGGCGCGGGCGTCTCGATGCCCTGCTGATGGCCGTTCTGGCCGCCAGCGCCGCGCAATTCGCCTCGAAGCCGTTCATTGCGCATGCGCTGGGTGGCTGGGGCGCCAATCCGCAAGCCTATGGGCAGACCGTCTACGCGTTGGTGTCGCAATCGCTCGGCACGGTGTTCGGCTTCGCGCTGGCGCTGCTGGCGCTGGCGATCCTGGTGCGCGACGTGCTGGCCGAAGCGACGTCGAAGTCGGAGACGGACACGCTGTCGCGGTTGCTCAACCGCGGCGGCTTCGAGCGTCATGCCGAGATCGCGCTGAAGGACGCGGTGCGCCAGGGCGTTCCGGTGGCGCTGGTGATCGCCGATCTCGATCATTTCAAGAGCATCAACGACAGCTATGGCCATGCCGCCGGCGACCGCGTCATCGAGACGTTTGCCGGCTTCCTGCGCGAGGCGGCGGCCGAGCATCACGTCGCCGGCCGCATCGGCGGCGAGGAGTTCGCCATCATCCTTCCGGGCACCAACCTCGCGGCCGCGCGGCTGTTCGCCGAAGGCGCGCGCAGTGCTTTCGGCGCGCTGCCGATCGACAGCCTGCCGGTCGAGCATCGCTGCACCGCCAGCTTCGGCGTCGCCGAGCTTCATGCGGGCGAGGATTTTTCCGATCTGCTGCGGCGCGCCGACGAGGCGCTGTATCAGGCCAAGGGCAGCGGCCGCGACTGCGTGCGCGTCTCGGCCGGGCCGGCCGCGCGGCAAGACCGCGCGATGCCCAAGGTCAGCGGCAAGGGCTGAGGTTCGGCATCTCGCCGTCGGAGAGGCCGTACATATAGGAGCGGCCCTTAACGAAGACCGGCGGCTGGTAGCAGCCGGGGCCCGAGACATCGTCCGATTCGTTTTCATAGATCACGTCGGGCTGGCCGGCGCCGGTGTAGTCGGACAGTTCCTTGGCCAGCTTGCCCTCGCCGACGATGATGCGCTTGTAGCCGGCGGCGCTGTCGATGACGAGATTGCCGAAGGAATCGGCATAGACGCGATCGTGATGCCTCAGCCCGGCATAGGCCGGGGCCGTAAAGCCGACGGCCAGCGCCGTCAGCGTGAGCGCCGCAAGGCGCAGTCTGCCCGAATTCGAACGCATGGCGTCCTCCATGATGTTTCGACCTTTTGGTCTGGGCCTGTTCGAATCGGAAATTAACCTTTTCTTAACCTTTGTTAATAGCCCGGCGGCTTCCGGGGCAGGATCTTGATGAACATGGTTAATATCCTGGGCCTGGCAGCCATCTTTCGGCCATGCTTGCTCGCACCATCGCCGCCGGCGCTGGCGGCGGATTGACGTAAGGCGAGCTTGATCTCGGCCAGGCATCGCGGCTAGCTTGCCGCGCGGGAGGACAGCATATGGCGTTAGGCCGGACGTTTCAGGTGGCGCCGTTGGTTTTGCTGCTCTTGGCCGTCGCGGCCTGCGTGCCGCAAAACAGCGCGCCGAAGGCTGGAAATGCCGTTGCCCCCACTGCCACCGACCTGACGGCGCCACAGCCGCGCACCGCGACCTACAACTGCGCCGACGGTGGCAGGATGACCATCGAAAATCTCGGCACGTCACTGCGCGTGCTCGGTCCCGACGGCACGAGCGAGGATTTGCCGGCCTCGCCCGCCAACCAGAGCAGCCGGTTCGGCATCGCACATGACGCAATCGTGATCGACGGTCGCGACGCTCTGGTGATGAAGGGTGGAAAGACGCCGCTTACCTGCACCCGGTAATGCGGTGCTACCGGTATACCGCACTGCAGCGAACGTTGCGCCGGCTTCGAGCCGGCGCCCTAATCGATTGAAGCAAAAGACCGTCGATTTGTCAGACTAAATGACGTTTCCAAAACGATTTTCTGGCTTTGACGCGGTGCAAAAAGAGCATTAGAAACCGGCTGTCCGAAGTCATATGTAAAAGCGGCAAATGCCGCATTTATCGCGGCTCCGGGACGCCGAACCTGGGGGAGCCATGAGCAAATCACCAGCCACCCGCGCAACTGCCAGACGTGAACGGCCGCTTTCGCCGCATCTGACCGTATACCGGCCGCCGATCACGATGACGATGTCGATCATCCATCGCATCACCGGCGGCGCGCTCTATTTCGGCACGCTGCTGGTGGCGCTCTGGCTGATGGCTGCGGCGAGCACCGAGGCCACCTTCGATCTCGTCAACTGGGCCTTCGGCTCGTGGCTGGGGCGGCTGATGCTGTTCGGCTACACCTGGGCCCTAATGCATCACATGCTGGGCGGCGTGCGCCACCTGGTCTGGGACACCGGCGCCGGGCTTGAGAAGCACACCGCCTCGAAGATCGCCTGGGCGACGCTGGCCGGTTCGATCGCGCTGACGCTGCTGATCTGGATCGCCGGCTACATGGCGCGGGGAGCCTGACCATGGGCGGCAAGAATACCGATATGCGCACGCCGCTGGCCAAGGTCCTTGGTCTTGGCTCGGCCCGCGAGGGTACCGAGCATTTCTGGCGCCAGCGCCTTACCGCAATCGCCAACATCCCGCTGATGCTGTTCTTCGTCGGCTTCCTGATCGCGCTCAACGGCGCCGGCTATGCCGAGGTGCGGGCAGCGCTCGCCAATCCGTTCGTGGCGCTGATCCTGGCGCTGGTGCTGATCTCGGGGCTCTACCATATGCGGCTCGGCATGCAGGTCATCATCGAGGACTATGTGCATGGCGAGGGCATGAAGCTGGCGCTGATTGCGCTCAACACATTCTTTTCCATAGCGGTCGGCGTCGCCTCGCTCTTCGCCCTGCTCAAACTGGCATTCGGAGGCTGACGTTGGCCAAGGACGCAAAAGCCGCCAGCACGGCTTCCGCCTATACCTATGTCGACCACAAGTTCGACGTGGTGGTCGTCGGCGCCGGCGGTGCCGGCCTGCGCGCCACGCTCGGCATGGCCGAGCAGGGGCTGCGCACCGCCTGCATCACCAAGGTGTTCCCGACCCGCTCGCACACAGTGGCAGCGCAAGGCGGCATCGCCGCCTCGCTGTCCAACATGGGCCCGGACTCCTGGCAGTGGCACATGTACGACACCGTCAAAGGATCCGACTGGCTGGGCGATGTGGACGCCATGGAATATCTGGTGCGCGAAGCGCCGGCCGCCGTCTACGAACTCGAGCATTACGGCGTGCCGTTCTCGCGCACCGAAGAGGGCAAGATCTACCAGCGGCCGTTCGGCGGCCACATGATGAATTTCGGCGAGGGTCCGCCGGTGCAGCGCACCTGTGCCGCCGCCGACCGCACCGGCCACGCCATCCTGCACACGCTCTACGGTCAGTCGCTGAAGAACAACGCGCAGTTCTTCATCGAGTATTTCGCGCTCGACCTGATCATGGAGCCGGACGGCACCTGCACCGGCGTCGTCGCCTGGAACCTCGACGACGGCACCATCCATCGCTTTTCAGCGAAGATGGTGGTGCTGGCGACCGGCGGCTATGGCCGCGCCTATTTCTCGGCGACGTCGGCGCATACCTGCACCGGCGACGGCGGCGGCATGGCCGCACGTGCGGGCCTGCCATTGCAGGACATGGAATTCGTGCAGTTCCACCCGACCGGCATCTACGGCGCCGGCTGCCTGATAACCGAAGGCGCGCGCGGCGAGGGTGGCTATCTCGTCAATTCCGAGGGCGAGCGCTTCATGGAGCGTTACGCGCCGTCGGCCAAGGACCTTGCCTCGCGCGACGTCGTCTCGCGCTGCATGACGCTGGAGATCCGCGAGGGGCGCGGCGTCGGCAAGAACAAGGACCATATTTTCCTGCATCTCGACCATCTCGATCCGGCGGTGCTGCATGAGCGGCTGCCCGGCATTTCGGAATCGGCCAAGATTTTCGCCGGCGTCGACCTGACCAAGGAGCCGATCCCGGTGCTGCCGACGGTGCACTACAATATGGGCGGCGTGCCGACCAATTATTGGGGCGAGGTGCTCAACCCGACGGCGAATAACCCGGACAAGGTGTCGCCCGGGCTGATGGCCGTCGGCGAGGCAGGCTGCGCCTCGGTGCACGGCGCCAACCGGCTGGGCTCGAACTCGCTGATCGACCTGGTGGTGTTCGGCCGCGCGGCGGCGATCCGGGCTGGCCAGGTCATCGACCGCAAGGCGGCGATCCCTGCGCCCAACGAAGCTTCGGTCGAGAAGATCATGGACCGCTTCGACCGGCTGCGCCACGCCAACGGCTCGACGCCGACCGCCGTGTTGCGCGAGAAGATGCAGAAGGCGATGCAGGACGACGCGGCGGTGTTTCGCACCCAGGAGTCGCTCGAAAACGGTTGCAAGCGCATTTCGCAGATCTGGGGCGAGCTGAAGGACATCAAGGTGTACGACCGCTCGATGATCTGGAATTCCGATCTGGTCGAGACGCTGGAGCTGGAGAATTTGATGGCCAACGCCATCACCACGGTCTACGGCGCCGAGGCGCGCAAGGAGAGCCGCGGTGCGCATGCGCGCGAGGATTTTTCGGCGCGCGACGACGCAACCTGGCGCAAGCATACGCTTTCGAGGCTCAGCGAAGACGGCAAAGTGACGCTTTCCTATCGGCCGGTGCATACCGAGCCGCTGCTGGCGGAAAAGGACGGCGGCATCAACCTCGCCAAGATCGCGCCCAAGGCCAGGGTGTACTGACCATGGCGCTGGCGGCAGCGGGATATTCCGACACGCCCCTTCCGGCCAAGCTCGGCCTGAAGGACGGGATGGTCGCCGCTTTCATCGCGCTGCCGCCGGAACTCGACGAGTTGGCCGATGCCGTCAATTTCGCCCAGGTTGACCGTCTGGCCGAATGGTCGGCGATCTCGGGCAGCCTGAAGTATGACGCCGTCCACGCTTTCACCCGGCAGCGCGCCGAGATCGAGGATCGTCTCGGGGCCGTCGAGACGGCGCTCAAGCGCGACGGCATGGTGTGGGTTTCGTGGCCGAAGAAGGCTTCTAAGGTGCCGACTGATGTCACCGAGGACGTCATTCGCGCCGAGGCGCTGAAGCGCGACCTTGTCGACGTCAAGGTCGCCGCCGTCAACGAGATCTGGTCCGGGCTGAAGCTCGTCATCCGAAAGGACCGCAGGTAATGGTCGAACTCACGCTCCCGAAGAACTCGAAGATCCAGCAGGGCAAGACCTGGCCGAAGCCGGAGGGTGCCACCAATCTGCGCGAGTACCGCATCTATCGCTGGTCGCCGGACGATGACGAGAACCCGCGCATCGAAACCTACTTCGTCGACATGGACGATTGCGGGCCGATGGTGCTCGACGCGCTGCTTTGGATCAAGAACAAGATCGATCCGACGCTGACGCTGCGCCGTTCCTGCCGCGAAGGCATTTGCGGCTCCTGCGCCATGAACATCGATGGCTCGAACACGCTGGCCTGCACCAAGGGCTGCGACGACATTTCCGGTGCGGTCAAGGTCTACCCGCTGCCGCATATGCAGGTGGTCAAGGACCTGGTGCCGGACCTCACCAATTTCTACGCCCAGCACGCCTCGATTGAGCCGTGGCTGAAGACGGTGTCGCCGGAGCCGGCCAAGGAATGGCTGCAGAGCCATGAGGACCGCGAGAAGCTCGACGGGCTCTACGAATGCATATTGTGCGCCTGCTGCTCGACCTCGTGCCCGAGCTACTGGTGGAACGGCGAGCGCTATCTCGGTCCGGCGACGCTGCTGCAGGCCTATCGCTGGCTGATCGATTCCCGCGACGAGGCCAAGGGCGAGCGGCTCGACAATCTCGAGGATCCGTTCCGCCTCTATCGCTGCCACACCATCATGAACTGCGCCCAGACCTGCCCCAAGGGGCTGAACCCGGCCAAGGCGATCGCCGAGATCAAGAAGATGATGGTGGAGAGACGGGTTTAGGTTCTCCGCCTCGCATCTCATAAAGCAGCGATCCTTCGCGCCCCCTCTGTCCCGCCGACTTTGAGAGGGTCGGCCCTGTCGCGGCGCTCTGATGTCTGTCAAAATCACTGCGCCGAGAACCAGCAGCAAGTAGCCAAACCTATGACCGACACCGACCTTCCCATACTCCCACCCGCCGAAGCCCGCGTGCTCGGTTGCCTGATCGAGAAGAAGGAGCTGACGCCGGATATCTATCCGCTGACGCTCAATGCCGCGCATGCGGCCGCCAACCAGAAGACGGCGCGCGAGCCGGTGATGGCGCTGGAGCTCGCCGAGATCGCAAGGGCGTTCGGCCAGCTCGAGCAGAAAGGCTTGGTCAGGCGAGCTTTCGCCTCACGCGTCGAGCGCTATGAGCACAGCGTCGCGCAGCGTTTTTCGCTCACCTCTTCGCAGATCGCGGTGCTTGGCCTGATGCTGCTGCGCGGGCCGCAGACGGCTTATGAATTGCTGGTGCGGGCCGAACGCATGGCGCGTTTCTCCTCCATCGAGGCACTACGCGCCGATCTCGATCTTTTGATCGGCCGCAGGCCGCCGCTCGTCGTGCTGCTCGAGCGCGGCCCCGGTCAGCGCGAGGAGCGCTATGCGCATCTGTTGAGCGGAGCCGTGCAGATGCCGGCGTCAGCGGCCTCTGTGCAGCGGTCCTCGCCAGCCTCGGATCTGGAAGCGCGGGTCGAGGCTCTCGAAGAAGAGCTCGCGCAGCTGCGTGCACGCATCGACGCCCTGACCGGCGAAGGACGCTCCTGAACGAAAACGCCGGCCCCGAGGCCGGCGTTTCCCAAGACAAGGTCGTCTCGTTCAGGCGAGCCTGGCGTCGAGCGATACGTTGATGGCGCCGAGCGCCTTCGACACCGGGCAGCCGGCCTTGGCCTTCTCGGCCAATTCCTGGAATTTCGCGGCATCAATGCCCGGCACCTTGCCGACCACCGTAAGTGCGCTGCCGGTGATCCCCGTACCGGGAACCAGCGTCACCACCGCTTTGGCGTCGACTTGGTCGGCGGGCGTGCCGTTCTCGGCCAGGAAATGCGAGAACTGCATGGCAAAGCAGCCGGCATGCGCGGCGGCGATCAGCTCTTCCGGATTGGTGCCGGATTTGCCGCTCTCGTCTTCGAAGCGCGCCTTGAACGAATAGGGCGTGCCCTTGAGCGCCCCGCTCTGCGCGTCGAGCGTGCCTTTGCCCTCTTTCAGATTGCCTTGCCAAACGGCGTTTGCGGTGCGGTCCATGGAGTCCTCCTTGATTGTCGTGGTTGCGCCGGCCGGGCGGCGGCGTTCCCATGGACTATAGCGCGGGCGCACGGGAAGGCCACCGCGAGCCGTCATGCAATGTCGGCGGCGGCAAAAATTTTTCTGAAAAAATGTGCGTGCAAAAATGTCGACTTCCATCCGCCTCGCTCGTCCTGCGGGCGGCCATGGGTTCGTGGCCGGATGGAGGTTCAAGATGGACAATCTGTTTTTCGCCCTATGGAAGAGGCCAGGCCGCAAGGCCGAGCGACAGGAAGATTTTTGGCTGCATCCGCCGCCTTCCGGTCTCGGCCGGTTGCTGGCGGCGGTCGCGATCATCGCGGTCGCGGCGTGCCTTCTCGATCATGCGGCGGCAGTCAAAGGCCCCGCAGACAGCGTCGTCACCGCATCCTATGGTTCGTCACTGCAAGGGAGCCGGAAATGAAATATGTCTGCCTGGTCTATGGCGAGGAAAAAGACCTCCATGCGCTCACCGCCGAGGGGTCAGCCAAGCTCGACACCGATTCGCTGGCCTATGACAGGTCGTTGGACCAGCAAGGCAAGCTGATCGTCGCGCAGGCGCTGCAGTCGGTGAAGACGTCGAAGTCGGTGCGGCGGCGCAAGGGCAAGCGGCTGGTCACCGACGGTCCCTTCGCCGAAACCAAGGAGCAATTGCTCGGTTTCGTCATGATCGAAGCGAAGGATCTCGAAGAGGCGCTGGATATCGCCGGCAACATCCCGCTGGCCGAACTCGGCACGATCGAAGTCCGCGCGATCTACAACGTGCCGGGGTCCTAGGAACGGGATCCTGCTCTCACTCTTGCGGCTGGCGACCTGAAACCTGGGACGTGCGACTTCGGTGTGTAGATGCCTGAACGAAAGACCTCGGATTTCTTCGCCAGCCGCAACTCCAAAGTGTTGAAGCAAGGCAATACTTCTCTTATCCTCGCCGCGGTTTTGGGGGATTTCGACATGCCTTTCCTGCTTGCTATCCTTGGCGTGTTGGGAGCGGCCGCGTTCTGGTGGTATCGGATGAAAGCCATGAACGACGCGGCGCGCGAGGTCGCGGATGTCGTCGGGCGCGTGCAAGGCAGCATCCGGCGCAAGAAATTGCGCAAGCAGGCCGCACTGTCGCCGCTGACGGCAATCGACGATCCGGTGGTGGCCGCCGCGACGCTGATTACCGCCATCGTCTCCGAAAATGGCCCCGTGCTGCCGCAGCGCGAAGCCGTCATCCGCTTGGTGATCTCGGAGATCGCCGACAAGAAGAAGACCGATGAGGCCGTGGTCTATGCCAAATGGGCGGCGGCACAGATCGACGACACCACGATCGTCATCGACAAGCTGGCGCCGTTCCTGCGTGAGCGCCTAGACGTGGCCGAGCGAAACGATCTGCTGCAGATGGTGAACCGTGCGGCCCAGGGCGGCGAGAAGAAACTGGAGATAGCCGACCAGCGTATTCTACGGCTAAGGCAAAAGCTTGGTTTTGAGGTGAATTGACCCAGGCGACGGCCGATCTTTGAACGGAAGGCAGTCGTGCCTACATGAGGTTAGGCACACCGAACTGTCACGGCACAAATGGAAGCAATAGCCTACCTGGCTGCGGAATTGGCTGATCTGATAGGCACGCTGTTTGGAGACTGGTTGCGCAAATCCAGGGCCGGCAGGTTGGTGATCGGCATGCTGATCGCCATCGTGGTTTTTTACTACCTTCTTTGGCTGCTAGATCGCTTCCCCTTTTAAGAGCCTTGGCGTGTCGCCTGAAAGCCCCGATGCCTGGCGGATGAAGAAGTCCTTGAGCTTGGGCATGCGTTCGACGAGGCCGAGGCCGATGTCGCGGACAGTGCGCAGCGGACCGATGTCGTTCGAAAACAGCCGGTTCAGCACATCGGTGGTGATGCCCATCTGCACGGTGTCGAAGCGCCGCCACTGCTGGTAGCGTTCGAGCACGTCGAGCGCGCCGATGTCCTGTCCCAGGCGGTCGGCCTCGACCACCACTTCGGCAAGCGCGGCCACATCCTTGAAGCCGAGGTTGAGGCCCTGGCCGGCGATCGGGTGGATGCCGTGGGCGGCATCGCCGGCTAAAGCGATGCGCGGCGCGACGAAGGCGCGGGCGAGCGTCAGGCCAAGCGGCCAGGCGCGCGGCTTGTCGGCTACGTGGATCGCGCCGAGCTTGAGGCCGAAACGCTGTTCGAGCTCGTGCTCGAAGACGAGGTCGTCGCCGTCGACCAGTTTCTGTGCGTCCTCGGAGCGTTCGACCCAGACGATCGACGAGCGGTTGGTGCCGCTGCCGTCCGGCTTGAGCGGCAATGTGGCGAAGGGGCCGGCGGGCAGAAAATGTTCCTCGGCGCGACCATTGTGCGGGCGCTCATGCGCCACGGTGCAGACGATGCCGGACTGGCCGTATTCCCACTTCACCGTCTTGATGCCGGCCATGTCGCGCAGTTTCGAATTGACGCCATCGGCGGCGACCAGCAGCCGCGCCTTCAGCGTCGCGCCGTCGGCCAGATGCACGGTGATGCCGGCGCCATCGGTGTCGAAGGCGCTGACGGCGAGACCCTCGATGATGTCGATGCCGAGTTTCTCGGCGCGCCGGCGGAGCGCACCGTTCAGATCCCTGTTGGCGACCATATGCGCGAAAGGCTCGCCGGGCGCCACCTCGCCGTCGAAGGTGAGAAACACCGGACGCACCGGATCGGACGCGCGCGAATCGGTGATGATCATGTCGGTGATCGCCTGCGCCTCCGGCGCGATTTCGTTCCAGACCTGAAGCTGTTCCAGCATGCGGCAGGCGGCCGCCGCGATCGCCGAGGCGCGGCCGTCTCTTTGCCAGACGCCGGCGGGCGCGGCGTCGACCACGGCGACGGCGAGGCTGGGACGTGCCTGTTTCAGCGCCACGGCGCTGGCCAGGCCGACATAGCCGGCGCCGGCGACCAGCACGTCGAGCGAGGCCCGGGTTTTCGCATCCGCCTTGCGGTCAACCATGACAAATTCCTTTCGTGGCCCTGGCCCTTGCCGGCCATGTCCGGCCATTCGGCCTTGACTGGCCGTCATTCCTGTCGGAAACCGCCATAACACTTCCGCGGATGGAGCGCGAAACATGACAGCGGCCATGGACGAGCTTCTCGGCATTCTCGACCTCGAGCAGCTGGAACACAACCTGTACCGTGGTCGCAGCCCCAAGCTCGACTGGCAGCGCGTCTTCGGCGGCCAGACCATCGCCCAGGCGCTGGTCGCTGCCCAGCGCACGGTCGAGCCCGAGCGCCATGTGCATTCGCTGCACGGCTATTTCATGCGGCCGGGCGACACCACGGTGCCGATCGTCTACGAGGTCGATCGCATCCGTGACGGCGGCTCCTTCACCACGCGCCGCGTGGTCGCAATCCAGCACGGCCAGGCGATTTTCTCGCTGGAAGCCTCGTTCCAGCAGGATGAGGTCGGTCTCGAGCACCAGGTGCCGATGCCGCAGGACGTGCCGGCGCCCGACAGCCTGCTGTCGCAGCGCGAGTTGCTGGGCAAGTTCGGCGAGGCGGTTCCGGAAGGCATCAAACGCTACTGGGACCGCGACCGGCCGATCGAGATGAAGCCGGTGATGCTGAAGCATTATACGAGCCGGGAAAAGCTAGAGCCGGAGCAGAACATCTGGATCCGCACCACCGGGCCTGTGCCGGCCGACCGCGCCACGCAGGCGGCGGTGCTCGCCTATCTCTCCGACATGACGCTGCTCGACACCTCGACCTTCGCGCATGGCCGCGCCATCTTCGACCGTGACATCCAGGCGGCCAGCCTCGACCACGCCATGTGGTTCCACCGCAGCCATCCGCTCGACGACTGGATCCTCTACACGCAGGACAGTCCGTCGACTCAAGGCTCGCGCGGCTTTACGCGCGGCTCGCTGTTTGCCCGCGACGGCACGCTGATCGCCTCCGTTGCCCAGGAAGGGCTGATCCGGCTCAAGCGGTGAGCAGGACAGGAAAGCGGCCGTACCCGCTTCGGCCTGTCAAATAGGCATTTTCAAAAAATTGCCTATTTTTTAATCAGTGACAATACCGTGACTGTGCACGACTTGCCGTTCTGCGGCCTTCAATCTCTTTGTTTACAATAGGTTAACAGGCTGCTTCGGCAATTGGCACGGAGCTTGAATCCTAGCGGGCACTCTCCGGCTCTCATTGGGATCGGCGAAGTCGTGCAAACGCGGGGGACCCGCAACAGCAAAGGGTGAAACCTTATGAAAATCGTGATGGCTATCATCAAGCCGTTCAAGCTCGACGAGGTGCGCGAGGCGCTCACCGCAGTCGGCATCCAGGGCCTGACCGTCACCGAAGTCAAAGGCTACGGGCGTCAAAAGGGACATACGGAAATCTATCGCGGGGCGGAATACGCGGTCAGCTTCCTGCCGAAGATCAAGATCGAAGTCGCGGTCGCTCTCGACATGGTCGACAAGGCCGTCGAAGCCATCACGGCGGCGGCCAAGACCGGCCAGATCGGTGACGGCAAGATCTTCGTTTTCGGCATCGACCAGGCCGTTCGCATCCGTACCGGCGAAACAGACACAGACGCGCTTTGAGCAGCGAGCACGTATTCCAATGGAGAGTTCAATGAATATACCTTCCACCTTGAAGTCGGCGGCGCGCTCCGCGCTGCTGGGCTCGTTCGCGCTCGGAGCATTGGGCACGGTCGCCGCGCTGGCGCAGGAAGCGGCCCCCGCCGTCGCCGCAGCCGCGCCGGCAGCCCCCGCTTTCACCGTCGACAAGGGCGACACCACGTGGATGATGATTTCCACCGTGCTGGTGCTGTTGATGACCATTCCCGGCCTTGCCCTTTTCTATGGCGGCCTGGTTCGTGCCAAGAACATGCTGTCGGTGCTGATGCAGGTCTTCACCATCACCTGCGTGGTCATGATCATCTGGGTCTTCTACGGCTACAGCCTCGCCTTCACCGCCGGCAACGCCTTCATCGGCGGTCTGTCCAAAGCGTTTCTCTCCGGTGTCAGCGTATCGACGCTGTCGGAAACCTTCACCAAGGGCGTCGCCATTCCTGAACTGGTGTTCGTCGTCTTCCAGATGACCTTCGCCTGCATCACGCCCGCGCTGATCGTCGGCGCCTTCGCCGAACGCGTCAAATTCTCGGCTGTGATCCTTTTCGTCATCCTCTGGGTCACGTTCGTCTACTTCCCGATCGCGCATATGGTCTGGTTCTGGGGCGGCCCGAGCGCCTATTCCGACCCGTCCGGGCTGATCTTCAGCTTCGGCGCCATCGACTTCGCCGGCGGCACGGTCGTTCACATCAATGCGGGCATCGCCGGCCTCGTCGGCGCGCTGATGATCGGCAAGCGCATCGGCTACAAGAAGGACATCATGGCGCCGCACTCGATGACGCTGACCATGGTTGGTGCTTCACTGCTGTGGGTCGGCTGGTTCGGCTTCAACGCCGGTTCGAACCTCGAGGCGAACGCCTACGCGGTGCTCGCCATGATCAACACCTTCGTCGCCACGGCGGCGGCGGCTGTGACCTGGGCCGTGCTTGAATCGCTGCTGCGCGGCAAGGCGTCCATGCTGGGCATTGCTTCCGGCGCGGTGACCGGCCTCGTCGCCGTCACGCCGGCTGCCGGCTTTGCCGGACCGATGGGCGCGATCGTGCTCGGCATCGTCGCCACCTTCGTCTGCTATTTCTTCGTCTCGGTGGTGAAGAACACGTTCGACTATGACGACAGCCTCGATGTCTTCGGCGTCCATTGTGTCGGCGGCATCATCGGCGCGCTCGGTACCGGCATCCTGGTCAACCCCGCACTCGGCGGCGCCGGCATCGTCGACTATTCGACGGCCGACTTCGCCGCCGGCTATGCCGGAACGGCCACCCAGTTACTGGCGCAGGGCAAAGGCGTGCTGGTGACCGTGCTCTGGTCGGGCATCGGCAGCGCCATCCTCTACAAGATCGTCGACATGATCGTCGGTCTGCGTCCGTCGGCCGACGCAGAGCGCGAAGGCCTCGATCTCACCTCGCATGGCGAAGCGGCCTATCACTCGTAAGCTTCACCAGTGCCGGGCGGCTTGCACCGCCCGCATCCTCCCATCCCGTCGTGACGCTCCCGAAAAGGGCTCACGCATTGAGGCCCGGACCTGTTCCGGGCCTCTTTTTTGTCCGGAAATGCGTGCGGCCATCCCGGCGGCCCGATCACTATCAGTTGATCGGGCGCGTCTTCAGGCTTCCGGCCTGAAACATCCGGCATGCCGGTTCCGAACTGGGGTGGCGATCGTCGCTTGGGCGTTCGCGAAAAACAGGGAAGGAAACCCATCTCATGAATATCAGGAACATCTGCCTTGGAGCGCTTGCTCTTTCCATGGTCAGCGGCGTGTCGTTCGCCGGTGCTCTCGACTCGCCGGACAACATGGCGCCGTTCTTTACCGACAGCGGCATGAAGGCCATGAAGCCCAAGGCCGAGTTCAAGGCGGCCTGGGACTCGATGGCCAAGGACAAGCAGGACGCGATGATGAAGGAATGCCAGGATGCGGCGATGAGCAAGCCGTATGCCGAATTCTGCGCCAATTTGCAGGCGCTCGGCGGCGCCAACTGAGATGGCAAGGATCAGGCCCACGCGAACCTGATCTTTCCAAGCAAGCGATGGCGGGCTCGCGGGTCCGCCATTTTTGTTGGTATGGATCCGGCCCGCCAAGCATCAAGTGAATGTGATTCAGAGTGATTCCACAGGCGCATCGTTTGTCGGCTAGCTTGCGCCTCGATCCCACCCCCGGATCAGCGGAGGGCCAAATCCCACTTTTGCCCTCCTCAAGAAAGGCCTCGCTGGCTCCGGCTCGCGAGGCTTTTTTGCGTCGACCCGTCCGGCTCGGCAAGGCGGGCGTCGGCAGGCATCCGCAACTCACGGTATCGGGTATTGGTCGCCTCAACTTCTTATAGTTAATGCGGCCTTAACCTTCCCACCGATAGTCTGGCATCCGAATCTGCCGGAGTGCGTGTTGCGCCCGGCCAGTCCATGACAGACGGGGAACGAGGCATGCGTTCAGGGGCTTCAGCACCGCTCGCGCTGACCGATACGGGGCACGGCATCCAGGCATTCGCACGGCGCCAGGTCGGCCGGCTGGTCGGCGTCACCCTGTTCGTGTTCGTTGCCTTCGGCATCGCCAGCCTCGCCACCTGGAACGTCGCGGATCCGAGCTTTTCCCACGCCACCGCCAACATCGTCACCAACGCCATGGGCTATACGGGCGCGGTCTTTTCCGACCTTGCCATGCAGTTCTTCGGTCTTGCCGCCGTTGCTGCCCTGGTGCCGGCGGTGATCTGGGGCTACCTGCTGTTTTCCGCGCGCGGCGTCGACAGGCTACCGAAGCGGGGGCTCACCTGGTTCGGCTTCGCGCTGCTCGCGGCGGCGATCGCCGGCTGCGTGACGCCGCCCAAGACCTGGCCGCTGCCGACCGGGCTCGGCGGCGTGTTCGGCGACATGGTGCTGAAGATCCCCGGCCTGGTCATCGGCGGCTATCCGACCGGTCTCTTCGCCAGTGTGCTCGCCGTGCTGCTTGCCGCGCCGGCGCTGTGGCTGTTCGCCTATAGCTCGGCGCTGATCGCACGCAAGAACGGCTTCGCCGTGCTCGAGCCGGCTGCCGCGCCCGATCCGCGAGAGGACGACCTGCTCTTCGACAATGACGAGGATGAGGGCGACGAAGGCATATTGGCGCTCGGCGCAATTACTCATTGGTGGCTCTCGTTCCGCGCGTGGATGCATCGCCGCGCCGTGCGCCGCCAGCTGGAGCGGGACGAGTTCGAGCCGGAGATGGAGCCGCGTGCCAGTGCCTGGCGGCGCGCCGCCGAACGCGTCGAATCGGCCGAGTATGCCGAGGCGCGGATGAGCCCGGGCGGCCGCGCCCGGGTTGAGCCGGAATTCTTCGCAGCCATGGTCAACGACCGCAGCGTTTCCGTCGACCCCGACGATGACGACGTCTTCGACAATGACGACGACGCCGACATGGACTTCGCCGCCGACGAGCCGGTCCAGCGCCGCGCCGCGCCGAACGCCAAGGTGCAGAACTTCCGCTCCGATGCCGCGACCCGTGTCGAGGCACCGGCGCCGCGTCCGGTGGCCGGCGCCCGCGTCCAGCGCGAGGCGCAGACCTCGCTGATCGGCTCGGAAACATTCGAAATGCCGTCACTGCATTTCCTGTCCGAACCGAAGAACGTCGTGCGCGACGCCAGCCTGTCGAAGGACGCGCTGGAGCAGAATGCCCGCCTTCTCGAGGGCGTGCTGGAGGATTTCGGCGTCAAGGGCGAGATCATCCATGTCCGTCCCGGCCCGGTCGTCACGCTCTACGAGCTTGAACCCGCGCCCGGCATCAAATCCTCGCGCGTCATCGGCCTGTCCGACGACATCGCCCGTTCGATGAGCGCTATCGCCTGCCGCGTCGCCGTCGTGCCCGGCCGCAATGCCATCGGCATCGAACTGCCCAACGCCAAGCGCGAGACGGTGTACCTGCGCGAAATCATGGCCAGCCGCGATTTCGAGACCACCAAGGCCAAGCTGGCGCTGGCGCTCGGCAAGACCATCAATGGCGAGGCTGTCATCGTCGACATAGCCAAGATGCCGCACGTGCTGGTCGCAGGCACCACCGGCTCCGGCAAGTCGGTCGCCATCAACACCATGATCCTGTCGCTGCTCTACCGGCTGACGCCGCAGGACTGCCGGTTGATCATGATCGACCCCAAGATGCTCGAACTCTCGGTCTATGACGGCATCCCGCATCTTTTGACGCCCGTCGTCACCGATCCGAAGAAGGCGGTGGTGGCGCTGAAATGGACCGTGCGCGAGATGGAGGACCGCTACCGCAAGATGTCGAAGGTCGGCGTGCGCAACATCGACGGCTTCAACGCGCGCGTCCAGCAGGCGGAGAAGAAGGGCGAGAAGATTTCGCGCACCGTGCAGACCGGCTTCGACCGCCAGACCGGCGAGGCGATCTACGAGACGGAGAATCTCGATCTCGAGCCGATGCCCTACATCGTCGTCATCATCGACGAGATGGCCGACCTGATGATGGTCGCCGGCAAGGACATTGAAGGTGCCGTGCAACGCCTGGCGCAGATGGCGCGTGCCGCCGGCATCCATGTCATCATGGCCACGCAGCGCCCATCCGTCGACGTCATCACCGGCACGATCAAGGCCAATTTCCCGACCCGCATCTCCTTCCAGGTGACGTCGAAGATCGACAGCCGCACCATTCTGGGCGAGCAGGGCGCCGAGCAGCTGCTCGGCATGGGCGACATGCTCTACATGGCCGGCGGCGGCCGCATCCAGCGCGTGCACGGGCCCTTCGTCTCGGACGACGAGGTCGAGAAGATCGTCGCCCATCTGAAGCTGCAGGGCGTGCCTGAATATCTCGACGCCATCACCGAGGACGATGGCGAGGACGACGACGACGAGCCGTCCGGCAAGGGCGGGTCCGGCGGCGGCGGTGGCGGCAATTTCGAGGATTCCGACGATCCCTACGACCAGGCGGTGGCCGTGGTGCTGCGCGACGGCAAGGCCTCGACCAGCTACATCCAGCGCCGGCTCGGCATCGGCTACAACCGCGCCGCCTCGATCATCGAGAAGATGGAGAAGGAAGGCATTGTCGGTCCGGCCAACCACGCCGGCAAGCGCGAGATCCTGGTACCGACGGAGGACGACAAGTTCTGATGCGCTGGCAGGCGCTGCGCAGCGCCTGGCAGCAACCTTTGAACCTTCTGGCGCGTTGAAGCGACTGAGCGCTGTCCGACCCGCCAAACTTAAGCCTAACTGGGGGTCCACGGACTGCTACACCATACGCAACAGACGAAAGTGACCGGCATGAAAAACTTGATTTTCGCCAACAGCGATTTTGCCCCAACCCGCCGTCAGGTGCTTGGCCTTGGCATGGTCCTTGCGGGTGCCGCGGCCATAAACGTCGTGCCCGGTTTCCAGCTGCTGGCGTCGGCGCAAGCGGCTGTTCCGCCGGCGGCGCAGAAGATCGCCGACCATTTTTCGTCCGTCAAATCGATGTCTGGCGAATTCGTGCAGTTCGGGCCGAAGGGCGAGCAGACCGGCGGCAAGTTCTTCCTGGAACGTCCAGGCAAGATCCGCTTCAACTATGACGGATCGTCGAATTTCCGGGTGATTTCCGACGGCAAATCGGTAGTCATCCTCAACAAGAAGCTGAAGACGTCAGACCTCTATCCGCTGTCGAAGACGCCGCTGAAGCTGTTGCTCGACGACAGGATCGACCTCTCCGGCAACCGCGTAAAAAGCGTCAAGGAAGAGGACGACCTCACCACGATCCAGCTCTCCGACAAATCCGTGTTCGGCAATGCGAGGATCACCATGATGTTCGATCCGAAGTCCTACGAACTGCGCCAGTGGACCATCACCGACGCGCAGGGCAAGGACACGACGGTGATGATCTTCAACGTCAAGGAAGGCGTCAGCTTCGCCCCCGACACCTTCGCCATCGACTATACGGCGAACCGCGAACTGAACACGAAGACGCGGTAGGGTCCGCTCATATTCAGGTGATGCCGGCCTGACCTGAATCTCGGCGAACCCCGACCGCAGCCTGAGCCGGGGCTTCAAGCACGGCCCGGCTTGTCTTTGCCGGCGGCGGCTGGCAGGGTCCGGGGACTGACACTTTCAAAAAAGGCGTCATTTCCCGTCAGAGCCGGTCCGGCTGTGGCGGGTCTTGCGCTGTCCCGGATCCTTCGCATGCCCTTTTCCGTCGCCACCTGGAACATCAACTCCGTTCGCTTGCGCATGCCGATCGTCGAGCGCCTGCTTATTGAGCAGGCCCCCGACGTGCTCTGCCTGCAGGAGACGAAAGTTCCCGACGAATTGTTTCCCGAGAAGGCCTTCCGCAAGCTTGGCTACGAGCACATCGCCTTCCACGGCCAGAAGGGCTACCACGGCGTCGCGACGGTGGCGCGGCGGCCGATCGCGGTGGTCGAGAAACGGCGCTTCTGCGAGATCGACGACAGCCGGCATCTGTCGGTTACCGTGCGGGCCGGCGGCAAGGCGATCCTGCTGCACAATTTCTATGTGCCTGCCGGTGGTGACGAACCCGACCCGGAGATCAACCGCAAGTTCAGGCACAAGCTCGACTTTGTCGCCGAGATGAACGCCATCCGCGCCGAGCACGACGAGGTGTCCGGCTCGATCCTGGTCGGCGACCTCAACATCGCGCCACTCGAGCACGATGTCTGGTCGCACAAGCAGTTGCTCAAAGTCGTCAGCCACACGCCGGTAGAGACGGAAAGCTTCGAGGCGATGCGGCGTGCCGGCAACTGGGTCGACCTGATGAGGCTCAACGTGCCGCAGGAACTAAAGCTCTACACCTGGTGGAGCTATCGCGCGCAGGACTGGGAGGCATCGGATCGCGGCCGCCGGCTCGACCATGTCTGGTCGTCGCCGAACCTGGTGGCAAATTTTGCCGGCTATGAAATCCTGCGCCCGGCACGTGGCTGGGAGCGACCGTCGGACCATGTGCCGGTCATTGCGCGATTTGATTTAGAATAGGCGTGGTCGGCGCGTAGTCGAACCTACTCCGTAAATCGCGGCGCCAGCTCTTCGATACGGCGGATCAACGCCTGAAAATCCTCCAGGATGCGCTGATGCAGTTGCACCGCGATCTCGGGATATTCTTCCAGGATGCGGTGGAACATCTTGCGGCTCAAGCGCAGCACTTCCGAATCGATCTCGGCGGAAGCGCTGGTCAATCGGTTGGTGTCGGCAATCAGCGCCAGCTCGCTCAACATGGTGCCCGGACCGACCGTGTTGATGGGGATGCGGTCGCCATTCTGCTCGCGATAGAGCACGATGCGGCCGCTGACCACGATATAGGCCGAATCGGCCACGTCGTCCTCGCGGTAGAGCTTGTGGTTCGCCTGCAGCAGCGTGGTTTCGGCGCCGAAGGCGAGCAGGCGCAGCTGTTCCTGCGTGAAGCCCTCGAAGAGCCTCACGGCGGACAGGATGCGGATGTCGTCATCCAGCGCCATCTAGCTATGTCCCCGAGCGGTCAGTCCAATCCCTCCCTTAGAGCGCCGCATCCCATTGGACGCGCAAAGGACGCTCTAACATCTTGAATCTACGCATCATGCCTTCCAAAAATCGATTCCGATCTTTGGCCGATGCGTTTCGGAGTCGATCCTACCACCCTCCAGCATCAGGATCGCACCCGAAAGCGGTCCCGCCCGACCGCCCATTGGATCATGAAAAGTTTAAGGAACCAGCTTGTAGCCGCCGCTTTCTGTCACAAGAATTTCGGCATTGGAAGGATCGCGCTCGATCTTCTGGCGCAGACGGTAGACGTGGGTTTCCAGCGTGTGCGTGGTGACGCCGGAATTGTAACCCCAGACCTCTTCCAGCAGCACGTCGCGCGTCACCACCTTCTGGTCGGCGCGGTAAAGATATTTGATGATCGAGGCCTCCTTTTCGGTCAGCCGCACCTTGGCGCCGCGCTGGTCGATCAGGAGCTTCTGGCTCGGCTTGAAAGTGTAGGGACCGACCGAGAAGGTAGCGTCCTCGCTCTGCTCGTGCTGGCGCAACTGGGCGCGGACGCGGGCAAGCAGCACCGCGAAGCGGAACGGCTTGGTCACATAGTCGTTGGCGCCAGCCTCGAGACCGAGAATCGTGTCGGAATCGGTATCGTGCCCGGTCAGCATGATGATGGGCGCCTTGTAGCCGCCCTTGCGCAGGATTTTCACGGCCTCGCGGCCGTCCATGTCGGGCAGGCCGACATCCATGATGAGCAGGTCGACAAGGCCGCCGCGGGCCGCAGCGACGCCTTTTGCGGCCGTTGCTTCCTGCTGGACGTCGAATTCCTCGTAGAGGGCCAGTTGCTCGACGAGAGTGCCGCGCAGGTCGTCATCGTCGTCAACGATCAGAATGGTGCGTGAGGTCATGGATCAATCCGTTGTTTTGAAAAGAAAATTCAGTTGACCGCCCCCCGTTTATGCGGAAGCTGATCGACAGAACAGCCGATCACAGTGATTTGTTCCGTGACACGATCATACAAGAAAAAACGTCCATGCAATGCAGCCGGCGCATTTTTGCCAAAAGGGTTGCGCGTGCTCAGCGTGCGCGCCAGGCCAGGCAACCCTAGCCAGGGGTTTTTGCAGGCCGGCCGCCTGGTGTTTGCCTGCGCCCTGGGGCGCGCCGGCATTTCTGCCAACAAGCGCGAAGGCGACGGCACCACGCCGCTTGGCCCCATGCGGATCCTGTCCGGCTATTTCCGTGGGGATCAGTTTTCCAATGGCCGCAGGACGCGGCTGGCAATGACGCCGATCGGCCCCGATCTCGGCTGGTGCGAGGTGCCGGACGACCGCAACTACAATCGCCCGGTGAAAATCCCCTACGGCGCCAGCCATGAGCGGATGCGGCGTTCCGATCGGCTCTATGACGCCTGCCTGGTGCTTGACTGGAACATTTCGCCGCGGCGGCGCGGGCGCGGCAGCGCCATCTTCTTCCATCTGGCGCGACCCGGCTTCACGCCGACGCAAGGCTGCGTGGCGGTGACGGCCCAAACCATGGCGCGGCTGTTGCCGCTGCTGTCGGATAGGACGGTGGTGAGGGTGGTTCGTTAAGGGCCATTGATATTCAGGTAATGCCGGCCTGCAAACGATGGCTTCCTGCGCTTCCGGTGCTCATGTACTTAAGTACGCTCCGCTCCGGTTCTCGGAAGCCATTCGTTTTCGACTCGGCCTGACCTGAATCTCAACAGCCCTTCGAGCGTATCAATGGTTCGGACGGCGTGGCGGCTGCCAGCCTGTGTCGAGCAGGCCCAACCGGCCAAGCTCCCGGTCCATTGCGCGGGCGACATCCTTCCGTTCGGCGCCGATGTCGCGCAGTTGGCGATCGGAGAGGTCCTCGACATCCTGGTGGGCGATATCCTGGTGGGCGAGGCGTATGGCGACCCTGGCGTGGCGAAGCCAGTCAAGCGCAACGCTGATCCAGCTCGGCCGGGGGGCCCTCAAGGCGATGTGTGACATGGTGTGATCCGTTCTCCGGATGTCAAATCCGGTTTGATGGTGTTTCGATGGTCACATCATGTCGGATTGAAATCTAACGGGGAAACGAGTAGTTCTTGTCTCATCATCAAGTTTTCTTTGAGGATCGAAGCGCCATGATCCCACCTGATCAGGTCTCGCCCTGATGGCCCGCCTGCTGCCGGGAACCCGTGCCTTGAGAACGCTGGAGGCGGCGGCAAGGCACCTCAATTTCACCCGCGCCGCGGATGAGCTCGGGCTGACACCGGCCGCGGTCAGCCATCAGATCAAGGAGATCGAGGACCAGCTCGGACTGGTGCTGTTCACCCGCACCAGCCGCACCATCCGGCTGACGGAAGCAGGTACGGTGCTTTCCGACGCCGCGACCGACGCGCTCGACCTGCTGGGCCGGGCGGTTTCGCGGGCGCAGAAGACGGCGCGCGGAACGGCGCTGCTGAAGATCACGCTGGACGCGCAATTCGCGACGAAATGGCTGATGCGGCGCGTCGATGATTTTCGCCGGCAGCGGCCTGGCATCGAGCTGCGCTTCGACATCTCCTATGAAGTGCGCGACTTCGACCGCGACGACGTCGATATCGGCATCCGCTTCGGCACCGGCAAATATCCGGGACTATGCGCCGACCGACTGTTCGAGAACATCATCACTCCGGTCTGCAGCCCGGCCCTGCTGCGCTCCGGGCCGCCGCTCAAGGAGCCGCGCGACCTGTTCCAGCACACGCTCGCCCATATCGTATGGTCGCGCCAGGGCGTCACCTGGCCGAACTGGCGCATGTGGATGGCGGCGGCGGGCGTCGATGATTTCGACGACAGCCGGACCATCGTTTTCGGCAGCTCATCGGATGCGGTGCAGGCAGCGCTCGACGGCAATGCGGTGGCGCTCGCCGATTTCGCCATGGTGGCCAATGATCTGTCGGAAGGCCGGCTGGTGCGGCCGTTCGCACTGGGCATCAAGGTCGCGCCCGAATTCGCCTACTTCCTGGTCTATCCGGTCGGATCCGCGAATGACGCCAGGATCGTGGCCTTCAAGGACTGGATCCTGGACGAGGTCCACAAGCCGCAGCCGGACCCGACACGCCGGAGTTGGGACGAGCTTTAGATTGCGCCAGCCGCCATGCGGTCGGGGGGTGCGCTCAGCCGGCAACGACCGGCGCACCGAACCAGCCGATCACCGCGCCGATGAGAAGCAGCACGCCGAGCCAGTGACCGGTGTCGATGAGGGTCAGGTCCCAGCCAAATCCTTCATAGCGGTGGTTGACCGACAGCGTCGTTGCGACGAAGCCCAGCCACAGCACGAAGCCGAAGACCAGTCCGGCGACCAGGGTCGGTTCGCCGCCGGTCATCGCGCCGATGACAAGGGCCATAACCAGAGCCATGATCAGTTCGGCGATGAAGGAGATGATGAAGGGCAGCAGCGAGCGTTTCATCGTCGCCGGGTCGAGCTTGGCGGCCTTCAGCCACGGCTTGCTCAAGCCCATGTACCACGCGGCGCCGAACAGCCACGCCACCACGGCGGCGACGATCACCGCCAGCCAGTTCACTGCCGAAAAATCCATGGTCCCCCCCTCCGTATGCAAGTCGCCCAAAGTGCGCAGCTGCTTCGGGACAACGACATGCATATTCTTAGATGCGCGATGGAACGCCTGTTCGGCGGCGGCGTCAAGCAAGGCGCCAGACGGTCGTGCGCTTGACCTCGGCATCCTCCAGCGCGCGTGTCACCGGCACTTCGTAGACGCCAAGCGGCTCCAGGCCCGTCCTGGGCAGATAGGAGCGGCCGGGATCGCCGATCAGGATTTCCGCGTCGCGCGCCTTCAGCGCCGCGAACCATGGCATCATCTTGTCGGCGAAGGGCTTGTCGTAGAAGACGTCGCCGGCAAGAACCACATCCCAGCCTTCATCAGTGCCGATGCAGTCTGTACCGAAGAATTCCACCTCGACCTGATTGGCTTCTGTATTGAGGGCAATCGCCGTCGCGCAGAACGGGTCGACGTCGGCGGCGATCACCGCGGCCGCGCCGGCCTTCGCAGCCGCGATGGCGACAAGGCCCGAGCCGGAGGCGAAGTCGAGCACGCGCTTGCCGCGTACCGTGGCCGGATGGTCAAGCACGTAGCGGGCGAGACCTTGGCCACCGGCCCAGGCGAAGGCCCAGAAGGGCGGCGGCAGGCCGATCGCCGCCAGTTCATCCTCAGTGCGCAGCCACAGATCATGCGCCTCGTCGGCTAGGTGAAGGAGAATCTCGGGCACGTGCGGTGGCGCCATCAGCGCCGTATTGTCGAGGATGAATCTTCTGGCGCTGTTCGGCGTGAGTATCGTCACGGAGCGGGCGTCAGCCCGCCCATGCGACAGACTTCCTTCCATTCGGCCGGCGTCACCGGCTGCACGGAAAGCCGCCCGAGCCGGACCAGCGCCATTTCGGCGAGCTTGGGATTGGCCTTGACCTCTTCCAGCGTCGGCGGGTTCGGCACGTCCTTGACGGCGCGGATGTCGACGCATTCCCAACGCGGATCGTCGGTGGTGCTGTCCGGATGTGCCAGGGCGCAGACCTCGGCGATGCCGACCACGTTCAGCCCCTCATTGGAATGGTAGAAGAAGCCGAGATCGCCGATCTGCATCGCCTTCATGTTGTTGCGCGCCGCGTAGTTGCGCACGCCGTCCCACTGCGTGCCGGCCTTGCCCTTGGCCTTCAGCGCCTCGAAGGAGAACACCGAAGGTTCGGATTTGAACAGCCAGTAGTTCATGATTTTGCTCCTCCGTTCGGCCTGCAATCAACTAGCCGCCGGCTTGTTGAAGGTCCAGTTCCACTGGCGGATTTCGACGCTCTCGAACAGGCCGGCCTTGGCATAGGGGTCCGCCGCCGACAGCCTCTCGGCGCCGGCCAGGTCCGGGGCTTCGACCACGACGAGGCTGCCGTCCGGCTTGCCGTCGGCATCGAGGAACGGACCGGCGAAGGCGAGCTTCTTGTCGCCGTTCAGCCCTTCCAGGAAGGCGATATGCTCGGGCCGCGTATCGAGGCGCACCTGCAGGCTGCCCGGCTTGTCCTTGCAAATCAACGCAAACAGCATCTTTTTCAGCTCCGGTTTGTTCGAGACTTACATGTCGGTTTCGGTCTTCAGCGGCCGCGTCATCAGCGCCGACACAGCCTGTCGGACTGTAACCGTGCCGTCCAGTATGGCAGCGATGGCGGTGATGATCGGCGCATCGATGCCGCGCTCCGCGGCGATGCGGGCGGCTATTGCCGCTGTCGGCACGCCTTCGGCCAGTGGCAAACCGGCAAGCGGCTTGCCTTGACCCAGCGCCAGCCCATAGGCGAAGTTGCGCGACTGCGCCGATGAGCAGGTCAGCAAGAGGTCGCCGAGGCCCGAAAGCCCCATCAGCGTCTCCGGCTTGGCGCCGAAGGCCGCACCGATGCGGCGCAGTTCGACGAAGCCGCGCGTCACCATGGCAGCTTGGGCGCTGGCGCCGAGGCTGGCACCGGTGACCGCGCCGGCGGCAATGGCAAAGACATTCTTCAGCGCGCCGCCGATCTCGACGCCGACGAGGTCGTCGCTCGAGTAGCAGCGCAGGTTCTCGGCCGAAAAGCGGGCGGCAAGGTCGGCGGCCAGATCAGCGTCGCGGGCCGCGACCACCACAGCCGTCGGCAGTCCACGCGCGACGTCAGTGGCAAAACTCGGGCCGGACAGAGCGGCAACCGGATTCTTGGGAAGGATGTTCTCGACGATCGCGGACAGCAGCGCACCGGTGTCGCGTTCGATGCCCTTGGCGCAGAGAACCAGCGGCACGTCCTTCGGCACATGGTTCTTTGCGGCGGCCAGCATGGTGCGCAGAGCCTGCGCCGGGGTCACGGCCAGCACGCAGTCGGTGCCGTCGAGCGCGGCCCTGATGTCACTGGTCGC
This sequence comes from Mesorhizobium sp. CNPSo 4689, assembly GCF_057784325.1. Classification (NCBI taxonomy): domain Bacteria; kingdom Pseudomonadati; phylum Pseudomonadota; class Alphaproteobacteria; order Hyphomicrobiales; family Phyllobacteriaceae; genus Mesorhizobium; species Mesorhizobium sp. CNPSo 4689. Next base: position 107,943 of record NZ_JBWLUZ010000003.1, read on the forward strand.
CACGATGCCGGGCTCGATCGCAATACCCGGCAGATAGCGCGGATTTTCGCCGCGGTCGATCGCGGCGACGGTCTCGGGGTCGCGCGCATAGAGGCGGACGAAATGGCCGGCGCGCAGCATTGCCAGCGCCAGCGCGGTACCCCAGGCACCGCCGCCGAGCACGGCAACGCGCCAGCCGCTTGGCGCCATATCCTCGCCGCCGATCATGCCCCCCTCGATCATGCCTTTGCCCCGCGCCGGCCCGAGCCGACCATCGGCGCCGAGATGCTGTCCAGCGGCCAGCGCGAGCGCGGCACGAAATCGGCGGCGTTTTCCTCAGCCATACCGGCGCGCAGCCGTTCGAGGCCGGCCCAGGCGATCATTGCCGCATTGTCCGTGCAGAGCTTCAGCGGCGGCGCGACAAATCGAAAGCCGGCCTCTGCGCACAGTTTCTCCAGCGTCGCCTTGATCGTGACGTTGGCGGCAACGCCGCCGGCAACGACCAGCGCCGGGTCCGCCTTGCCCGGGAATTCCTGGCGGAACCGGTTCAGCGCCCGCCCGACACGATCGCCCAGTGCGTCCGCCACTGCCGCCTGGAAGGAGGCGCAGATGTCGGCGACATCCTCATCGCTCAACGGGGCGATGGCCGTCGCCGCCTGGCGCACGGCGGTCTTGAGGCCGGAGAAGGAAAAGTCAGGCTGCGCCGAGCCTTTCATCGGACGCGGAAAGGCAAAGCGTGCGGCATTGCCTGACGCCGCCGCCTTCTCGACATTGGGGCCGCCGGGATAGGGCAGGCCGAGCATCTTTGCCGTCTTGTCGAAGGCTTCGCCCAGCGCATCGTCGATCGTCGTCGCCCAGCGCTGGTAGTCACCGACGCGGCGCACGGCGACGATCTGGGTATGACCGCCGGAAACCAGCAGCAGCAGATAAGGGAAGTCGAGCCCGTCGGTCAGCCGTGCCGTCAGAGCATGGCCCTCGAGATGGTTGATGGCAATCAGCGGCTTGTTCGCGGCGGCGGCAATCGCCTTGGCGGTCATCAAACCGACGATCAGCCCGCCGACGAGGCCGGGGCCGGCGGTGGCAGCGATCGCATCGATATCGCCGAGCGCCATGCCCGAATCGGCAAGGGCGGCCTCGATGATGCCGTCCAGCGCCTCGACATGGGCACGCGCGGCGATCTCCGGCACGACGCCGCCGAAGGCGGCATGCTCCTCGATCTGGCTGAGCACGATGTTGGACAGGATTTCGGGCGCGGACGTGCCGTCGAGCGCCACCACGCTGGCGGCGGTCTCGTCGCAACTCGTCTCAATGCCTAGAACGCGGATCAATTCGTCACGGTCCTCGAAGATTGTATCGCCAGGCGTTCCCCGTTAGGAGAAAACCCGGCAAGACCTCGCTTGCCCGGGGGTTATCACGGACCGCGCGCCATGCAAACAACCTTGAAAATTGGAACACGCGGCAGCCCGCTGGCGCTGGCCCAGGCGCATGAAACGCGGGCGCGGCTGATGGCGGCGCACGGCCTGCCGGAGGCAGCGTTCGAGGTGGTCGTCATCTCGACCAGCGGCGACCGCATCCAGGACCGGCCGCTGTCGGAAGCCGGCGGCAAGGGGTTGTTCACCAAGGAGATCGAGGAAGCGCTTTTGGCACGCCGCATCGACATCGCCGTGCATTCGTCGAAGGACATGCCGACGCTGTTGCCGGACGGGCTGGAGCTGTCCGCTTTCCTGCCGCGCGAGGACGCGCGCGACGCTTTCATTGGCAAGGCGGCGAGGAGGATTGCCGATCTGCCGCAAGGCGCGAAGGTCGGCTCGTCCTCGCTCCGGCGCCAGGCGCTGATCCGGCGCATGCGCCCGGATCTCGACGTGGTGATGTTCCGCGGCAATGTGCAGACGCGGCTTCGCAAGCTGGACGAGGGCGTCGCCGACGGCACCATTCTGGCCTATGCCGGGCTGAAACGGCTCGGGCTCGAACACGTCGTCACCGATTTGATGCCGCTGGACATCTTCCCGCCGGCGCCAGGGCAAGGCGCGATCTGCATCGAAAGTCGCATCGACGACCGTGACGTGGAAAAGATGCTGATGGCCATCCATGATGTACCGACCGGACAGGCGCTGGCCTGCGAGCGCGCTTTTCTCGCGGCGCTCGACGGCTCCTGCCGCACGCCGATCGCCGGCCACGCGACGATATCAGGCGAAACGCTCTCCTTCGTCGGACTGATCATCTCGCCTGACGGCACCGCCTCGCATGAGGTCAGGCTGGACGGTCCGGCACAGGACGCCGCCCGGATCGGCGCGGACGCCGCCAGGACGGTGCGGGCCAGGGCCGGCGAAACATTCTTCGACGGCTGGGCCTGACATGGTCCGCGTCCTGGTGACGAGGCCGGAACCCGGCGCCTCGCGCACGATGCGGCGGCTGCAGGACATGGGTTTTCAGCCGATCCTGCTGCCATTGACCGAGACCGTGCCGCTGCCGGTCGCCGCCGGCGCCGCCGCAATGGATGCAGCGGCCGTCGCGGTCACCAGCGCCAACGCGGTGCGTCATGCGCCGAAAGAACTGATCGCGGCGCTCGCCGGCCTGCCCTGTCATGCCGTCGGCAACAGGACGGCGCATGCGGCGCGCAAGGCAGGTTTCCTGTCGGTCGGCGAAGGTCCGGGCGATGCCACCGCGCTGGCCGACGCGATCGTTGCCGGCTATTCGGCAGGGACGATCGTCTATCTCGCCGGACGCGTGCGCTTTCCGGCCTTCAAGGAGCGGCTCATGGCAGCCGGCGTCAGGGTCCGCGCCATCGAGACCTACGACACGCTTGCGCTGGATTATTCCGACGCGGACCTGCTTGCGCGCCTGTCCAGCCGGCCGGTCGAAGCCGTTCTGCTCTATTCTGCCAAGGCGGCAGCGGCGACGGAGACCCTGATCCGGCGGCCCGCTTTGCGTGATCTTTTTGAAAAGACCACATTTTTCGCTCTGTCGGGACGTATTGCCGCAGCCTTCGAAAGCATCGCCGGGTCAAGGATCGAGATCGCGCCGGAACCGCAGGAGGAGGCGCTGCTGGAGCTGTTGCGAGCTTGGCGCTGAACCCGCGTCATCACACCGCCCCTTTTCACCGCTTGGTGATGTGCTAGAGCATCCTTAACTCGACACCCTTTGAACCATCCCAAGCCTATTTTGCGGAGCCCAAGCATGGTCAAGACGCCGAAGATGCGACATTCGAAAAGCCGCCGCGAGCCGGTGACGATCGAGCTCGAGCCCGGCTCCGTGTCGCGTATCGTCGACGAGGACGCGGCAAAGGCCGGGGCCGAGGCGAAAGCGGAGGATGCCGTCGACGCGTCGCAGCCGGAGGCTCCGCCGGAGACACCGGAAGAGCCCGTCCATGCCGACCAGACCGACCTCGAGCCGTGGGAACACACCGACGCCGCGCCGCAGGCCGGTACGGACCAGAAGGCGGACGCTTCCATGAAGGGGTCCCACGAACCGGAAGTCACCTATCCCGGAACCGAGAAGGCGGCATCGGAACAGCCAAAAGCCACCGACTATAATTTCGAGGACGCCTCCGCCAAGCCGGCGGAAGAGAAGCCGAGGACGAGCCAGGTCCGGAACGACACCGTGGCGCCGCCGAAGCGCAGCGGCATCAACGGCATTGCCGCCGGCATCATCGGCGGCGTCATTGCGCTGGCCGGTGCCGGCGGGCTGCAGTTCGCCGGCCTGCTCGGCGCGCCCGGGCCGGGCGCCGGCGGCGTGTCGCTCGATGGCGTCAATGGCGAGATCGCCGCGCTGAAGAGCGAGATTGCCGGCTTGAAGGAAGCGGGCGGCAACGGCGACGCCTCAGCCAAGGTCGATGGCCTGTCGACGGCCCTGGATCAGGTCAAGACCGATGTCGCGGCGCTGAAATCGGCGGTCGAGCAAGGTGGCGCCGGCGACAATGCCGGGCTTGCCGCGCTTGGCGACAAGGTCAAGCAGGTCGAGACGGCGGTTGCCGACCTTCAAAAGGCCGGCGGTGCCGCAGCGGTCGATCTCGGCCCGCTCAATGAAAAGCTCGCCGGGCTCGACGCACTGGTGAAATCGGCCGGCGAGGCAGCGACGGCGCAGGAAGGCCGGCTCACCGCGCTGGAACAGTCGGTATCGCAGCTTTCCGGCAAGGTCGAGGCCCAGGCCTCGCAGCCGAAGATCGCTTTGGCCATCGCCGCCTCGGCGCTGAAGGCGGCACTCGACCGTGGCGCGCCCTTCGCCGCCGAACTCGAAACCTTCGCGGCGATTTCGCCCGACGCGCCGGAGATCGCGACGCTGCGCGCCTATGCCGAGAAGGGGGTTTCGACCCGAACCGAGATCACGGCCGAGGCCGACGCCGCGGCCAGCGCCATGGTTGCCGCCGCCACGCCCGTCGACCAGAACGCAAGCTTCCTGCAGAACCTGATGACGAGCGCCGAATCGCTGGTCAAGGTCAGGCCGATCGGCGCTGTCGAAGGCGCAGGCGCCCCCGAGACGGTGGCGCGCATGGAGGTCGCGGTCAACCAGGGCGACTATGCCAAGGCGCTCGCCGAATACGAGACCTTGCCCGAAGCGGTGAAAACGGCCGGTGCCGCGTTTGCCGGCAAACTGAAGGCCCGCCTCGAGGTCGAGAAGCAGATCGATTCATTGATTGCCGGTGCGATGAAGGCGTGAGGAAAATCCGATGATCCGCATCCTGTTTTTCCTCGCCGTGGTCTTCGCGCTCGGCCTCGGCTTCGCCTGGCTGGCCGATCGGCCCGGGGAGATGGTCATCACCTTCAACGGCTACCAGTATCAGGTGACGCTGATGGTCGCGGCGGTGGCGGTGGTTGCCGTGGTCGCCGCGGTGATGATCTTCTGGTGGCTGATCAAGTCGCTGTGGAACAGCCCCTACACCATCTCGCGCTATTTCCGCGTGCGCCGCCGCGACCGCGGCTACCAGGCGCTGTCGACCGGTATGATCGCCGCCGGCGCCGGCGATGGCGCGCTGGCCCGCAAGAAGACCAAGGAAGCGGCCAAGCTGATCCGCTCCGACCAGGAGCCGCTTATCCATCTCCTGGAAGCGCAGGCCTCGCTGCTCGAAGGCGACCATGAAGGCGCGCGCGAGAAATTCGAAAGCATGCTCGACGATCCGGAAATGCGGCTGCTCGGCCTGCGCGGGCTCTATCTCGAGGCCGAGCGCCTCGGCGACCGCAACGCCGCCAGGCACTATGCCGGCCGCGCCGCGGCAGTGGCGCCGCAACTCGCCTGGGCCGCCGAATCGACGCTGGAAGAATTGACCGGGCGCGGCGACTGGGACGGCGCGCTGAAGCTGGTCGAGGCGCAGAAATCGACGCGGCAGATCGAGCGTGATGCCGCCAACCGGCGCCGCGCCGTGCTGCTCACCGCCAAGGCGCAGGCGCTGATCGACAGCGACCCCAATGCCGCCAGGACCGCTGCGCTCGAGGCCAACAAGCTGCAGCCGGATTTCGCGCCGGCGGCGGTCGCCGCGGCAAGCCTGCTGTTCAAGCAGAGCGATGTGCGCAAGGGCTCCAAGATCCTCGAAACGGCCTGGCGTGCCGAGCCGCATCCGGAGATCGCCGAGCTCTACACCCATGCCAGGCCGGGCGACGCGGTGCTCGACCGGCTGAACCGGGCAAAGAAGCTGCAGGAGATGAAGAAGAACCATACCGAATCCTCGCTGACGGTGGCGCGCGCCGCGCTCGACGCGCAGGATTTTGCCACGGCGCGGCGCGAGGCCGAGGCCGCGATCCGCATGGATCGACGCGAGGGTGCCTATTTGCTGCTCGCCGACATCGAGGAAGCCGAGACCGGTGACCAGGGCAAGGTGCGGCAATTGCTGTCCAAGGCGGTCAGGGCACTGCGCGATCCGGCCTGGGTCGCCGACGGCGTCATCTCGGAACGCTGGGCGCCGGTGTCGCCGGTCACCGGCAAACTTGACGCCTTCGAATGGCGCGCGCCGATGGAACGGCTCGGCCAGCTGATCGACAGCCACGAGGATTTGCCGGAGGCTGTCGTGCCGGCCATTTCTGCGCCGGTCGTATCGGTCAAGGAAAAGCCTGCCGACGTGATCGATCATCCGGCCGTCTCCGCCGGCAAGACGGCAGCCGCGGCCGGGGCCGTGGCGGAAAATGATGAGGACCGGGTTACGCCGGTCACCGCCGCCGCCTTTGCCGCTGTGCCGGCCGATTCCGAGGCGGTCGAACCGGCGGAGGAGCTGGCCAGGCTGCCCGACGATCCCGGCGTCGACCCCGACGAGGAAGCGGAAAAGTCGCCGCGCCGGTTTCGATTGTTTTGAGGCTCGGCCGATTGGGAATGAAGTGATGTTCGAACGCGTCTTGTCGTTTCTTAAGGATTTGCCGGGCGGTACCGGAGCCCGCGCCAACGCGGATGATCCGCGCATTGCCGCGTCGGCGCTGCTCTACCATGTCATGAGTGCCGATGGCGTGCGCCAGGACATCGAGTGGGAGCGGTTCAAGCAGGTGTTGGCGCAAAGCTATTCGATCAGCGGCGAAGAACTCGACGCACTGGCCGCCGCCGGCGAGCACGCCGACAATGAGGCGATCGATCTCTATGCCTTCACCAGCGTGCTGAAGCGCCATCTCGACGCCGAGGCGCGCAAGGCCTTCATCGGCCTGATGTGGGAGATCGTCTATGCCGACGGCGAGTTGCACGAGCTGGAGGACAACACGGTCTGGCGCGTCGCCGAACTGATCGGCGTCGAACGCCGCGACCGGGTCGAGGCGCGCCGCAAGGCGGCCGCGCAAGCGCCGGGCGCCAGCGGAACCTCAAGCGACGAATAGGGTCCTGCCCGCCGATGCCGCCCAAGCAGAGTTCGAAGCCAAGAATCCTGATCGTGCTGCATCAGGAGAATTCGAGCCCCGGACGCGTCGGCCATATGCTGCTGGAAGAGGGGTTCGATCTCGACATCCGCCGGCCGCCGCTCGGCGATGAATTGCCCGGTACGCTGGACGGCCATGCCGGGGCCGTGGTGTTCGGCGGGCCGATGAGTGCCAATGACGAGGACGAGTTCGTCCGCCGCGAGACCAACTGGCTCAACGTTCCGCTGAAGGAGAACCGGCCTTTGCTCGGCATCTGCCTCGGCGCGCAGATGCTGGTCAACCATCTCGGCGGCAAGGTCGAGGGTCATGGCGAGGGATTGGTCGAGATCGGCTGGTATCCGCTGAAAGCCACCGAAGCCGGCAAGAAGCTGATGCACTGGCCGGAGATGGTCTACCAGTTTCACCGCGAGGGGTTTTCCCTGCCCAGGGATGCGACGCTGCTGGCGACCTCAGAGACCTACCCCAACCAGGCCTTCCGCTATGGCGACAATGCCTGGGGCATCCAGTTCCATGGCGAATTGACCCGGGTGATGATGCAGCGCTGGGTGGTGCGCGGCGCGCACCGTTTCGAGTTGCCTGGCGCCCAGCCCGGCCGCGACCATCTCGGCGGCCGGCTGATCTGGGACATGCACCTGAAGCGCTGGCTCGGCGAATTTTTGGAACTGATTTTCGGCAGGCCGGCTGTTCGGTAGATTTCAGTTCCGTCCGTTCAGGTGGCGGACCTTCCGTAGCGCCGGAAACAGATAGGCCCACAACCCGGCGACGGCCACTGCGCCGACGCCGCCGATCACCACCGCAGGCACAGTGCCGATCAGCGCCGCCATGGTGCCGGCGCGGAACTCGCCGACCTCGTTGGAGGCGCCGACGAACACCTGGTTGACGGCGTTGACGCGACCGCGCACCTCGTCCGGTGTCCATAGTTGGATCAGCGTCTCCCTGATGTAGACGCTGAACATGTCGGTGGCGCCGAGGAAGGCAAGCGCTGCGATCGACAACCACGTGATGGTCGAAAGCCCGAACAGCACCGTGAAGGCGCCGAACAAAGCGACGAAGCCTAGCATGATCTTGCCGGCGTTATCGCGAAGCGGGTGCCCGGCGAGCCAGACGGCGACGCAGATGGCGCCGATGCCTGGAGCCGAGCGCAGCAGGCCGAGACCCCAGGGGCCGAGTTCCAGAATGTCGCGCGCATAGACCGGCAACAGCGCCGACGCCCCGGACAGAAGCACGGCGAACAGATCGAGCGAGATGGCGCCGAGCACGATCTTCTCGCTCCAGATGTAGCGGAAGCCGGCAAAGAGGGTCTCCATCGTCGGCTTGTCGGTGGCGCTCTGTTGGGCCGGCTTCGGAATGGTGAAGATCAGCAGGGCGGCCACCGCCATCAGGATGGCGGCGGTGGCGTAGGCAATCTCCGCCGAGAGGCCATAGAGCAGGCCGCCGGCGACCGGGCCGACGATGGTCGCCGTCTGCCAGGCGGACGAGTTCCAGGCAATCGCATTGCCGAAATCCTCCGGCGGCACAAGATTGGCGAACAGCGAGGACGAAGCCGGTCCGAAAAAGGCGCGCGCGACGCCGAACAGAGCGAGCACGGCGAAGATCGGCAGCGGACTGACGAGACCGCGCAACGTCAAGGCCAGGAGAACGAGTGCACAGCCTGCCTCGATCAGCGTCGACAGTGCCATGATCAGACGGCGGCCGAAGCGATCGGCGACGACGCCGGTGACCAGCACCAGGAGCAGCGACGGCAGGAACTGGACGATGCCGACAATGCCAAGATCGAAGGGATCGCGCGTCAGGTCGTAGATCTGCCAGCCGACCGCGACGGAGACGATCATGGTCGCGAATGTGCCGAGGAAGCGCGCCGTCCAGTAGCTCAGGAAGGCTTTGTGCCGGAAGGCCGCATAGCGCTGGTCCGGCGATATCTGTTCTGCAGTCATGAGTTAGGGCCCCGTTGCGAAGACATCGGCCGGCGGGGCACTTCCACGGTGGGCGCTGTTCCGGCCAAGGAACTTTTAGCAAAGTTCGCTGCGGCATGTGCGCCAGAATTAGCGCTGGATCAAGGGATTTCCGGTCTGTCCGCCAGATGGGGCCAGGATCACACCCTCAGCGCGGCGGAGACGGCGTCGAGGCCGCCGCGCAAGTCGGCCTCCTTCGGCCAGCCGAAGCCGACACGGAAGAAGCGCTTCGGCATGTCGAACCAGTGGCCGGGGCCGACATAGGCGCCGTGGCGCTCCAGCAGATCGCTGTAGAACCGGTCGAGATCGAATTCGGGGCCGACATTCAGTCTGGGAAAGCCGACAACGCCGCCCTCGGGCCGCACCCAGTCGACCAGCGGTTCGCGGTCGATCCATGCCTGGACGATGTCGCGGCGCCTGGCCATGTCCGGCAGCAGTGCCGCCAGGAAGACGTCGCGGCGCTCAAGCATGCCGCGCGCGATGCCTTCGTCGATGACGCTGCCGCAAATGCCGATCTGCTCCTTGGCGGCCAGGAACGTCTCCTGCAGCCCCGCGTCGCGTGTGACCAGCCAGCCGATGCGGATGCCCGGAATGCCGAAGGCCTTGGACAGCGACGAGACGCTGATCGCCCTGGAGCTCAGCGATGCCGCCGAAGGCAGGCGCCGTCCATAGGAGAGGTCGCGATAGGTCTCGTCGACCAGCAGATAACATTGTCGGCTCTCGGCGAGCGCCACCAGCGCGTCGAGTTCGGTTTGGCTCATCATCGTGCCGGTCGGGTTGTGCGGGCAGGTGACGCTGATCAGACGAGTGTTAGGTCGGATCGCCGCGGCCACGCGGGCGACGTCGATGGCGAAGCCTTCATCGAAATCGAGATCGACATAGGAGATGGCGCAGCCGATCGCCTTCGGCGTCTCGATGTTGGTGGCGTAGTTGGGCCTGACGACGACGAGATGGTCGCGCTCGGACAGCAGCGAGGTCGAGATGATGAACAGCGCGCCGGCGGCACCCGCGGTGACCAGCACGTCGTCCGGCGAAATCCCCTCATCCTGCGCCGCGATCAGCGCCCGCAATTCCTTGTCGCCGCGATGCTCGCCATAGAACAGCGTCAGGTCGGGCAGCGACAGGCCGATGTCGGAGAGCTTCTGGTCGGCGATCGAGCTTTCGGAAAGATTGTAGCGGATACGATCGTAGCCGTATTCCTCCGGCGCCTCTTTCTCGATCACCATCCTGGCATAGTTCATGGCCGCTCCCCCGAGAAAATACGTGGCCGCTCCATCTCAGCCACAGAGGCTGGCTGTCAACGGCCTGACCTTCAAACAATAAGTTCGGGATAGGACTTTCGAAATGCCTTCAGCCAACCAGCCGCTCTTCCGTAGCCCGCGACTATATCATTTTGGTCTCGAACTATCAGGAATTCGAGATCGTCCGTAAAGCAGAGGTGATCTATGCCGCCACGGTGAGCGTGCGCCAAGGACAGACCTATGGGATTGTCGAGTTTAAACAGAGTATCCGGGCGAGATATCTGACCGTGCAGTTCGGTCATCACGTAGAAAGGACTGCCAATCGCATCTTTCTGCGTTGCGTAGAACAATACGAAGAATGGATGCCCCTTGGTTCGATATGCTTCTACCTCAACCCCATCAATGTCCCTACAAGTGACCGGTGAGAGTTCAAATGCTCTCCCATATTTTTCGATCAGCCTATTATATCTTAGCTCAAACTCTGACCCACGCAGGATGTCATACCGCGACCCAAATCTCTTAAGCCCATCGGCAAAATACTCGTCGGTCTTGTTTCTGAACTGCATGGCCTGTCAGAATCGCTCCCCAAGGATCTTTCCCCGGAGGGAAGCTATCTGACAGACCATTGGCGCAGGGCCACGCCTCAAGCCGCGGCTTTGGCTTTCCTGCCCTTTGTCTTGACCGGTTCCGGCGCGGCGGCCTTGCGGCCAAGGCCGATCGACTTCGCCAGCGCGGAGCGCGAGGCCGCATAGTTGGGGGCGACCATCGGATAGTCGGACGGCAGGCCCCATTTGGTGCGATAGGCCTCCGGGCTCAGGCCGAAATGAACGCCGAGATGGCGCTTCAGCGATTTGAACTTCTTGCCGTCCTCGAGGCAGATGATGTAGTCCGGCGTCACCGACCGTCTGGGATTGACCGCGGGTACCAGCGGCGCTGCCTCGGGAACGGCCGACTGGCCGAGGCCGCTGATCGAGGCGCTGACGCTGGCGATGAGGTCGCTGAGGCCGGAAGCGGGCAAGCGGTTCTTCTCGACGTAGGCGGACACGATGTGGGCGGTGAGCTCGAGCAGATCGATGTCTTTGCGAGCGTTATTGCTGTCGTCGGCCAATTTATCTCTCCGTCGGTGGGGGGTGGTGGCACTCCTAGTCGGCAAATCTGCCCGGCGCAATGACTTCGTGCCACATCACACGTAATTTTGAACAACTATACTGAATCGTAATACTATCAGACGATCAGCGCCTTGTCGCGCCACAGTCGAAATCCGCCTTCGAAGGCTCGCGTATTGTCGCCGCGCCGCGAATCAGCAGGCAATTCGTCGAGCTTGTCGACATTGCCGCCGCCGATGACCACGTAGTCGGGCTGCATGGCGGCGCGAAGCCGGTCGACAACATCGAAGACGTATTTGCGCCATTTCCTCTTGCCGCGCTTTTCCAGGCCGCGCTCGCCGACATAATCCTCGAAGCTGCCGCCCTTCTTGTAGGGAAGGTGCGCCAGCTCCATCGGTTGGGCGACATTGTCGACGATCATCGCCGCACCCAGGCCGGTTCCCAGGCCAAGGAAAAGCATGCGGCCGCCCTCGTAACTGCCGATGGCCTGCATCAGCGCGTCGTTGACGACTTTCACCGGCTTGCCGAAGGCGGCGGCGAAATCGTAGCCGGCCCAGCCCTTGCCAAGATTCGCGGGATCGATCATCGGCCGGTTGTGGGTCACCGGGCCGGGATAGCCCATCGCGACGACGTCATAGGGCAGGCCCTCGGCCAGCGTCTTCACTGCCGCGATCATCTGCTGCGGCGTAAGTCCAGGTCCGGAATCGGCGCGGCGCTCCTTGCCGCCGGCGCTGGTCAGGATCTTGACGTGCGAGCCGCCGATGTCGATCGACAGCACGATCTGTTCGCCGTTTGCCACGGCCGGCTTGGTCGTTTTGGCCATCGCCTTGCCTCCCGGAAATTACTTCGACGGATTGATCCAGCCGTTTGGCGGGCCGAAGCCGTTCATGGCGTCTTCCGGTCCCCAGGTCTTCGGCTCGTAGACATGCGGCGGCGTGGTGTCGCCTAGAACCGGACCAACGATGCGCCAGGCCAGTTCGCTGGCGTCCTGACGGGTGAATAGCTGGCCATTGCCGTTCATGGCATCGCCGATCAGCCGCTCATAGGGCGGCATGTCGTCCTTGCTGTCGTCGAGCGCGGTGAGTTCCACCTGCTCGCCGACCATGTCGTCGCCGGCCTGCTTGCGCTGGGCACCGATCGAGATCGCCACCAGCGGATCGATGCGGAAGCGAACATAGTTGGCGTCGCCGGGCTCGATCGGATCGAAGACGTCGAGCGGCGGCCGTTTCAGCCGCACGATCACCTCGGTGGCGTGCACCGGCATATTCTTGCCGGCACGGACGAAGAATGGCACGTCCTGCCAGCGCCATGTGTCGACGAAGAAGCGCACCGCGGCGAAGGTCTCGACCGGCGAGTTCGGCGCCACGCCGGGCTCGGCGAGATAGCCCGTGAACTGGCCGCGCACGACGTCGTCCTTGGTCAGCGTGCGGATCGCGCGGAGCACCTGCACCTTCTCGTCGATCAGATCGTCGGCGGAGCGGCCGACCGGCGGCTCCATGGCGAGCAGCAGCAATATGTTGAGCAGATGGTTTTCGATGACGTCGCGGATGCAGCCGACATCGTCATAGAAGCGGCCGCGCCCCTCGATGCCGAAATCCTCGGCCATGGTGATCTGCACGCTCTCGACGAAGTTGCGGTTCCAGATCGGCTCGAGGAAGGAATTGGCGAAGCGGAAATAGAGCAGGTTCTGGATCGCTTCCTTGCCGAGATAGTGGTCGATGCGGAAGATCGACTGCTCGTCGAACACCAGATGCAGCACGCGGTTCAGCCAGCGCGCCGATTGCAGATCGTGGCCGAAGGGCTTTTCCACCATCAGGCGCGCGGCATGCGCGGTGCCGGACTGTTCCAGCCCCTGGACCACGGTTTCGAACATGGTCGGCGGCACCGCCATGTAGTGCAGCGGCCGCTGCGCCGAGCCGAGTGCCGTCTTGAGCTTCTCGAAGGTCGCCCCATCGCGATAGTCGCCGCTGACATAGCGCAATTGCGAGGCGAGCTTGGCGAAGACCTCGTCGTCGACGCTGCCCAGCGCATTGACGATGCCGTCGCGGGCGCGCGCCTGCAATTTGCCGATGTCCCAGGGGTCGAAGGCGACGCCGATCACCGGCTCGGTCAGCGTCCCCTTGGCGACCATCTGGTAGAGGGCGGGGAAAATCTTCTTGTGGGCGAGGTCGCCGGTCGCTCCGAAGAGCACCAGCGTGTCGGACCGTTCCTGGCTCATCTTATCTCCCCTCAGGCGCCGGCCTTCGGCTTCTCGACATGGCCGCCGAAGGCATAGCGCATGGCGGACAGAAGCTTGTCGGAGAATTCGGACTCGCCTTGCGAGGAGAAGCGGTCGAATAGGGCCGAGGACAGGACCGGCGCCGGCACGCCGGTGTCGATCGCCGCTTTCAGCGTCCAGCGTCCTTCGCCGGAATCCGAAACCCGGCCGCCGAACTGGGTCAGTGCCGAATCGGACTTCAGCGCACCGGCGGTCAGGTCGAGCAGCCAGGAACCGATGACGCTGCCGTGGCGCCAGACCTCGGCCACCTCTGCGAGATCGATATCGAACTGGTAATATTGCGGGTTTTCCAGCGGGCTGGTCTCGGCGTCCGCCGTGCGCTGCCGCTTGCCGGCATTCGCCGACTTCAGGATGTTCATACCTTCGGCATAGGCGGCCATGACGCCGTATTCGATGCCGTTATGGACCATCTTGACGAAATGGCCTGCGCCGCTCGGCCCGCAATGCAGGTAGCCGAAGGGGGCGGTCCCGCCGTCCTTGGCCGGGGTGGCGCCGGCATCGGCGCCGGGCGCCAGCGTGGCGAAGATCGGGTCGAGATGGCGCACCGCCTCGTCGGGGCCGCCGATCATCAGGCAGTAGCCGCGCTCCAGGCCCCAGACGCCACCGCTGGTGCCGACATCGACATAGCTGATGCCCTTGGCCGCGAGCTCGGCCGCCTGGTCGACGGCGTCGTGGTAGTAGGAATTGCCGCCGTCGATGATGATGTCGCCGGGTTCCATCAGTGCCGCCACCTGGTCGGCGATCTTGCCGGTGATCGCTGCCGGCAGCATCAGCCAGGCGCTGCGCGGCTTGGTGAGCTTGCCGACGAACTCCTCCATCGAAGCAGCACCAACGGCGCCGTCCTTGACCAGGGCGGCGACGCTCGCCGGGTTGATGTCGTAGACGACGCATTCGTGGCCGTCGCGCATGAGGCGGCGCACCATGTTGGCGCCCATCCTGCCCAGTCCCATCATTCCGATCTGCATGGTCTCGTCCTGAACGTTTGAGGAATCGAAGATCTATTCCGGCTCATCAATGCCGACGGAGAAGTCGACATTCTCCCAACGGCCGGTGTCGGGCCAGAAAAAAGTGAAGACGATGGTGTTGCCCGGCGGCATGTCGTTAACCGGCAGGTCCACCAGATGGACGCCGAAGGCGTTCTCGGCGGTCTTGCTGTCCTGGACGGTCAGCCATTTGTCGGTCGTCCAATGGACCACGCCACGTGCCGAGAGTTCCACGCGCAGCGCCTTGCCGGCGGGAATGGTGCGGATCTTGTTGTTGAAGCGCCATATCCTGAGCGGCGACGTTGTCTTGTCCTCAATGTAGCGCTTCACGCCTTGCGGCGGCATGTCGAACACCGCGCCGTCGCGCAGCGAACGCAGCAGCTTGATGTGCTCGGAATGGGCCCAGACCAGCGGCATGGCGCTGCCTGATGGTGCGCCGCGCCGCAATTCGCGCTCCGGCATGTCGGGGCCGTCCCAGACCTGTTCGGGCAGCAGGCCGCCTTCTCCGGCCGAAGCTTCGAAGGTTTCGAGCAGGTCTGCTGCCTTGCCCTTGCGCCCGGCGGCGAGTTCGTAGTGGGCGCGCTCGCCTGCCAGCAATGGCCAGGGCCGGCCCCGGCCGGTTCCGTCGAAAGGCGCGCCGTCTTCGTGCTCGCCATAGCCGTCGCCCGTATAGCGGTACCAGAGCGGCCCTTGCGGCAGGTCGCAGCGCAGCGCGGCGTCTATCACCCTCAGCGTATCGAGGATGCGCTGATCGTTCGCCGCCCTCAGGCCGAAGCGCACCAGCGCCAGTGCATCCGGACTGACGATCGCTTCGGCCGGACGGTCGGTGTCGCCGGGCGGCCGGTTCTTGATCGGGACAAAACCGTCCTTCGGCGAGGCGGCGCCTGAAGCGTCCGGTGGCGCGATGCGGACATAATAGCCTTTGACGCCGGTATCGGTGCACAGGGCCGTATCGGAAGCATAGGTCCAGCGCTCGATCTGGTCGTTCCAGCAATCGGCGGTCTCGCGCAGATAGTTTGCCGGCTCCGTTTTTCCCGAGACGTTGAACATGTCCGCCGCCGCGAGCAGCGCTGAGATCTCGACGGCAAGTGTGAACGGGCTGTAGCCGGCGTCTTCCTCCCAGCGGTCCTCGCCGGTTACAGGGCCGTTGCGCACGACATAGGACGCCGCGCTCTCGATCATCGGCATGAAGGCGGACAGCGCCGTGCCCGAGAGGTGGCCGGCGCGGCGCAGCGCGTCGGCGAGCAGCAGCGGAAAGGCGCATTCGTCCATCTGGATTCCCGGCCAGTAGGCCGAGCCGTCGAGCCAGGCGTTTTGCGGCCAATGGCCATCCGGCTGCTGGATGGAGCGGAGATAGGCGAGGATACGCAGCGCCTCACCGGCGTCGCCTGCGGCCAGAAAGCCGCCCGCCGTCTCGACCAGGTCGCGAGGCCAGACCAGATGGTAGCCGCCGAGATCGTCGTCGCCCTTGCTGAACCCCCAGGGGATCGACAGGCTGGCAACCGCCGCGCCCGGCACGGCGAACGAACGGTGCGCGGCCAGGACCGCGGTGCTGACGCGGTAAGTGTTGAGGCCGGACGCCGCATGGCGGTCCAGCGGCAGCAGGCCATCCTGCCATTGGCGCCATCTCTGGACATAAGACTTCGCCACCGGCTCGAAGCCTCGCTTCAGGCTGGCGGAAGCATTGTCGGCCGCTTCCTCCGGCGTCGCGCCGAAGCCGAGCGCCAGCAGGGCCTTGGTTGCCTTGGCGGAAAAGCCGATCTCGCCGGTCAGCGCCACGTTGCCGTCTTCGGCCCTTTGGCTGGCCGGGTCAAGGCGGCCATCCCTCCGGAGTTGCTGCCAGCCGTCGGAAATGCCGACATAGCCGGCCGAGCAGGCGCCCCAAGGCAGCGAGGAGACGAGCGCCAATGAGACGCCGCGCCCGGAGGCGAACAGGACAGGTTTGACGCCCACCCAGGCGGTATTGCCCATGCCGGCATTGACCAGGTGCGGCGCCAGCAGCGCGTAGACGCGGTAATCGGAAGCCGAGCCTTTCAGTGGCGTGAAGGCGATCTCCTGCAGCAGAGCAGGGCATTTCGGGTCCGTAACGATGCGCTTTTCGATCCGCCAGCTTCCGTCGGCGGCGGTGTTGATCAGGCTGTAGCCGGGCACGCCATCCTCGAACGGCGCGATTTCATGCCTGGCGTCGCGCTTTTCCTCGGAAAAAGTGCCGCCGGGGCCGGTGACGATCAGACCGAGGTCGCGGGTGCAGGCGCTGTCGAGGCGCGGATAGTAGATCTCGTTCAAAATGCCGTGGCTGATGGTGAACCAGACGCGGCTGGCCGCTGAAAGTGCGGTGCCGACGCCGCTCTTGGCGCTTGACGTCCAGCGCGCCGGTATCCCCGGGGCGCCCTGAGCAACAGTCTGCGTCGCTGCCATGCATTGGTCTCCTGGCCCAGACCTAGACCAGGAGGGGAAGGGTTTTCAATCGTTGCACTGCAAGTTGATCGCCCGCCGCAACGGGAGGCGTCGTTGACAGCGGCATCGGCAAGCGTCCACTATTTCGCCGGCAGGGAGGACTGCAGGCAAACCGGGTATCGGCCGTACGCTGGCAATGGCATCGCTGCGCCCGGTCGATTTGCAGTGATGGCAGGGAGGAACCATGTCGGACGTATCTCCCCAGTTGATCGACCGGTTGGTGGCCATTTCGCGGGCGCTGGCCGGCCATATCGATACCGGCTCGGCATTTCGGGCAACAGCCATCGAAATCGGCACGCTCATTCCGCACGATCACATCGATCTGGCGGTGCTGTTGCAGGATGGACGCCTGCACGCCTGCTACGAAGCCGGCTTCCACACCAGCTGGAGCGAACTGGCGCAGCATCCGGTGGAAGGCAGCCCGATCCGGCGTGTGCTGTGGGGCGAGACGCCCTACCTGTTGTCGGACAACGCGGTTGTCGACCCACGCTTCCACTTCGCGGGAGCGTTCGACGAGCCGATCTTCGCCGCCGAGCTGCGCAGCCGCATCATCGTGCCGCTCAGGGCGCGAGGCAGCATCATCGGCGCCCTCAATATCAGCCGGCACGAGGTCGGCTGCTACACGCTGGCGGACGTGGCGGTCGCCCAGCAATGCGCCGATCTGATCGCGCCCTACATCTTCGCGTTGATCCAGACCGAGGAGGCGCGGCGCGCCATGCTGGCCGAGAGCGAGGCGCGCAACCGTGCCGAGCTTTTGCGGGTCGGAGCCTCGCAGCTGACCGAAGGCATGGAGCGCGAGCGCCGCCGCATGGCCATGGACCTGCACGACCAGACGCTTGGCGACCTCGCCCGCATCGCACGCCAGGTCTCGGCGTTTCGCAGCCAGGGCGTGGCGCGAACCGCCCAGCTTGCCGATCTCGAGCAGGAGATCGCAAGCTGCCTGACCGAACTGCGCCATATCGTCGACGACATGCGGCCGAGCGTGCTCGAACTGTTCGGCCTGCGCGACGCCGTCGAGGCGCATCTCAACCGCAGCGTCGCCAGAGCCAAGCCGCCGATAGCGGTGCGCATCGCCGACACCAGCGACGGCTGCGCCGACAGCCTGTCGGAGACGATGCGCACGGCGCTCTACCGGATCGTCCAGGAAGCGATCAACAATGCGGTGCGCCATGCAGCTCCTGGCCGTATCGAGGTGCTTCTGACATCGACCGAAAGCGTGTTCAGGGTCATCGTCACCGACGATGGCCATGGCTGCGGCGCGGTCGATCCGGCCGCCCAGGGCGGCATCGGCCACATGCATACGCGGGCCGCCCTTGTCGGGGCGCGGCTGCGTTTTGAGCCGGCGAGCCGCAAGGGTGGCACGCGCGTGGTCATCGAGGTCGACCGCGAGCCCGCCTTGGGCAAGGCCCAGGCAACGCCTGCCGCAATGCCCGGGGAACCGGCCGTGCCGGAGGTGGTGTGATGCTGGTGATGATTGCGGAGAACGACGGGCTGCACCGCACCTTCGCGCGCCGCACCGTCGAGCAGCTATGGCCGGGCGACGTCGAAGTGATCGAAGCCGGCGACGGCGCGGACGCAATCAGCCTGGCGGCCGAGCGCGAGCCGCCGCATGTCGTGCTCGACCTGCAGCTGCCCAAGGCGACGGGGATCGAGGTGGCGCGCGCGATCTGGAGCCGCCGCGCCGGCACACACATCCTGTTCTGGTCGAATTTCGCCGACGAGGCCTATGTCAGGGGCGTGGCGCGCATCGTGCCGCCCGGCTCGGTCTATGGCTATGTGCTGAAATCGGCGACGGAAGAGGGCATGCGTTCGGCCCTGCGCGGCGTGTTCCGCGAAGGCCACTGCATCATCGACCGCGAGATCCGTGGCATCCAGCACCGCGTGCAGGACCGCTTCGAAGGCATCACCGACGGTGAATATGAGAGCCTGATCGACATCGCGCTGGGTCTCACCGATCGGGCCATCGCGGCGCGGCGGGGCCTGTCGATCCGTGGCGCGCAGAGTCGCATCAAGCATGTCTACGACAAGCTCGGCATCGTGCCGCCGGAGGAGGGCGCCAGCGAGGCCTCCGTCTTCAACTCGCGCACGCGGGCGATCTATCTTGCCATGGCGCGCGGCCTGATCAACATCGACGCGCTGCGCCGCGAGCAGGACCGGCTCGACGCCTGGCTGGCGCATGCGCCGCCGCAGCAGGATCAGTGATCCTTTCCGTTTGAGTGTTCGCCGCTCTTTGCTGCAAGAGCAATCGGCTCGGTTTCGATCAGCCGAAGGGATCTTACCATGTCGGCCGTTTGCGTCTTGTATTTGAGAAAGTGCGGGGTGGTCAGATGGGCTTGGTAGGCGAGCGGGTCGGCGTAACACTCGATGACGCGCACCGCTGAAGGCGCGCCCTTTACCGACACGGCGTAAAGGAACAACACGCCGGGCTCGCGCTCTACAGACGTTGCGATCTCTTCGGCAAGCAAGGCCTTGAATTCATCGATTTGATCAGGGTCGATCTCCAATTCCGCTATGCGGACGATTGGATCGATGCGAGGCTGTGCCATTATCAGTTCCCTTGCTGTTTTGGGGACGCTACCCGGGTGTGGCCGCGCCTTGATAGCGGCAAGTGTGCAAACGCACAGTCGTCGTTGCGCTTTGACCGGTATCGCGCCACCAAGGCCGTGACTAGGCTCAGCCCCACAACAAGAAAATATCGGGGAAGCGCTCATGCCGTTCGTCAACATACGGATACTCGAGGGCCATTCGCAAAAGCGCAAGGACGAGATATCGCGCCGCGTCACCGAGGCAATCAGCGAGGTCGCGGAACTGCCCAGGGAAGCGATCTGGGTGGTGTTCGAGGACGTCGCGGCCAGCGACTGGTTCGTCGGCGGCACGGCCGTCGGAAAGCCGAAGAGCCAATAATGCCGATATCGGCGAGAGCCCGCCATTCCGGCTTCGGCGATGTCGTCGGCAACGCCGCCATGGAACGGCTTGCGACCGGCTTCAGCTTCACCGAGGGGCCGGTATGGCACCCCTATGAGAAATGGCTGGTGTTTTCCGACATTCCGGAAAGCCGCATGTACCGCCGCCTTGTCACGGGCGAGATCGAACCGTTCCGCGATCCGAGCCACAAGGCCAATGGCAATACGCTGGATCGTCAGGGGCGGCTGGTCACCTGCGAGCATGCGACAAGCCGTGTCACCCGCGCCGAGCCGAATGGCTGCGTGAGCGTGCTGGCAACGCATCATGGCGACAGGGAGCTCAACAGCCCGAACGATGTCGTCGTCGCCACGGGCGGGGCGATCTACTTCACCGATCCGAGCTTCGGGCGGATGGAATTCTACGGCGTGCCGCGTCGCCAGGAGCTGGCCTTCCAGGGCGTCTACCGCATCGACGGCGACGGCGCCCGGCTGACGCTGCTTGCCGACGATTTTGTGCAGCCGAACGGGCTCTGCTTTTCGCTGGACGAGTCGCGCCTGTTCATCAACGATACCGAGCGCGGCCATATCAGGGTGTTCGGCGTGGAAGCGAACGGCGACCTGAATGGCGGCGCCGTTTGGGCCGTGACCGAGGGCAGCGAGCCCGGTACGCCCGACGGGATGAAGATCGACAGCCGCGGCAATCTCTATTGCACCGGCCCGGGCGGCATCCATGTCTTCGACGCATCGGGCGACCTTCTGGGTGTCATACGCACGCCGGAATACTGCGCCAACTTCACTTTCGGCGACGAGGATCTGAGGAGCCTTTACATCGCCGCGTCGACTTCGCTTTACCGGCTAAGGGTTCGCGTGCCGGGACTGAGGCTGTTTTGAGCGCGTTGGCGCTCAATTCGGGACGGCCGCCGATCCAAGGTCCGGCGGCAGCGATGCCAAGGCATCGTGGCATGGAGGTGTGCCGGACGCGCTCCGGCAGGAATTGCAGCAGTCAACAACATCTGGGAGGATTTTTGAGATGAAGAAACTACTCGTTCTGAGCGCTCTGGCGGCGATGCTCGCCTCGGGCACGGCGCTAGCCGACACAAGCGGCAAGAAGATCGCCTTCTCCAACAATTATGCCGGCAATTCGTGGCGCCAGGCGATGCTCGACAGCTACGGCATCGTCACCAAGAAGGCGGTCGAGGACAAGGTGGTCGCGGCCGCAGACATCTTCACCACGGCCGACAAGGAAGTGCCGACTCAAGCCGCCCAGGTGCAGAACCTCATCCTGCAGGGTTATGACGCCATCGTCATCAATTCCGCCTCGCCCGATGCGCTCAACGGCGCCATCAAGCAGGCCTGCGACGCCGGCATCGTCGTCGTGTCCTTCGACGGCATCGTCACCGAGCCCTGCGCCTACCGCGTCGTCGTCGACTTCAAGGACATGGGCAGGCAGGAAGTCGAGCAGATGGCCAAATTCCAGCCCAAGGGCGGCAATTTGCTGGAAATCCGCGGCTTGGCCGGCACCTCGATCGACGATGCCATCCATGCCGGCATCCTCGAAGGCGTCGCCGCCCATCCCGAGTTCAAGATCGTCGGTTCGGTTACCGGCGACTGGGACCAGACCACGGCGCAGAAGGCCGTCGCGACCATCCTGCCGTCGCTGCCCGACATCGTCGGCATCGTCGACCAGGGCGGTGACGGCTATGGCGCCGCCCAAGCCTTCGCCGCCGCCGGCAAGCCGCGCCCGACCATCATCATGGGCAACCGCCAGGACGAGCTGAAGTGGTGGAAGGAACAGAAGGACAAAGACGGCTACCAGACCTGGTCGGCGTCGATCGCGCCCGGTGTCTCCTCGCTCGCCTTCTGGGTGGCGCAGCAGGTGCTCGACGGCCGCAAGGATATCCCGCACGACCTGCTCGTGCCCTATCTGGCCTTTACCCAGGACGATTTCGAAGCCGCGCTGCCGAAGATCAAGGAGGGTGGCGTCGCCACGCACGAATACACGCAGGAAGACGCGATGGCGGCGATCAAAGCCAACATCAAGTGATGGCAGAACAGACGTTGCCGTTCGCATCGCCAACCGGATATCGTTGAGCATGCCTCAGGCAAACGCGGACATCATCAGACTGGACGGCGCCGAAAAACATTTCGGCGCCGTCCGCGCCCTTAGCGGGGTCGATTTTTATGTAGGCGCCGGCGAATGCGTCGGTCTCGTGGGCCATAACGGCGCCGGCAAGTCGACGCTCATGCATATGGTGGCCGGCACGCTGGTGCCCGACAGCGGCAAGATCGTGGTGCGCGGGGCCAGCGAGGACAACTTTTCGGTGCCGCGCGCACAGCAACTCGGCATACGCTGCGTGTTCCAGGAGCTGTCGCTCTGTCCGAACCTCAGCGTCGCCGAGAACACGCGCATCAACCACCCGTCGCTCAGCGGCTTCGGCTGGCGGCGCAAGGCGGCCGACCTGATCGCCGCCAAGCTCGACGAGATTTTTCCGGACCACGGCATTTCCGCCTTCGACATCGCCGGCGACCTTTCCATCGGTAGGCGGCAGATGGTGGAGGTGGCGCGTGCCTTCACGCTGACGCAGGATCCGCTCGAGCTGGTCATCCTCGACGAGCCGACCTCCTCGCTCGACGCGCATACGGCCGGCCAGCTGCTTGCCTTCGTGCGCCGCTTCGTTGCCGGCGGCGGCAGCTGCATCCTGATCTCGCATGTGCTGGGCGAGGTGCTGCAGAATGCCGACCGCATCGTGGTGATGCGCGACGGCAAGGTCGTCGCCGCAGACGCGGCAAAGTCCTTCGACCGCGACAGGCTGGTCACCGCCATGGGCGGCGCCGAGGGACATCAGAAGGCAGCGACCGAGACCGCTAAGACCGAGGCCGGCCCGTTGCGGGTCCGCGCACGCCCCACGCGGCAGCAGGACGGCAAGGAGCTTGTCGCACATGCCGGCGAGATCATCGGCCTGGCCGGGCTCGCCGGTCATGGGCAGACGGACCTGCTGCTGGCGATCTTTACCGCCGCCGGGCGCGCCAAGGCCGGCATCGAAGTGACCGCGCCGGTGGCGCTGGTGGCCGGTGACCGCCAGTCGGACGGCATCTTTCCGCAATGGTCGATATCGGAAAACATCGGCATCCGATCGCTGGCGCGGCTGCGCAGCGGGTTCTTGATCTCGCCGCAGCGCGAGGCGGAGCTCGCCGATTTCTGGCAAAAGAAGATCGGCATCCGCACCCCTGACATGAGCAACAACATCTTCTCGCTGTCCGGCGGCAACCAGCAGAAGGCTCTGTTCGCGCGGGCTCTGGGCTCCGATGCAAGAATCGTGCTCATGGACGATCCGATGCGCGGCGTCGACATCGGCACCAAGCTCGAAGTCTACGACCTCGTGCGCGAAGAGGCTAGGCGCGGCCGCACCTTCCTCTGGTACACAACCGAAACCGAAGAGCTCGACAATTGCGACCATGTCTATGTGTTCAAGAACGGCCGGATCGTCGCCAATCTGAGGCGCGACGAGCTGACGGAGGAAAAGATCATCCAGTCTTCGTTCGGCGATGCGGCCTGAGATGACAGCGGCGGCCATCGAAAACCAGCTCAAGGGCGCTTCGACGCGCAACGCGGCGGCGCGGGCGCGCATGCTGCGCAGCCTTTTGCCGGCGCTGTCGCTGGCGCTTGTGCTTTTGGCCATCGCCTGGCTCAACCCGCGCGCCATCAGCTATTTCGGCTTCAGCCTGATGCTGAACCTGGCGATCCCGATCGCCCTGGCGACGATCGCGCAGATGTTCGTCATCGCCGGCAACGAGCTGGATCTGTCGATCGGCACTTTTGTCGGCTTCGTCGGCTGCGTCACTGCGACATGGCTGAAGGATGCGCCATTGCTCGGAATCGCAGTGCTTGCCGGCTCGATCGGCGTCTACGCGCTGCTCGGCGCACTGATCCATCTGCGCAATCTGCCGTCGATCGTGGTGACGCTCGGCATGAGCTTCGTCTGGCAGGGGCTTGCCATCCTCATCCTGCCGAAGCCCGGCGGCAAGGCGCCCGATTGGCTGCTGTCGCTGATGGCGTTCAAGCCGCCTTTCATCCCCTTCCCGATCATCGCCGCGCTGCTGATCGCGGCGGTCGTGCATTTCGGCCTGATGCGCACCTCCTACGGCGTCATCCTGCGTGGCTCGGGCGGCAACGCGGCAGCACTCAAGCGCGCCGGATGGTCGCTGCTCAAGACCAAGACCGTGCTGTTCGCGCTGACCGGCCTGTTCGGCGTGCTCTCCGGCATGGCGCTGATCGGCATCACAACATCGGCCGATGCCAATATCGGCAACGGCTATACGCTGCTTGCGATCGCCGGCGTCATCCTCGGCGGCGGCGAATTCGTTGGCGGCCGGGTGTCGCCGATCGGCGCGGTGCTCGGCGCGCTGACGCTGGCGCTCGCCGCCTCGCCGCTGCTCACCTTCATGCACATCCCGCCCGACTGGCAGGTGGCCGCCAATGGCGCCATCCTCATCATCGTGCTTGCGGCCCGCGTGCTGATCAGCCGCAGGGAGAGGTGACGATGGCCTCGTTGCAGACGCTCATCGCAAAGCCCTGGATATGGTCCTTCATTGGCGCGGCTCTGGTGTGGCTGGCGACGGTCGCCTTCACCGGCGGTTATGGCGGCGGCGGCATGATCACGGCCGCACTCTCGCTCGCCGTCTTCACCGTCATCGTCGGCGTCGGCCAGATGTTCGTCATCACGCTCGGGCCGGGCAATGTCGACCTGTCGCTGCCGGCCAATATCGGCCTCGCCAGCGCGGTGGCCATGAAGGTGATGGACGGCAATGATGCGATGATCGTCGTCGGGCTGCTGGCGGCGCTCGCCTGCGGCATGGCGGTCGGCGCCGCCAACTATCTCCTGATCTGGGCGCTGCGCATTCCGCCGATCATCGCCACGCTGTCGGCCAGCTTCATCATCCAGTCGATCGACATCAGCTATGGGCGCGGGCTGCAGATCAAGCCACCGCCGGGTTTCGCCGATTTCACCAACTGGCAGGTCCTAGGCATCCCGGTGCTGGCGATCCTCACGGTGCTGTTCACCATAGGTGCAGCGATTGCGCTGCAACGCATGATCTATGGCCGCTCGGTGCTGGCGATCGGCCAGAACATCCGGGCCGCCTGGCTGGCCGGCGTCAATGTCGGGCGCGTCCGCTTCCTCACCTATACGCTGTCGGGCATGCTCGGCGGCCTCGACGGCGCACTGCTCGCCGGCTACTTCCGCGGCGCCAATGTCGACATCGGCAACGAGTACCTTTTGGCCTCGATCGCCGTCGTCGTCATCGGTGGTACGTCGGTGGCCGGCGGCAAGGCCAATGTGCCGGGCGTGTGGGGCGCGGCGCTGTTCCTGGTGCTGCTGCTCACCATGCTCAACACATTCGGCGTCAGCGCCGGCGTGCGTCTGCTGCTGACCGGGCTGATCATCGTCGGGGTGATTACAGTCGCGGGCGGGCAGAAGGCACTGCGCTGAGGACAGGCGGCTCCCACTGATCCAGCGCCGGGAGAATACCGGCCCTGCCGGAAATCCGGTTCCCATCCGGATATCGGCCCTGTAAACCCCGCGGGCGCGGTTCGCACTTGCTGGAGGTTCGTCTTGTCCGATTTCGTCAGCGTTGCAAGGGACGGCGATGTCGCGGTCGTCACCATCGACAATCCGCCGGTCAACGCCATGAGCTTCCACGTGCGCGAGCCTCTTCACCAGGCGCTGGCCGCACTGCGCGACGATCCTACCGTCGCGGCCATCGTGATTGCCTGTGCCGGGCGGACTTTTGTTGCCGGCGCCGACATCACCGAATTCGGCAAGCCGGTGCAGCAGCCGGAGCTGCGCGCCGTCATCGCGCTGCTGGAGACCATCGCCAAGCCGACGGTCGCCGCCATTCACGGCACCGCGCTTGGCGGCGGGCTGGAACTGGCGCTCGGTTGCCATTTCCGCGTCGCCGACAGCAATGCGAAACTCGGCCTGCCGGAAGTAAAACTCGGCTTGCTGCCGGGTGGCGGCGGCACGGCACGGCTGCCGCGCCTCGTCGGCGCGGAGAAGGCGCTCGGCATGATCGTCTCGGGGGCGCCGATCGGTGCTGCCGAAGCGCTTGAGGCGGGCCTGGTCGATGCGGTGTTCGATGGCGATCTTCTTGCGCAAACAGTTCGTTTCGCCAGCGAAATGGTCGTCAAAGGCGGGCCATTCCTGCCCGTGCGTAACCGCAACGATCGTCTGGGAAAGACCGATCTCGCCGCCTTCGACAGGCAGGCGACGGAGTTGGCCAAGAAGGCGCGGGGCCTCGAAGCCCCGATCGCCTGCGCGCAGGCGGTCCGCAACGCGATTTCGCTGTCCTTCGACGAAGCGCTGGCGGCGGAGCGCGAACTGTTCCTGAAACTCGTTGCCGGTGATCAATCGCGCGCGCAGCGGCATCTGTTCTTTGCTGAGCGTGAGGCGGCAAAGGGTTCCGGCAAGGATGCTTTTTGGCGCAAGATCGCCCAGGTCGGCGTCATCGGCGCCGGCACGATGGGCGGCGGCATCGCCATGGCGTTCGCCAATGGCGGTTTTCCCGTGACCTTGCTGGAAACCAGCCGCAAGGCGCTGGATCGTGGGCTGGCGACCATCGACAAGAACTATGCCGTTTCCGTTTCGCGTGGCTCGCTCAGTGAAGAGGCCAGGCAGCAGCGGCTCGACCTGTTCAAAGGCAGCACCGACTATGCCGACCTTGCCGATTGCGACCTGATCGTCGAGGCGGTGTTCGAGGAGATGGCGGTCAAGCAGGAGGTGTTCGGCAAGCTCGACGCGGTGGCCAGGGCCGGCGCGATCCTAGCCACCAACACCTCCTATCTCGACGTCAACGCCATCGCCGCCGCGACGTCGCGGCCGCAGGATGTCGTCGGCCTGCATTTCTTTTCGCCGGCCAATGTCATGAAGCTCTTGGAAATCGTGCGCGCCGAAAGGACCGCGCCGGACGTGCTGGCGACCGTCGTCGAACTGGCGCGGCGGATCGGCAAGGTGCCTGTGGTCGTCGGCGTCTGCCATGGTTTCGTCGGCAACCGCATGCTGGCCGCGCGCGGTGCGGAGTCCGAGGCGCTGCTGCTGGAAGGTGCGACGCCCAGCCAGATCGACCGTGTGTTCACCGATTTCGGCTGGCCGATGGGGCCGTTCCAGATGGGCGATCTCGCCGGCCTCGACATTGGCTGGCGCAACCGCAAGGCGCGCGGGCTGACGGCCGTGATCGCCGATGCGCTGTGCGAACAGGGGCGTTTCGGCCAGAAGACCGGCAGCGGTTTCTATCGCTATGAGAACGGTTCTCGCACGCCGGTTCCCGACCTGGAGGTTGAAGCGCTGATCCGCGCCAAGGCGGCCGAAAAAGGCATCGCGGCGCGCGCGATCGACGCAGACGAGATCATCGAACGCACGCTCTATCCGCTGGTCAACGAAGGCGCCAAGATCCTCGAGGAAAAGATCGCGGCCCGCGCGTCCGACATCGATGTCGTCTGGGTCAACGGCTACGGCTTTCCGGTCGGCAAGGGCGGGCCGATGTTCTGGGCCGGGCTCGAAGGGGGCGACAAGATCGTCGAGCGCCTCGACCATTGGCACGAGCGGACCGGCAAGGATGTCTTCAAGCCGGGGCGCCTGCTCAGGCGCATGGCCGAGACCGGTTCGTGGGAAAGTGCAGTCGGCCGATAGCGAGCCATCCAGAACGAGCGCTGGCGTTCCTTCGCGCCCCCCTCTGTCCTGCCGGACATCTCCCCCACAAGTGGGGAGATTGGCAGCTTCGCCGATGGCGCCGCTTTTTGTGACGTTGGAGATTGGCGAGAGCATTGGCGACATCCGATCTCCCCCCTCGTGGGGGAGATGTCCGGTAGGACAGAGGGGGGCGCTGTCCCACCAACGCTTCTCAAGTTCAACATCATAAAAGCCAAATTTGACCACGTGGACAAAACTCAGGCGCCGTTCCATAGTTCCCTGTCGGACATTCCTGAGAACAGCCGGCTCGACACGGCTGTCAACCAGAGGGGCATTTCCATGAAAAACGACAACTGCAAAATCCAATCGAAACGCGAGGGTTTATCGCGACGCAACGTGCTGGAACTGGGCGCACTTGGCCTGGCTGCCGCCATGCTGCCGGGCAATGCCTTCGCCAAGGACAAACTGAAGGTGGCGGCGATCTTCGCCACGCCGATCGAGGAGCCGTGGGACAACCAGATCCACGTCGCCTTGCAGAAGGCCGAGAAAGAGCTCGGCATCGAGTACAAATGGTCGGAAAAGGTGCAGACCGCCGACTTCAGCCGCGTCATGCGCGAATATGCGCAAGGCGGCTACCAGCTGGTGCTGGGCGATGCCTTCGCCGCCGAGCGTGAATCGCGCCGTACCGCCAAGCAGTTTCCGAAGACCGCCTGGCTGTTCGGCTCGGGCGCCGGGCCGGCGGAACCCAATTTCGGCGTCTTCGACAACTGGATCCATGAGCCGGCCTATCTCTCCGGCCTGATCGCCGGCAAGATGTCGAAATCGGGCACGATCGGCGCCGTGGCGGCGATGGGCATTCCGGAAGTGAACCGGCTGGTCAACGCCTTCTTTGCCGGCGCCAGGGAGGTCAATCCGAACATCAAGAAGAAGGTTGCCTTCATCGGTTCCTTCTTCGATCCGCCGAAGGCGAAGGAAGCCGCGATCGCCCAGATCGATGCCGGCGTCGACGTGATCTATGCCGAGCGCTTCGGCGTCATCGAAGCGGCGGTGGAGAAGAAGATCCTCGCCATCTCCAACATGTCCGACCAGTCGAGCCTCGGCCCCGACACGGTGATCACCGGGCCGGTCTGGAACATGTATCCGACCGTCGAACAGGCGATCAAACTGGTCAAGGCCGGCGTCACCGCGCAGGACTATGGTGATTTCTCGCGCATGGCCAAGGGCGGTTCCTCTTTGGCGCCATACCACAAATTCGACAAGACGTTGCCGGCGGAGGTCAAGGATCTGGTCGAAAAGAAGAAGACCGAAATCCTCGAAGGCAATTTCCGCGTCGACGTGGACGAGAACACGCCGGTTTCGGATTGAGGTTCTGCTTTTTGGGGGTGGATGCCTGCCCGCCCTTCTGTCCTGCCGGACATCTCCCCCTCAAGGGGGGAGATTGGCAGCTTCGTCGGCGGCGCTACCTTGATGGCGAACGGTTAGCGAAAGCCGACGTGACATCCGATCTCCCCCCCTTGAGGGGGAGATGGCCGGCAGGACAGAGGGGGTGCAGCGCATTCCCATCCAGTCAAAGCTGAATCATAAAGCCAGTTCCGATCGGAGTTGCCCTTGCCCGCCCCTCTCATCGAAATGCGCGGCATCACCAAGAGCTTCGGCGCCGTCAAGGCGAACGAGGCCGTGGATCTCAGTGTGGCGCCGGGCGAAATCCTCGGCTTGCTGGGCGAGAACGGTGCCGGCAAGACGACACTGATGAACGTGCTGTTCGGCGCCTATGCGCCCGACGCCGGCGAGATTCTTATCCAGGGCCAGCCGGTGCGGATCAACAGCTCGGCCGATGCGCTCGCCGCCGGCATCGGCATGGTGCACCAGCATTTTCACCTCGCGCCGCGGCTGTCGGTGCTGGAAAACCTGTTGATCGGCATTCCCGGCAAGTCCGGCCGGATCGATCGCGCCGGCGGACTGGCGCGGCTCAACGAAATCGGCCGGCAGCACGGGCTGACGCTCGATCCCGACCTCCCGGTGTCGGCTTTGTCGGTCGGCGAACAGCAGCGGCTGGAAATCGTCAAAGCGCTGTTTCGCGGCGCGCGGCTCTTGATCCTCGACGAGCCGACAGCGGTGCTGGCGCCGACGGAGGTCGACGGGCTGTTTGCGGCGCTGCGTTCGATGGCCGCGCAAGGACTCGGCATCATCTTCATCTCGCACAAGCTCAACGAGGTGCGGGCGCTGACGCATCGCTGCGTGGTGCTGCGGCATGGCCGTGTCGCGGGGCGTGTCGATACGCCGGCCACGACCACTTCATCCGAGATGGCGCAACTGATGTGCGGCCACGAGATCGTGCCGCCGGCCAGGGGGCCGTCGACACCGGGTGCGGCGGTGCTCACCCTCGACGGCATTTCGACGTCAGGTCATTCAGGTACGGTGCTGCGCGGCGTCTCGCTCGCGGTCCGTGCCGGCGAGATCCTCGGCATTGCCGGCGTCTCCGGCAACGGCCAGCGGGCGCTGGCCGATGTGATCTCAGGCGTGCTCATACCGGACGCCGGCCAGATGACGATAGCCGGCAAAGCAGTGTCGCGGTTCTCGCCGCGCGAGGTGCAGACGCTCGGTCTCGGGCGCATCCCGGAGGACCGCATGACGACCGGGCTGGTCACCAATCTGCCGCTCGCCGATTCCATGGTGCTGCCGCGCATCGGCACCGAAGCCTTCAGCCGCAAGGGGCTGCTCAAGCCCGATGCGATCCGCGCCTTCACTGAGGAACAGATCAAAGTGTATGACATTCGTTGCCCCGGGCCGATGACGCGTGCCGGGGCGCTGTCCGGCGGCAATCTGCAGAAGGCGCTGTTGGCGCGCGAGCTTGCCTTCGACCCAAAAGTGCTGATCGTGTCGCAGCCGACACGCGGCCTCGACATAGGTGCCGCCCGTTTCATCCACGAAAAGTTCTTGGACATGCGGGCCAAGGGCTGCGGCATCATCGTCATCGGCGAGGATCTCGAGGAACTGCTGATGCTCTGCGACCGCATCGCGGTGATGTATGAGGGCCGCATCGCCGGCACGCTGGACAGTGCGGACGCCACCGTGGCGCGGCTCGGCCTGCTGATGACCGGGGCCGGGCAGGCAGAGGAGGCGGCCTGATGTTTCGCCTCGAAGCCCGCACCTCGACACCCGCCTGGTTCAATCTGGCCCTGCCGCTGCTGGCGATCGGGGCGACACTCATCCTGTGCAGCGGCCTCATTGCGCTGGCCGGCGCCGGCGTCGTCGAAGCCTATGGCGTGATGTTTTCGGCCTCGCTCGGCGACAGCTACGCCATCACCGAAACGCTGGTTCGGGCAACACCGATGATCTTCACCGGACTTGCCGTGGCGATCGCCTTCCGCGCAAAATTCTGGAACATTGGCGCCGAGGGGCAGTTGCTGGCGGGTGCGGTGGCTAGCTGCGCCGTCGGCGCCATCCCTATGCCGGGGCCGCTCGCCATGCTCTTGATGGCGCTGGCGGGTGCTGCCGCTGGTGCCGCGGTGGCGCTGGTGCCGGCGACGCTCAGGGTGAAATTCAAGGTCGACGACGTGGTCAGCTCGCTGCTGCTCAACTCGGTCATCTTCTACGCCCTGATGGCGCTGATCGAGGGGCCGTGGAAGGACAGTTTCAGCGGCTATCCGATCTCGCCGCCGATCGAGGATTCGGCGAACTTCCCGGTGCTGCTCGAAGGCACGCGGCTGCATCTCGGCGTGGTGGCGGCGCTGGTCGCGGCACCCTTGATCTGGTTCCTGATCGTGCGCACGACGCTCGGCTTCCGGATCCGGGTCACCGGCGAAAACCCCGAGGCGGCGCGCTATGGCGGCATCCATGTCGAACGCG
The DNA here is from genome assembly GCF_057784325.1 of Mesorhizobium sp. CNPSo 4689. NCBI lineage: Bacteria > Pseudomonadati > Pseudomonadota > Alphaproteobacteria > Hyphomicrobiales > Phyllobacteriaceae > Mesorhizobium > Mesorhizobium sp. CNPSo 4689. The sequence goes on from NZ_JBWLUZ010000003.1 coordinate 139,200, forward strand.
TGCTGATCTCGACCGCGCTGCTCTCCGGTGCGCTGGCCGGGCTGGCCGGGGTCGGCGAGGTCGGCGGCGTGCATTTCCAGGTGATGAGCGACATCTCGCCGGGCTACGGCTATTCCGGCATCGTCGTCGCCATGCTGGCGAGACTCAATCCGCTCGGCGTGGTGCCGGCGGCGATCTTCCTTGCCGCCGTCATGACCGGCGCCGAGGCGATGTCGCGGGCGACCGGCGTGCCGGCTTTCCTCAGTGATGTCATCCAGGGCACGGCGCTGCTTGCCATGTTGGTGGCGCTGCTGTTCACCGCCTATCGCCTCCGCCGCGTCGGAGCTGCGCGATGAGCGCGGTGTTCGAACAGATCTTTCAGGTCGGCTTCCTCGGCGCGATTATCCGCATCGCTACGCCGCTGGCCTTTGCGACGCTCGGCGAAATGTTCTCCGAGCGGGCCGGCGTGCTCAATCTCGGTATCGAAGGCATCATGCTGCTATCGGCGATGACCGGCTTCACCGCCACCAGCCTGAGCGGCAGCTTGTGGCTGGGCGTGCTGGTCGCGGTGCTGACAGGCATGCTGATGGGGGCGCTGCATGCGCTGTTTACGGTGGCGCTCGGCCTCAGCCAGCATGTCTGCGGCATCGGCGTGACGCTGTTCTGTTCAGGGCTAGCCTATTTCCTTTATCGGTTGATCTTCGGCCAGCAATCGGTGCCGCCGAACATCAAGGGTTTTCAGACGCTGCCAATCCCGGTTCTCTCGGACATCCCGGTGCTCGGACCGGCGGTGTTCAACCAGTTCTCGCTGGTCTACATGGCGATCATCGCCATCCCGCTTGCCGCCTTCGTGCTTTACCGCACGCCCTGGGGCCTGTCGGTGCGCATGGTCGGCGAAAATCCGCGCGCTGCCGATTCTGCCGGCGTCGGCGTCATTGCCACGCGTTTCCAGGCCGTCATTCTCGGCGGCGCCTTGATGGGCCTGGCCGGGGCCTTCCTGTCGATGGCGCAGTTCAACGCCTTCACCTTCGGCGTCGTCTCCGGGCGCGGCTGGGTGGCGATCGGGCTGGTGGTGTTCGGCCGCTGGGACCCGTGGCGCTCGGCGGGCGCCGCGCTGCTGTTCGCCTTCGTCGACGCCTTGCAACTGCGCATGCAGGCGAGCGGGCTCGGCCATATCCCCTATGAAGCGTTCCTGATGCTGCCCTTCATCTTCACCATCGTCGCCATGGCGGTGATGTCGCGCAATGCAGTGGCGCCTTCAGCGCTGCTCAAGCCGTTTCGACGCGAGGAGCGCTGACAGCCCGAGCGGCTGCCAGCGCTCCGCTTCTCACATCGCGGTAAAGCCGTTGTCGACGAACAGATGCGCGCCGGTGACGAAGCTCGACTCGTCGCTGGCCAGATACAGCGCGGCCTTCGCCACCTCTTCCGGCTCGCCGATGCGGCCCTGCTGCGCGGCGAGTGCCGCATCGGAAACATCGACGCCGAGTTTTCCCAGATCGGCGACCTCGCGCATCCCATGCGGCGTGCGGATGAAGCCGGGGCAGACCGCGTTGCAGCGGATGTTGCGGTCGCGGAACTCGACGGCGATGGCGCGCGCGAACATGTGGCAGGCGCCCTTGGTGGTGTCGTAGAGCACTTCCATCGGCGTCGCCGCCACCGCCGAGATCGACGAGGTGCAGACGATCGAGCCGCCGCCGGCTGATATCATGCCGGGCAGCACGGCGCGCGTCATCAGGAACATCGAGCGCACATTGACGGCATGCAGCCAGTCCCATTCCTGAACGGTCGTCTCCAGGAAGGGCTTTATCACGATGGTTCCGGCATGGTTGAACAGCACGGTGACCGGGCCGAGTTTTTCGCCAGCGCCCTTCACCGCGGCCTCGACCTGCGCTTCGTCGGAAACATCGGCTACGAAATGCTCGGCGACATGGCCACGCGCCCGGATCGCCGCTGCCGTAGCTGCCGCGGCTTCGCCGTTGCGGTCGATGATCGCCACCTTGGCGCCTTCCGCCGCGAACAGTTCCGAGGCCGCCCCGCCCATTCCGGTCGCGCCGCCCGAAACGATGGCGACCTTGCCCGCCAGTCTTTCGCCCATGCCTTTTCTCCCATGCCCTGGATTGGTCGTTTCACATTGCCGTTTGCGATGATGCTATCCTTCAAGCACCGGATGGCCAATGCCTGAAACCGGGCAGAAAGGCGAGGATATAGGGCCATTCAAGCGCGGAGGCGCATGTCGCCGCCTTGGCCGATCGATCGCGATTACGCAGCGCTCAGCAAAGCGGAACCAAATTTTCCGCCGACTGGAGAAAATCGTTCCAACAATCGCCAAAAAATAGCACTCGACAAAGTCTACTGATTTTATAGATTAACCGGCGAGACGGAGGTCGATATGTCCTATATCCAGAACGCTCAGACTGATCGCAACGGCCAGAGGCTGGTCAATGGCCAGGCCTTTCGCCCGGCCTATGCGGGCGCCTTCGCCTATCTCGTTTTCGCTCTTGCGTTCGTGTTCACCGGGGCAGTCGTTCTCGGCCTTATTCCCTGAGTTAGGGGTGGCGGCCTACCGCCTTCAATCCGAGTTTGAAAAACCTGATCGCGGTGCGCTTTCGTGCGCCCGGGTGATGGATTTCGGATTCGCCGCATCAGCTATTCCCAACGTGATGGAGGAGATGGCAATGCCGATCGAGTTCACGCATGTTCCCGGTAAAACGCAGGACGCCAGTTTTTTCTATGATTTCGTCGAGACCGCGAACAAGCTCTCGCTGGTCGAGGATGCCGGCTTCAGGAAGATCGTCGTCGACGATCAGGCCGGCCTTTTGACCAATATGGACATTGCCGCCCAGACGCTGGACCGCACCTCGTCGCTCGAAGTGGTGCTGACACATTGGGCCGGCGTCATCGAGCCGACGGTGGCGGCGCGGCAACTGGCGGCGCTGGATGTCAAAAGCGGCGGCCGGCTGTCGCTCAGGATGCTCAGTGAGCCGCTCAGCGACGACGATGCCGAGGCGCGTCCGGTCGGCCACACTGTGGTCTGGCAACGCATTGACGAATATCTGGTCTTGCTGAAGCGGCTGTGGTCGAACGACAGGCCTTTCGACCATGAAGGCGCCTTCTACAGCGTCAAAGGCGGCTACGTCCCGCGCAAGGGGCCGCACTGCGTGACCATCCGCATGGGCGGACAGTCCGGAACCGCGCTCAAGGTTGCCGGGCGGCATGCGGATGTCTTCGAATTGGCCGCCGGCTCGCTGGACGAGGTTAGGCTGCTGATGCAGCGCGTGCGCAGTGCTGCTGCCGAACACGGGCGCGCCGGCAAGGTGCGGTTCGCGCTGCCGGTTCGGATTCGTTCCGAAGGCAAGGCCGCCGCCACCGATCACAAGGCGATCGAGGTTTCAGGTCCGCCGGGGCAGATCGCGCTTTCGCTGCTGCCCTATGCGGCCCTGGGTGTAAATGAGTTCATGATCGCCGGCATCGACCGGCCACGCGAGATCGCCACGGTCGGCCGCGAAACGGCGACGCTGCTCAGTAACACGCTGGCGCGCCGCGAGGCCGAGATGCCGCAGCCGGAGGCGTTTGTATCGCGCGCTGTTCCGGAAGTTCGCGCGGCGGGCTGAGCTGTGCAGAAGAGAGCCCTTCTGTAGCGATCCTTCACCAGAGGCGTGTGAAGGATCGCTACCGTTTTCATTCTCTCGCCTTCCCAGACAGCCGCGACAGCGCCGCCAGCACAGCACTTGAATCCGCCAGCGCCCCAAAGACGCCGTCCTCGACCGTGATCATGTGCAGCGCTGCCTCATGCGCGTATCTGTCGCCGCTGGCGCAGGCGTCCGAAATCGTCAGGCACTGGAAATTCCGATCGCAGGCCTCGCGCAGCGTTGTGTGCACGCAGACATCGGTCGTGCATCCCGAAAACAAGAGATGCGTGATGCCCTGCGAGCGCAGGACAAGTTCCAAATCTGTATAGGTGAAGGCGCCGTTGCAGGTCTTGTCGACGATGATGTCCTGAGGTGCGATGTCGATCTCTGGCACGATCTGGAAGCCGGAACCGGATCGCAGCAGGATGTCGGTGCCGTCGAGGCCGGCGCGCTTGCGGCGCCATTTTTCGTACGGCGTCATGTCGGCCATGTCGGCCCGATAGCCTTGCCTGGTGTGGATGATCCTGAGGCCGGCCGCGCGTGCTGCCGCGATCAGCCGGCTAACCGTCGGCAAGATGGCGCGCAGTGGAGCCGGGTCGTAGCCCTGTTTGGCAAAATAGCCAGTCGTCGACAGGAAATCCTGTTGCAGGTCGATGACGATGAGGGCGGTGTTTTCCGGCACCAGCCTGCCGTCATAGGGGAAATCGAACGGTGTCGCCTTGATCATGTGCCGCTTGCCTCACGCTTGCTGCCCATCATCGTGGTCGGGGAAGGCGCCGCCGTCCACCCTCTCAGTCGCCGATGCCAGGTGCTGGGCGTCATGCAGGCGCCGGTAGATGCCGCGCAGCTGCAGACCGAGACCGCGATTGTCGGCGCCGTAGAGATTGCCGGTGGCGCCGGGGATGTAGCGCAGCGCATCGTTCAGGCTGTTGACGGCTTGGGCTTCCATCTGGTCCTTGGTGATGACCGATATCGACTGCGGCGTCTCAATCAGCGGCGTGTCGGTCTTGGTGCCGGTCGAGCCTTGTTTGGCGACATAACCGTCGACCGGCCCGAAGGCGTTGTCGACGCGTTCCTGCACCTGGATCGGGTCGAGATTGGTCGCTTCCTGCGCGAAAGCCCGACCGCCGCCGAAGAGCGCAACCAGCGATATGGCCGCCGCAGGCAGGCTTCGTCCGCCCCGAAATGTTCCACGAGCAGAAACCAGCCGCGCCAACCCCCGGAACTTGCCCGATTTCGACGTGCCGCCCGTGCGTCACGACATTTTTGTTGATTCAAAAAGTCATCTTCAGAGTTGACTAGTAAACTCATGTTTCATAGGCAATGGTTGCCGGGAACCGGATGCTGGGACCTGCGCAAGCCGGAGTTGCAGAAAGGCCGAAAGCGTGGCTGGAGTTCAAACTGCCTTCCGTATCGAAGCGGTGCGTTTCGCCGTCGGCGAGCGGACCCTGCTCGGCCCGGTCTCGCTCGAACTCGAGCGTTCGCGCGTCTACGGACTGATCGGCCACAATGGGTCGGGCAAGTCGACGCTCATCAAGCTTCTGGCGCGCCAGCAGCCGGCAAGTGCCGGCGCGATCAGCTTCGCCGAGCGGCCGCTGGCCGGATGGGGCGCGCGCGAATTGGCGCGTGCGCTGGCCTACCTGCCGCAGACGACGCCGGCGGCGACCGGCCTCACCGTGCGCGAACTGGCGACGCTCGGGCGCTATCCCTGGCATGGCGCGCTCGGCCGCTTCGGCCATGAGGACAAAAGGCATGTCGAGGAGGCGCTGGCGCTGACCGACATGGCCGGTTTCGCCGACCGGTTGGTGGACGAACTGTCCGGCGGCGAGCGCCAGCGCGCCTGGCTCGCCATGCTGGTGGCGCAGAATGCCGGCGTCATGCTGCTCGACGAGCCGATCTCGGCGCTCGACATCGCGCATCAGGTCGAAGTGCTGCGCCTCGTCAAGGATCTCAGCCGCAAACGCGACCTTTGCGTCGTCGTCGTGCTGCACGATCCCAGCATGGCGGCGCGCTACTGCGACGAGCTGATCGCGCTGAAGGACGGCCGGCTGCTGACCCGCGGCACGCCCGGCGAGATCATGCAGGGCGACGTGCTCAAGGGTATTTTCGGCGTCGAGATGGGGGTGTTTGCGCATCCCGTCACCGGCCAGCCGATCGGTTACGTGCAATGACAAAGCGAGGACGAAGCGTGTCCAGAACTGGTTTGTTGGCGGCGCTGGCCGCATCGGTCGTCCTGTCGACCGGCGCAGTCGTGGCGCAGGAACAGCCGGCAACGCCGGCTCCGGCAGTACAGGCCCCGGTAACCCAGGCCCCGGCGGCACAAGCGCCCTCCGCGCCCGCCGCAAATGCGCCGGCCGCAGCCGCGCCGGCGGAGCCGCAGCCAGGCGTTCAGCCGGCACCGCCAGCGGCAGGAGCAGAGCCGTCGACGGTGATCTCGCTGACGCTGCCACACGACCTGTCGCCCTGGGGCATGTTCATGGCCGCCGACATCATCGTCAAAGCGGTGATGATCGGGCTTGCCTTCGCGTCTTTTGTCACCTGGACGATCTGGCTGGCCAAGTCGCTGGAGATTTTTGGCGGCAAGCTGCGCGCGCGCCGCGCGGCCAACGCCATCGGCAATGCCGCGACGCTGATGCAGGCCGGGCGTGCGCTCGGCCACAACAACGGCCCCGGCGCCCTTCTGGTGCGCGCAGCCGAGGAAGAGGCGGCGCTTTCGGCCGGCGCGCTCAATCACGTCTCGGGCGAGGGCCTGAAGGAGCGCGTCACGTCCCGCCTGGCGCGTATCGAGGCGGCCGCGGCGCGGCGCATGTCGCGCGGAACCGGCCTGCTGGCGACGATCGGCTCGACCGCGCCTTTTGTCGGCCTGTTCGGCACAGTCTGGGGCATCATGAACGCCTTCATCGGCATCTCGCAGGCGCAGACCACCAATCTGGCGGTCGTGGCGCCCGGCATCGCCGAGGCGCTGCTCGCCACCGCCATGGGCCTGGTGGCGGCAATCCCGGCGGTGGTCATCTACAACGTCTTTGCGCGATCCATAGCCGGCTACCGGCAGATCCTTGCCGATGCCTCGGCTGGCGTCGAGCGGCTGGTCAGCCGCGACCTCGATTTCCGCACCGTGCCGCCGGCAAGTGCCATGGCAGCGGAGTAAGCAGCCATGGCGGCTAGAATTCGCGAAACGGCAAGCGACGATCTCGAGGAAAGCCACGAGATCAACGTCACGCCGTTCATCGACGTCATCCTGGTGCTGCTGATCATCTTCATGGTCGCGGCACCGCTGGCGACGGTCGATGTCAATGTCGACCTGCCCGGCTCGACCGCGACGCCGGCGCCGCGGCCCGAGACGCCAATCTTCCTGACGCTGAAAAGCGATCTCACCCTGGCGATCGGCAATGACAGCGTGCCGCGCCCCACCTTAGCCGCCGTGCTCGACGGCAGGACCAAGGGCGACAAGCAGACGCGCATCTTTCTGCGCGCCGACAAGACGGTCGGCTATGGCGATCTGATGGAGGTGATGAACCTTCTGCGCGGCGCCGGCTATCTCAAGATCGCGCTGGTCGGGCTGGAGACATTGCCCGCCGCCGATGCCACCGCGCCGGCCACGAGCGGAAGTCCGGCGCCGGCGCCAAACGGCAGCCCAGCCCAATGACTGAAGCCGCCGCCCTGCCCAGGATCGATCCGCCGCGCTTCAGCGTGCGCACGGCTGGCCTGTGGGCAGGCGCGGCAGCTCTGGTTCTGGTCGCGCATGTGGCGGTCGCCTATGCCGTGCAGAATTTCAGCCTGACCGAGATGTCGGATGGCGGGCCGCCACCGGCACTGGCGATCGAAATGTCGCCGATGGTGATCGCACCCGCCGTTCAGGAAGAGACGCCGATGTCGGATGTGGTGACGCCCGACCAGGCCGATCCAGTTGAGGAGACCATCGCCGAGGTGAAGCCGGTGACCGAGCCGACACCGGAGCCGGTCGTGGAAGATGCGGAGCCGGTCGCCGAACAGCCGGTCGAAGCCGAAGAGGCCACGGCGCCCGAGCCGGCGGAGCCGACGGTTGCAGCGCTGAGCGAGCAGCCGCCACCACTCGAAGAGGTCGTGCCCGACATCGTCGAGACGGTCGCGCCCGACGTGGTCATCCCGCTGCCGCAGCCGAAGCCGATCCAGACGGAAGTCAAGGCGAACAAGCCGGTCGAAGCGAAGAAGACGACGGAAAAGAAGCCTGTCGAAAAGCCGAAACAGCGCAAGAAGAAGGAGAAGGCAGCACCGCCCAAGACGGTGACGACTGCCAGCATCGACGCCAAGGCTGCGGCCAAGGCCGCCGCGCCAAAGTCGTCCGATGGGGCGCCGCGGTCGAGCGTCAGCCCGTCGCGGTGGAATGCCAGCCTGGCGGCGTGGATCCGGCGGCACACGCGCTACCCGAGCGCGGCAAAATCCAGACGGGCCGAAGGCACCCCGAACGTGACCTTCATCGTCGACGCGTCCGGCAGAGTGGTCTCTGCTCGGCTTGCCCGCTCGTCGGGCGACGCCGATCTCGACCGCGCGGCGCTCAGCGCGCTGAAGGGCGCCACGGTGCCCACGCCGCCGGCGGAGCTCGGTGCGCGCGTCACCCGCACGGCGCCTTTCGTTTTCAGCCTGCGCGACTAGCTGGAAATCCCTCCAGCCAGCCGGCGCGCCATGCAATCACTTTCGCGCTTGACTGACCGACGGGACGGAATAGGCTGATCCACGAAAATACCGGCCTTGGTCGCCGGGCGGCAAGAATGCCTCGTATGCCTCTCCCACCGGGTCGAGGCTGCGGGGCATTGTCATTTGGGGCTTTGCTTGAAACAGCGTATCGAGATCGGCATCCTCTACTCGCGGTCGGGAAGCTATCAGCTCGTCTCCGACGCGTGCCGGATGGGCGCGATGCGCGCCATCGCCGACATCAACGCCGACCGCCGCCATGGCATCGAACTGGTGCCTGTCGAGCGCGATCCGCAAAGCAATGCGGATCGCTATGCGACACTGTGCGAGGACATCTTCAAGACCAGCAGCGCGCGCCATGTCGTCGGCTGCGTCACTTCCTGGAGCCGCAAGGAGACGATCCCAGTTCTGGAGAAAGCGGGCGGAATGCTCTGGTACGCCTGCCCCTATGAAGGGTTCGAGGCCAACGAGCATGTGGTCTATATGCATGCTTGCCCAAACCAGCACCTGGTGCCGCTGATGGCACATGTCGTGCCGCGCTTCGGCGCCAACGGCTTCCTACTCGGATCGAACTATATCTGGGGCTGGGAGATGAACCGCGTGGCGCGCGATTTGATCGCCGATGCCGGCGGCAAGGTTCTGGGCGAGCGCTATCTGCGCATCGGCGAGACCGACGTGTCGCGTCTGATTGGGGAAATCCGGGCCACGCGACCGAACTTCATCCTCAACAATCTGATCGGCACATCGTCCTACGCTTTCCTCGCGGCCTATCGCGACCTGGCGGATGAGGATCCCGCCTTCAGCCCCGAAGCCTGCCCCGTCATCTCCTGCAATCTCACCGAGGGCGAGCTGCCGGCGATCGGCGAAACCGGGAAGGGGCATTTGTCGGTCGGGCCATATTTCGCGCCGCGGCCGGCCGCATTCGCCTCGTCCTTCGAGGCCTCCGCCTATGCCTCCGTGCAGGTGATGGCCGACGTGCTCTCGCACGATCCCGACGCCGGTCCGGCGGAATTTTCCAAGGCCTTCGCCGAACGGCGCTTCTCCACCCGGCTCGGGCCGATCGCCATCGACGCCCACTCCCAGCACGCGACGCTGCCGGTGATGATCGGGCGGATCGCGGACGGGTTCTTCGAGGTCGTCAGCCGCGAGGACGAGGTGGCGCCGGATCCATATCTGTCGCGCTACGACCCCGCCAGGACATTCGGCCGTCCGCGCCTGAGGGTGGTGTCGTGACGAGAATCCTACGCATCCCCAATCTTGGCGGCGCGCGGGCCTTCATCCTGCATCGTCCGCATCCGACGGTGCAGGCGATCACCAGGCAATTGTCGGCCATCGGTCTCGACACGGTCGATTGCTGGCCTGAATTGCCGCCCGAAGTGCTGGCGGCCGATTTCGTCTTCTTCGATGCCGATCTCGGTTTCGACGAGCAATTCCCCTGGAAACCGGGCGAAGCACCGATGCCGCTGGTGGCGCTGATCGGCTCCGAGGCGCCGGGCCGCATCGAATGGGCACTGTCGCACAAGGCCGACGCCCAGCTCTTGAAGCCGGTCGGCAATGCCGGCGTCTACAGTGCGCTGCTGATCGCGCGGCAGAGTTTTGAGGCGCGCAAGCACCTGGCGGGCGAGATCGCCTCGCTGCGCCAGCGCGTCGCCGAGCGCCAGACCATCGTGCGCGCGGTGGCTGCGCTATCGAAGGGCGCCGACGACGACCGCGCCTATGGGCAGCTGAGATCGCTGGCGATGAGTTGGCAGATCAGCCTCGAAGAGGCGGCGCGGCGGATCGTGGCGATGACTGAAGAAGAGGGTGGCGATGACCAGTCCCACCGCGCCTGACCTGCCGGCAGCCGGGCGCATGCCAGTCAAGCCGCGCGCCGGCGTTTGGCGGCGGCTGATCAAGCGACCGCTGGCGGTGCTCGGCTTGGTCATCATCGCCATCGTCCTCGCCGGGGCCATCCTGGCGCCGTGGCTGACCGGCTACGATCCGAACGAGCAGATGTTCGACGGGCTGACGCTTGAAGGCGCGCCGCTGCCGCCCGATGCCAAATTCTGGCTGGGCACCGACCTGCTCGGCCGCGATCTGCTGACCCGCATCCTGTTTGGCGCGCGCACTTCGCTGATCATCGGCATCGTCGCCAATGGCGTGGCACTGCTGATCGGTACGCTGGTCGGCGTCACCGCCGGCTATTTCCGTGGTTGGATCGGTAGCGCGCTGATGCGGTTCACCGATTTGATGATGGCGTTTCCGGCACTACTGCTCGCCATCTGTCTGGCGGCGGTGTTCGAGCCGAGCCTGTGGATCGTCGCCATGGTGATCGCGCTGGTCAATTGGGTGCAGACCGCGCGCGTCATTTACACCGAGACCAGCTCGCTCGCCGAGCGCGAGTTCATCGATGCCGAACGCACCATCGGCGCAAGTGCGCCACGCATCCTGTTTCGCCATATCCTGCCGCATCTTTTGCCGACCATCATCGTCTGGGGCACGCTCGGCATCTCGACCACCGTGCTGCTCGAGGCGACGCTCAGCTATCTCGGCATCGGCGTGCAGCCGCCTACGGCGTCGTGGGGCAATATCATCTTCGAGAACCAGACGTACTTCCAGGCCGCACCCTGGCTGGTGTTTTTCCCGGGTGCCGCGATCCTGGCGCTGGCGCTTGCCTTCAACCTGATCGGCGACGCGCTGCGCGACATCCTCGATCCGACGCAAAGGGGCCGGGCATGATCGCCTATCTCGGCCGCCGCATCATCCAGTCGCTGCTGATCCTGCTCGGCGTCTCGCTGATCACCTTTGCACTGCTCTATCTCTTGCCGGCCGATCCGGTGCGGCAGATCGCCGGCCGCAGCGCCACGCCGCAGACGGTCGAGAACATCCGCCAGCAACTCGGTCTCGACCAGCCCTTCGTCGTCCAGTACTGGCACTATCTGGTGAGCCTGCTCAGTGGCGATCTCGGCCGCTCCTACATCCAGCGCTCCGAGGTCGCCGAGCTGATCGTCTCGCGCCTGCCAGCGACGTTGCTTTTGATGGTTGGCGCTATCCTGTGCGAGCTGCTGATCGGCCTGAGCATGGGCCTGATTGCCGCCGTCAAGCGCGGCACCGCCACCGACCAGACGCTGATGGTCGCCTCCTTCGTCGGCGTCTCGGCGCCGCAATTCGTCGTCGGCCTTTTGCTGCTCTATGTTTTTGCCGTGCGACTGAGCTGGTTTCCGATCGGCGGCTACGGCACCTGGCGCCACCTGGTGCTGCCTTCGCTGACCATGGGCATCCTTGGCGCCGGCTGGTACGCGCGCATGATGCGCTCGTCGATGATCGACGTGCTGCGCCAGGACTATGTGCGCACCGCGCGCGCCAAGGGCCTGGCGCGCGGTGCCATCATCTTTCGCCATGCGCTGCCCAACGCCATCCTGCCGGTCATTGCCATGATCGGCATCGACATCGGCATCTTCATGGGCGGCATCGTGGTGGTCGAAAGCGTGTTCGGCTGGCCCGGCATCGGCCAGCTCGCCTGGCAGGCCATCCAGCGCGTCGACATCCCGATCATCATGGGCGTCACGCTGGTGTCTGCCTTCGCCATCGTGCTCGGCAATCTCTTGGCCGACATCGTCGCGCCGTTCATCGACCCGCGCATCAAGCTCAGATGAAAACCAGAAAACAACCAGAGAAAGGGAACCGTCAATGAAGCGATTTTTGGCACCCACAGTAGCGGCATCGGCGCTGGCGCTGATGCTCGGCATGGCAAGCGCACGCGCCGAGGACGCCGTCGATCCGAACGCCAAGCAGGGCGGCGCGATCACCATCACCTACAAGGACGACGTCGCCACGCTCGATCCGGCGATCGGCTATGACTGGCAGAACTGGTCGATGATCAAGAGCCTGTTCGACGGGCTGATGGACTATGAGCCAGGCACCACCAACCTGAAACCCGACCTCGCCGAAAGCTACGAGATCTCGCCCGACGGCAAGACCTTCACCTTCAAGCTGCGCCACGGGGTGAAGTTCCACAATGGCCGCGAGATGACGGCCGACGACGTCAAGTACTCGATTGACCGCGTCACCAATCCGAAGACGCAGAGCCCCGGCGCCGGCTTCTTCGGCTCGATCAAGGGCTATGACGACGTCGCCGCCGGCAAGGCTGAGAGCCTGGCGGGCGTCACCGTCGTCGACCCCTACACGGTCAAGTTCGAGCTGACCCGTCCCGACGCCACCTTCCTGCATGTCATGGCGATCAACTTCTCGCATGTGGTGCCGAAGGAAGAGGTCGAGAAATACGGCGCCGATTTCGGCAAGCACCCGGTCGGTACCGGTGCTTTCAAGCTCGCCGAATGGACGCTCGGCCAGCGCATCGTGTTCGAGCGCAATCCGGATTACTGGCACAAGGGTCTGCCGCATCTCGACAAGATCACCTTCGAGATCGGCCAGGAGCCGATCGTTGCGCTGCTGCGCCTGCAGAAGGGCGAGATCGACGTGCCCGGCGACGGCATCCCGCCGGCCAAGTTCCAGGAGGTGATGGCCGATCCCGAGCAAAAGGCCCGTGTCGTGGTGGGCGGGCAGCTGCACACCGGCTATGTCACCATGAACACCACCATGGCGCCCTTTGACAATGTGAAGGTGCGGCAGGCGGTCAACATGGCGATCAACAAGGAGCGCATCGTCCAGCTGATCAACAACCGCGCCGTGCCGGCCAACCAGCCGCTGCCGCCGTCGATGCCGGGCTACGACAAGGACTTCAAGGGCTATGCCTACGATGTCGCCAAGGCCAAGGCGCTGCTTGCCGAAGCCGGCCATCCCGACGGCTTCGAGACGCAATTGTTCGCGATGAACACCGATCCTAACCCGCGCATCGCCCAGGCGATCCAGCAGGATTTGGCGGCGGTCGGCATCAAGGCCAGCATCCAGTCACTGGCGCAGGCCAACGTCATTGCCGCAGGCGGCGACAAGGCCGGCGCGCCGATGATCTGGTCGGGCGGCATGGCCTGGATCGCCGACTTCCCCGATCCGTCGAACTTCTACGGACCGATCCTCGGCTGCGCGGGCGCCGTGCCCGGCGGCTGGAACTGGTCGTGGTACTGCAACAAGGATCTCGACGCCAAGGCGGCGGAGGCCGACTCCGTAGTCGACCCGGCCAAGGCGGCGGAACGCGACAAGATGTGGAGCTCGATCTACGACAAGATCATGGAGGATGCACCCTGGGCGCCGGTGTTCAACGAGCAGCGCTTCACCATGAAGTCGCCCCGCATGGGCGGCGCCGACAACCTCTATGTCGACCCGGTCCATATCCCGATCAACTACGACAATGTGTACGTAAAAGATGTGCAATAACTGCGACTACACCATCCACGGGCGCCACCACCATTTCGGCTGGGACAATTCCTTTGCCCCGGCCGAGCGGGTGGCGCCCGGCTCGACCATCGAGTTCCAGTGTCTGGACGCCGGGGGCGGCCAACTTCAGGCCGACAGCACGACTGCCGACATCGCCAAGCTCGACTTCGCCAGGGTCAACCCGGTGACCGGGCCGATCTTCGTCGAAGGGGCCGAGCCGGGTGACGCGCTGAAGGTGACGATCGAAATGTTCAAACCGTCCGGCTTCGGCTGGACGGCGAACATCCCCGGCTTCGGCTTGCTCGCCGACGACTTCAAGGAGCCGGCGCTGAACATCTGGACATACGACGCCACCTCGCTCGAGCCGGCGTTGTTCGGCAAAAACGCGCGCGTGCCGCTAAAACCCTTTGCCGGCACCATCGGCAATGCACCGGCCGAGAAGGGCCTTCACTCGGTGGTGCCGCCAAGGCGCGTCGGCGGCAATCTCGACATACGCGACCTCGCCGCCGGCACAACGCTCTATTTGCCGGTGGAGGTGGCGGGCGCGCTGTTCTCGGTCGGCGACACCCATGCTGCGCAAGGTGATGGCGAGGTCTGCGGCACGGCGATCGAAAGCCCGATGGATGTCGTGCTGAAGCTCGACCTGGTGAAGGATGCGCGGCTGAAGACGCCGCGCTTCACCACGCCTGGCCCGGTGACGCGTCATCTCGACGCCAAGGGCTATGAGGTGACGACCGGCATCGGCCCGGACCTGATGACCGGGGCGAAAGAGGCTGTCTCGCAGATGGTTGACCTGCTGGCCAGCCGCTACAAGCTCGACCCGGTCGAGGCCTATATGCTTGCCTCGGTCTGCGGCGATCTTCGCATATCGGAAGTCGTCGACATGCCGAACTGGGTCGTGTCGTTCTACTTCCCGCGCTGCGTATTCGAATGAACGCACGTGCCGCCAATAAACCGGCCGGGGCTGCCGCCCCGGTCGGATCGATCGCAGCCCGGCCGGTGCTGGACATTGCCGGCCTGTGCGTCTCCGTGCGTGGCGAGGACGGCGAGCGGGAGGTGGTGTCCGACCTTTCCTTCAGGCTTCAGCGCGGCGAGACGCTTTGCATTGCCGGCGAGTCCGGCTCCGGCAAATCGATGACGGCGCTGGCGATCATGCAGCTGCTGCCGCAGCCTGCCGGTCGGATCTCATCGGGCGCCATCCGGCTTGGTGAGACCGATCTGGCGGGGCTCAGCGAGCGGCAGATGCAGCGCATTCGCGGCGACCGCATCGCGATGATCTTCCAGGAGCCGATGACTTCGCTCAACCCGGTGCTGTCGATCGGCCGGCAACTGACCGAATCCATCGAGGCGCATACCGGCCTCTCCCAGGCGCAAGCGCAGCGGCGCGCCGTCGAAGCGCTGAAGGCGGTGCGCATCTCCGAAGCCGAAAGCCGGCTAAAGCAGTTTCCGCACGAACTGTCGGGCGGCATGCGCCAGCGCGTGATGATCGCCATGGCGCTGGCGCTGGAACCGGACGTGCTGATCGCCGACGAACCGACGACGGCGCTCGACGTCACCGTGCAAGGCGAGGTGCTGGAACTGCTACGCGATTTGCAGTGCGAGCACGGCACCAGCGTCATCCTGATCACCCACGACATGGGGGTGGTCGCCGAAATGGCGGACCGCGTCATCGTCATGCGGCATGGCCGCATGGTCGAAGAGGGTGCGGCGACCGACATTTTCGCCAGGCCACAGGCCGACTACACGCGCGAACTGCTGGCCGCCGTGCCGCGCATCGGCACCGGTGCCGGCCGTCAGGAATCCAAGGATGCCACCGAAGCGGCAAAGCCGGCTAATGTCGCCGATGTCAATGATTTGCATGTCCGCTTCGACCTGCGTGGCGGCTTCTTCGGCAGGGTCGACCGGCGCGTCCACGCCGTCGAAGGCGTCAGCTTTTCGATCGCGCCGAACGAGACGCTGGCGCTGGTCGGCGAATCCGGCTGCGGCAAGTCCACCACCGCCAAAGCACTGGCCGGGCTGGTGCCTTATAGCGGCGACATCGCCATCGGCGGGCGTAATCTGTCGGGGCTCGGCCGCGACGAGCGCAAAGCGGTGCGCCGCGACGTGCAGATGATTTTTCAGGACCCCTACGCCTCGCTCGATCCGCGCATGCGCGTCGGCGACCTCGTCGCCGAGCCACTGCTGATCCATGGCATCGGGTCGAGAGAAGAACGTAGAGAGCGTGTGGCGGCGTTGTTCGAGCGCGTCGGCCTGTCGGCCGACCAGATGGAGCTCTATCCGCACGAATTTTCCGGCGGTCAGCGCCAGCGCATCTGCATTGCGCGGGCGCTTGCCTTGCGGCCGAAGCTGATCATCGCCGATGAAAGTGTGTCGGCGCTCGACGTCTCGGTGCAGGCGCGTGTGCTCGACCTGTTGAAGGAATTGCAGCGCGAATTCGGCGTCGCCTATCTGTTCATTTCGCATGACATGGCGGTGGTCGAGAACATTTCCGAGCGTGTCGCCGTCATGTATCTCGGCCAGATCGTCGAGATGGGCACCCGCGACCAGGTGTTTTCCAACCCACGCCATCCCTACACGAAGCGCCTGATCGAGGCCGTGCCGGTGCCCGATCCCACGCGGCGAAGGGAGCGCTTCGCGCGCCTCGACCGGGAAATCCCGAGCTCGACGCGACGGATCGGTGAGACTCCGCCGCGTTTGGCTCTAACGGATGTCGGTGGCGGGCATCTCGTGGCCGTCTGAAGTTTTCGTGAACGCGGTCGGGTTGACTCGATCGCCTGATTGCCTAGCTAGCAAAAGGGCGCTGGGGGGCTGCACGCAAATCCGACAGTCGGCATGATATCTTTCCGCATCCGAACGCTTGCCCTTCCAGTTCTCACGGCCGGCATCTTGTCTTCCTGCGTGGTCCCCGACGATACGTCAGGTCTCGCCAAGGTAGACGCGACAACCGCAGCGGCGCGCAAGGAGATGGTCGGTCTCAGCGAGGCCGACGTCCGCATGTGCGCCGGCTTTCCCACCGCTACCGCCGACGCCGGCGGATCGGGCCGGATCTGGACCTATCAGCGTGTCGTGCAGCGTGGCAATCTCAGCGTCGTTGTTCCGACGCTCGCCGTGGGCGCGATCCCCGCAGTCGGCGGGTCGGTCAACGTTGCACCCGGCGGCTATTGCAACACGCAAATTCGCATGGTCGACGGCCGCGTCGCCGAGGTTGCCTATGCGGGCGACAACAATTTGCCGAACAGCCGCGATGCACTCTGCGTCAGCACTGTGGACGCCTGCGTGGCCTATGCGCGCCAACGCCATCAAAAGGCAACGGCCGTCTCCAGATAGGCGAGCCGATATCCAACCCTTTCGGTCAGGCGATTGTGACTTGATTGGCCTCATGAGTTTAGGTCAAACGGTGCCACCGCGATCCCATGTATCGGTATTGGCGCCGGTTCGACGCTCATGCCATGTGGGTGCACGGCCCTCGAGGCCTTTCAGTTGGAGCGCATATGACGGTCCTCACACGTCGCAAACTCTTGAGAACTGCCGCGATTGCCGGCGCTGGTGGCGTCGGGCTCTCTGCCGTGGGCAAATGGGGCAGCTGGGCCGCGGCCACGCCCGAGCCGGTGCTGCTGAAGACGGCCCGGATCCAGGCGAAGCTGATGGATGTCGGCCAGACCAAAAATGTGCTGACCTATGGCGACGCCGGCATGCCGCCGGTGATCAGGATGAAAAAAGGCGAGACCTTCGCCGCCCGGCTGGTCAACGCCATCGACGATCCGACGACGATCCACTGGCATGGCATTCGCGTTCCCAACAAGATGGACGGCGTGCCGTTCCTGGTGCAGCCCTACGTCTATACCGGCGATCATTTCGACTACGCCTTCACGCCGCCCGATGCCGGCACCTTCTGGTATCATCCGCACTGCAACACGCTTGAGCAGATGGGCCACGGACTGACCGGCGTGATCGTCGTGGAGAACCCGAACGATCCGAAATTCGATGCCGAGGTGGTGATCAATCTGCGCGACTGGCGCCTCGGCGACGACGGCCAGTTCATCGACCAATTCCGGCCGCGCGATGCGGCAAGATCCGGCACCTACGGCACGGTGCGCACCGCCAACTGGCTCGACCAGCCGCAATTTGACGCGCCGGCCGGAGGGTTGGTGCGGCTCAGAGCCGCCATCACCGACGTCACGCGTGTCTATGCTTTTCGCGTCGAGGGCGCCGAAGCGACGGTGATCGCGCTTGACGGCAATCCGGTGCCGCAGCGCTTTGCGCCCGATGCCTTGCAGCTCGGACCCGGACAGCGGCTGGAGCTCGCCATTCGCATGCCCGACGATGAAGGGGCAGTCGTCAGCCTGGGAGACGTCAGGGGCACCAAGCCCAAAATCCTGGCGACGCTGCGTGCCGTTGGAACTTCTCTCAAACGCGACCTTCGCGACCTTGCACCGCTGGAGATCAATCCGGTCCAGCAAGTCGATCTCGCCGCTGCCGAGCACATTTCATTGTCGCTCAGTGCTACGGCGGAAAACGTGCCGAGCGACGGCATCTGCGGCTCGCTCGGCTACAGTTTCTGGGCGATCAACAAGGTGCCGTGGCCAGGCGATACGTCCGATCCGACCGCGCCGCTGGCCGAATTGAAGCTCGGCAAAAGCTATGTCATCGACATGGAAAACCTGACGCCGCAATCGCATCCGATCCATCTGCACGGCATGAGCTTCAAGGTGCTGTCGTCCTCGACGCGCCCGGTGCAGCCGATGATCTCCGACACCTATCTCATCCAGCCCAACGAGAAGGTTCAGCTCGGCTTCGTCGCCGACAACCAAGGCGACTGGCTACTGCACTGCCACATCATCGAGCACCAGAAATCGGGAATGACGAGCTATGTCCGGGTGGCCTGAGGACGCCTGGTCCGATACGCCGGAATTAGCATTGACACGGCCAGGGCCACGATATCTGGGCTGCGTTAAAGGGCGCGCGATTTCGGGCAGCTTAAGGCGCACTCTCTGGCGCTCAGCGAAGGCCAGGGCGAAGGATCCCGGCTCGAATGAGTAGGTGCGTTCCTCTTCGTCCTCGATTACCCGCACAAAGCATTGGCTGTCCGTCTCAACCATCTCAACGCGGGTTCCCAAAAGACCGCCATAGCTATCCAGATAAGCACGCACATCGCTTGGTGAATAAGGCATCACTTTCTCCCACATGGCGAAACATGTGACCGTGCCAATAATACCTGCGCGCAGCAATAAACTATGACATACCTCACACGGCGTTCAGACGTTCTGCAGCGAGGGGCGCGAGATTGGCGTGCACGAACCATGCACTTGATCGAACCCGTACCGGTGCCCGATCTCGCCAGGCGCCGGGAGCGCTTCGTCCGCCGCGATCGGGACATTCCGTACTCGACCAGAAGGGTCGGCGACGCGACAGCGAGACTGGTGCTCAGGGATTTCGGCGGCAGACATCTTGCCGCCATCTGAAATTCGAGCCGATCGATGGTCGTGGGTTCATTTCGGTGATTGATCCGATGGTGGAGCTGAGGAGGATCGAACTCCTGACCTCGTCATTGCGAACGACGCGCTCTCCCAGCTGAGCTACAGCCCCGTCCAACGGATGGCGCATTTATCGAAGGCAGCGGTTTCCTGTCAAGGCGGCGTTTTGCGCAAATGACCTCGTTTCAGACTTTGGTTCGGCATGTGGCGGAAGCCGGCTCTTGCCGGTTCGGCGTGCAATGGCTACATGTCGGCAACAATTGGAGACCGGCATGATCGCCCTTATTCAAACCATCGTCATGGCGCTTGACATCTACTGGTGGATCATCATCGCCTCGGCGATCTTTTCCTGGCTCTACGCCTTCAACGTCGTCAACTCGCGCAACCAGTTCGTCGGCACCATCGGCAACACGCTCTATCGGCTGACCGAGCCGGCGCTGCGGCCGATCCGCCGGTTCATCCCGGATCTCGGCGGCATCGACATCTCGCCGATCATTCTGCTGTTGCTCATTTTCTTCCTCCGCCAGTTCCTGCTCACCACCGTACTGTCGTTGGTCGTCTGAGCCAGCCATTCGATGGCTACGCCGTTTCGCCTGCGTGACGACGGCGTAGACCTGTTCGTCCGGCTGACGCCAAAGGCGGCGCTGGACAGGCTCGAAGGTATCGAGACAGCTGCCGACGGGCGCAGCCATTTGAAGGCTCGCGTGCGCGCCGTGCCGGAGAATGGTGCCGCCAATGCGGCACTTGAGAAGCTGCTCGCCAAGGCGCTGGGCGTGCCGGCGTCGGCTGTGTCGGTGGTTGCCGGCGGCGCGGCGCGGCTGAAGACGCTGCGAGTCCTTGGCGATCCTGCGGTGCTTGCGAGAAGCATCGAGGCGTTGGATGGCCACTAGTCGCGTCGGATCGCGCTGCCCCTCATTGCCCTGCCAGGCATTTCTCCCCGTATAGTGACGGGGAGAAAGACGCCGTCACAGATGGTTTCGCCAACTACCAGCGTTGCAGAATGGACGCCAAGGTCGCGGTCAGCGGGCTTCTCCCCGTTCACGGGGAGAAGGTGCCGGCAGGTGGATGAGGGGCAGCGCCGACGTTCCTGGATTGGCGCATTTTGCGGCGAAACAAACTCATTTGGCCCCCCATAGAAGCGGGGAACAAAAGGTCTCTCAATCGCCCAGCGGCAAACGCGGGTCATCGACCTTCAGCGTGTTGACGCTCTGCTTGATGCGGCGCAGGTTTTCCAGGACTTTCGGTCCGCGCGTTTCGGCAACCGACGTGGCGATCATGTCGACGATCGCCATCAGCGCGTAGCGCGAGGATGTCGGCTTGTAGATGTTGCCGTCCTCGAGCGGCTGGAAATGGATCACCGTGTCGGCTGCCTTGGACAGCGCCGAATCCGGTGCGGTGATGGCGACGGTGACGGCGCCATATTGCTGCGCGACCTGCACGGCCTCGATGACCGAACGCGCGTAGCCCGACACCGAGAAGGCAACCACAGTCGTCTCGGGCGTGGCGACCGCCGCGTACATGCGCTGCAGCTGGCCGTCGACCTGCGCCAGTGCCGACAGGCCGAGCCGGAACAACCGGTTCTGCATCTCGGTCGCCATCATCGAGGAAATGCCGCCGGAACCGATGCACAGCACATTGCCCGAACTGGCGATGCGCGCTGCGACGCCGACCAGCGCCTTCATGTCGAGGTTCTCGCTGGCGCGCTGCATGGCCGATATCGCCGCCTCGGTGATGGCCGAGGCGATGCGCTGCTCGCGAACGTCGCGGTTCAGCGGTTCCGGCGACAAATACTGGGCGCCAATGGCGATGGCCTGCGCCAGATAGAATTTGAAGTCGCGCAAGCCTTCGCAGCCGAGGTTGCGGCAGAAGCGGGTTACCGTCGGCTCGCTGACGCCGACGCGCGCGGCGATCTCCGAAATCGCCGCCTTGGAGGCGAAGTCGAGATCGGAGAGCACGAGGCCGGCCAGCCGGCGGTCCGACTTGGTGCCGTCCTGCGACATCAGCTGCAGCCGCGTGATGATGTCGGCCGGCGTCTTCATATCGGAGTTCTCACAGGGGCAGGCCCGTCGTCTTGTCGAACAGATGGATGTTGGCGGGATCGACTGAGACCGGCAAGCGGTCGCCGGGCCGGATCTGCAGCCGGTCGCGGAACACGGCCCGCACCGTGTCGGGACCTATCGCGCCGTAGACATGGGTTTCGGCGCCGGTCGGCTCAACCACGTCGACATCGATGGCCATCGCATCGTCGGCGCCGCCGACGACGAAATGTTCGGGGCGGATGCCGGCTTCCACAGTGCTGCCCGCCGGCACGGCCTTGCCGGCCAGCGCCAGGCGGCCGCCACCTGATGTCTCGAACCAGGCCTTTGTCGCAGACCCCTTGAGGGCGCCGGAAACAAAGCTCATCGAGGGCGAACCGATGAAGCTGGCGACGAATTTGTTGGCCGGTCGGTCATAGAGTTCCAGCGGCGCCCCGACCTGCTGGATCCGGCCGAGATTCATCACCACGATACGGTCGGCCATGGTCATGGCCTCGATCTGGTCGTGGGTGACGTAGACGATCGTCGATTTCAGCCGCTGGTGCAGCGCCTTGATCTCGGTGCGCATCTGCACGCGCAATTGCGCGTCGAGGTTGGACAAGGGCTCGTCGAACAAGAACACCGAAGGCTCGCGCACGATGGCGCGGCCCATGGCGACGCGCTGGCGCTGGCCGCCCGACAATTCTCGGGGGTAACGGTCGAGATAGGAGAACAGGTTGAGGATGCCGGACGCCTTCTTGACCTTGTCGTCGATCGCCGCGCGGGTCTCGCCGCGGATTTTTGGGCCGAAGCCGATATTGTCCGACGCCTTCAGATGCGGGAACAGCGCGTAGGACTGGAAGACCATGGCGATGTTGCGCTGCTGCGGCGGCAAGTCGTTGGCGCGCAGGCCGCCGATGATGAGATCGCCGGACGTGATTGGCTCCAGCCCGGCCAGCATGCGCAGCAAGGTCGACTTGCCGCAGCCGGAAGGGCCGACCAGGACGACGAACTCGCCGCTGTTGATCTCGAGGTTGATGTCCTCGAGGATCTTGTGGTGCCCGAACGATTTCGACAGGTTGCGAAACTGGACATCGGTCATGGTCACGCTCCCAAAATGTCGTCGATGAAGGGCAGGCAGCCGGCGGTCAGCCCGGCGTCCACCGGCATCACCACGCCTGTTACGCCCGATGCGCGGTCGGAGGCAAGGAAGGCCACGGCTTCAGCCACTTCAGAGGCGTTGACGATGCGGCCGAGCGGATAGAGCCGCTGCAGTCTGCCGAGGATTTCCGGGTCCTTGGCCAGGCGATGATCCCAGGCCGCGGTGCGGATCGATCCCGGGCAGACGACATTGGCGCGTATGCCGCTGCGGCCGAGTTCGACCGCGATCGACTTTGCATAGGCGTTGATGCCGGCCTTGGCCGCGGCATAGGCCGGATTGCCGAAATGCGCGATGGCATTGACCGAGGAGATGAAGACGACGTTGCCCGAGCCGCGCCGGGCCATCGCCTTGACCAGCGGGTCGGCGAACATCATCACGCCGGTCAGGTTGAGGTCTAGCTCGTGTTCGATCTTGTCCGGGGTCAACGCCGGCAGCGTCTCGGCGCGCGTCCAGCCGGCATTGTTGATGAGGATGTCGGGAATGCCGTCCTTGTCGAGGATCGCAGCGATCGCGGCTTCCAGCGAGACCCGGTCGAGAAGGTCGAAGACGTGGCGCGAGGCGAGGTGCGGGCTGGCCAAGGCCTCGTCCGACCGATCGCAGCCGACGACCCGCGCGCCGCGCTCGTTGAGCAGCGCCACCATCGCCGAGCCGAGGCCGCCGCCGGCGCCCGTCACCACGACCGTCTTGCCTTCGAACTCGGTTCTCGAAACCACCGCGCGCGCTCCTCCCTGATCCCGGTTGGGGCTGTGAGGCTATTCGCCGAAATGTAATTTAGCAACAGATTAATCTGCTTGCGAAGCGCAGAATGATGGATAATGTAGGAAAGTCACATAAACCTATGCTGCCTCACAGCATGGAGCGCGCAGGCGCACTTCAAAGGGAAAGAGCAGATGAGTCTGAGGAAATGGACTGTCGGCCTGATGGCCGGAATGAGCATGCTGGCGCTTGGCGCGCAGGCAGATGCCGGTGAGGTGCGCGTCACCGTTGCCGAATACAGCGCCAAGACCGGCCCCTATTTCGAAAGCGTCAAGAAGGATTTCGAGGCGGCCAACCCGGGCATCACCGTCAAGTTCGAGATCGTGCCATGGGAAGTTCTCTTGCAGAAGCTGACCACCGACATCACCGCCGGCACCAATGCCGACCTGTCGATCATCGGAACGCGCTGGTTGATCGATTTCGTCCAGCAGGATGTCGCCGAACCGCTCGACAGCTACATCACGCCCGACTTCAAGGGCCGCTTCATCGACACTTTCCTGTCGCCGTCGATCATGGAGGGCAAAACCTACGGCCTGCCGATCGCGGCTTCGGCGCGCGCCCTGTATTACAACAAGGAATTGTTCGAGAAGGCCGGCATCGCCCAGCCGCCGGCGACCTGGACCGAACTGCAGGAGGACGCCCGCAAGATCAAGGCGCTCGGCTCCGGCACGTTCGGCTTCGGCCTGCAAGGCAAGGAGATCGAGACCGACGTTTACTACTACTATGCGATGTGGTCCCAGGGCACGGAGATCCTCAACAAGGACGGCACCTCGGGCCTGAGCACACCGGGCGCGCTCGAAGCCGCCAAGCTCTACAAGTCGATGATCGACGAAGGCCTGACCGAGCCTGGCGTCACCTCGAACAACCGCGAGGACGTGCAGAACCTGTTCAAGCAGGGCAAGGTCGGCATGATGATCACCGCGCCCTTCCTGTCCAACCAGGTCAAGGACGAGGCGCCGAACCTGAAATATGGCGTGGCGGCGATTCCCGCCGGGCCGACCGGCGCGCGCGGCACCTATGGCGTCACCGATTCCATCATCATGTTCAAGAACTCCAAGAACAAGGATGAGGCCTGGAAGCTGCTCGACTTCCTGTTCACCACGGAGCAGCGCGCCAAGTTCACGCAAGGCGAAGGCTTCCTGCCGGTGAACAAGGAAGAAGCGAAAATGGACTACTACGTCAACAATGCCGACCTTGCGGCGTTCACGGCGCTGCTGCCCGACGCCCGCTTCGCGCCGGTCATCCCAGGCTGGGAGGAGATCGCCCAAATCACTTCGGATGCCATGCAGAAGATCTATCTCGGCAGCGCGGAGCCGGAGGCTGCCTTGAAGGAGGCAGCGGACAAGGCCAATGCGGTGCTGAAGAAATAGGGCGTTCACTCCCGACGCCCGTGGCGCGCCCTACCCGTCGGGGCGCGCCACCCCCCGACGCCCTCAGGTCAGCCGATGCAAAATCGCTTCTTGCCCTATCTCCTGACCTTGCCCAGCCTGTTCCTGGCGGCCGTCGTCATCTTCTGGCCGGTCTGGGACCTGATCCAGATCTCGACCCACGATGTCAGCCGCTTCGGCCAGTTGCGCGACTTCAGCGGCCTGACCAATTTCTGGGCGCTCACTGCCGATCCCGACTTCGTTGCCGCGCTCTGGCGCACAGGTGTGTGGACGGTGCTGGTCGTCGGTGGCGCGCTGCTGTTGTCCATCCCGGTGGCGATCATCCTCAACACCGACTTTTATGGTCGAGGCATCGCCCGCGTCATCATCATGCTGCCCTGGGCGGTGTCGCTGACCATGACGGCGGTGGTCTGGCGCTGGGCGCTCAATGGCGAAAGCGGCATGCTCAATTCGGCGCTGATCGGGCTCGGCCTGATCGACCAGAACATCCAGTGGCTGGCGAGCGCCGAGACGGCGTTCCCGATGCAGGTGCTGATCGGCATATTGGTGACGGTGCCGTTCACGACGACGATCTTCCTCGGCGGCCTGTCGTCGATCCCCGACGACCTCTACGAGGCCGCCGCACTCGAAGGCGCGACACCGCTGCAGCTGTTCCGCGAGATCACCTTTCCGCTCTTAAAACCGTTCATCAACATCGCCATCGTGCTCAACACCATCTACGTCTTCAATTCCTTCCCGATCATCTGGGTGATGACGCAGGGCGGACCGGCCAACTCGACCGACATATTGGTCACCCACCTCTACAAGCTCGCCTTCCGCATCGCAAACTCGGCGAGGCGTCAGCCGTGTCGCTGGTGATGTTCGCCATATTGCTCGTCTTCACCATGATCTATGTGCGGCTGGCGATGCGGGAGCAACGCGCATGAGGAACGGCAAGCTGAAGCGTTCGATCATCGCATGGCTGCTGCTTTCGCCGCTGATCGTGGTGACGATCTTTCCCTTCGCGGTGATGTTTTTGACCGCGGTCAAGCCGCGACAGGAGGTGCTGTCGCCGACCTGGTGGCCGAGCGAATTCCGCTGGTCGAATTTTGCCGACATGTGGGTGGCGACCGGTTTCGGCCAGGCGCTGGCCAATTCGCTCTATGTCTCGGTGATCGCCACCGTCGGCGCCATATTGATCTCGGTGCCGGCGGCCTATGCGATGTCGCGCTTTCGTTTTGCCGGCTACGGTGCCTTCCGCCAGTTCCTGCTGGTGTCGCAGATGATCTCGCCGATCGTGCTGGTGCTTGGCCTGTTCCGGCTGATGG
Organism: Mesorhizobium sp. CNPSo 4689; assembly: GCF_057784325.1. Taxonomy (NCBI): domain Bacteria; kingdom Pseudomonadati; phylum Pseudomonadota; class Alphaproteobacteria; order Hyphomicrobiales; family Phyllobacteriaceae; genus Mesorhizobium; species Mesorhizobium sp. CNPSo 4689. Next base: position 164,894 of record NZ_JBWLUZ010000003.1, read on the forward strand.
CCGCCTGGGGCCTGGTCGAATCAACCACCGCGCTCGGCTTCATCTACATGGCCTTCAACGTAGCCTTCACCGTGTGGATGCTGCAGAGCTATTTCGACACCATCCCGCGCGATCTCGAAGAGGCCGCATGGATGGAGGGAGCCGGCCGCTGGCTGACGCTGCGCAAGGTGTTCCTGCCGCTCTGCCTGCCGGCGATCGCGGTGACGGCCATCTTCACCTTCATCAATGCCTGGAACGAGTTCGTCGTCGCGCTCACCATGCTGCGCAGCCAGGAAAGCTACACGCTGCCGATCCAGGTCTTCTCGCTGGTCGCCGGCCGCTACACGATCGAATGGCACCATGTCATGGCCGCCACGCTGCTCGCCACCCTGCCGGTGGCGATCCTGTTCATCTGGCTGCAGCGCTACCTCGTCCGGGGCCTGGCGCTCGGGGCCGTCAAATAGCCTTCACTTTCCACGGAGCTTTCATGCGCATCTTCACCGCCTCGCTGGCGACGGAAACCAACACTTTCTCGCCGGTGCCGACCGACCGGGCCTCGTTCGAGATGGCCTTCTATGCCGGGCCAGGCAAGCACCCGGAAACGCCGACTTTGTGCTCGTCGCCGATCGTCGCCTTGCGGCGGCGTGCGGCCAGCGAAGGGCTGACCGTGATCGAAGGCACCGCCACATGGGCGGAGCCCGGCGGCCTGGTGCAGCGGCAGACTTTCGAGGCGCTGCGCGACGAGATCCTCGATCAGCTGAAGGCGGCGCTGCCGGTCGATGCGGTGATCCTCGGCCTGCATGGCGCGATGGTGGCGCAAGGCTATGACGACTGCGAAGGCGACCTGCTCGAACGCGTGCGTGCAATCGTCGGTCCGCAGGTGGTGATTGCCTCGGAGTTCGACCCGCACAGCCATCTGACGCCGAAGCGCGTGGCGGCGTCGGATATCATGGCCTACTTCCTCGAGTTCCCGCACACCGACTTCTACGAGCGTGGCGAACATGTCGTCGAACTAGGGCTGGCCGCGGCGCGCGGCGAGATCAAGCCTTTGATCTCGACCTTCGACTGCCGCATGATCCAGGTGCTGCCGACCAGCCGCGAGCCGATGCGTTCCTTCGTCGACCGCATCAAGGCGCTGCATGGCAAGGACGGCGTGCTGTCGGCCTCCGTCATCCACGGCTTCATGGCCGCCGACGTTCCGGAAATGGGCACGCGCATCCTGGTCGTCACCGACAATGACAAGGCCAAGGGCGATGCGCTGGCGGAAAGCCTGGGACGCGAGCTCTATGCGATGCGCGAAAAGACGGCAATGACGATGCTGAGTGCTTCCGACGGCATCGAGCGGGCGCTGGCCGTGCGGAAGGAAAACACGAACAAGCCAGTGGTCATCGCCGACATCTGGGACAATCCTGGCGGCGGCGTCGCCGGCGACGGCACCATCGTGCTGCGCGCCATGCTGGAGCGTGGCGTCAGCAATGTCGGCGTGGCGACGATCTGGGATCCGATCGCGGTGACGTTCTGTCAAGCCGCGGGCGAGGGCGCCGTCATCGATCTGCGTTTTGGTGGCAAGGCCGGCCCGCTGGCGGGCGAGCCGATCGACGCGCGGGTGCGCGTGCTGAGAGCGGTCACGGAAGGGTGGCAGAGTTTTGGGCCGAGCCGGGTGACGCTCGGATCGACAGCGCTGGTCCGCATCGAAGGCACCGAAGTCGATATCATCCTCAATACCAACCGCACACAGACCTTCGAACCCGATATTTTCTCCAATCTCGGCGTCAATCCACTCAGCAAGGACCTGTTATTGGTGAAATCGACCAATCACTTCTACGCCGGCTTCGCCCCGATCGCCGCCGAGATCATCTACGTCTCGGCGCCGAGTTCGTATCCCAGCAATCCGGCGGTCACCAACTACACGAAGCTGACGCGGCCGGTGTGGCCGCGGGTGGCTGATCCGTGGAAGGGGGCGGCCGGCGAGGCTGCCGATCTCCCCCCTCGTGGGGGAGATGCCCGGTAGGGCAGAGGGGGCGCGAAGGATCGCCAACCCTTCATCACCCTGCGAACCGGCGATAGCAAGCCCGTCGGCGCAAAAAGCCATCAATTGAGAGGCCGGAGGGACAGCGCCCCCCTCTGGCCTGCCGGCCATCTCCCCCACGAGGGGGAGATTGGCTAATTTACACCAGCCCCCGCTTCACCATCATCGCCTCCGGCGACGGCATCTTGCCGCGGAAGGCGGTGTAGAGTTCTTCCGGGTCCTTTGAGCCGCCGGCGGCGTAGATGTTCTTCCTCAGCCGCTCGGCCAGCGCCGGGTTGAAGGGGTCGCCGGTCTCCTCGAAGGCAGCGAAGGCATCGGCATCGAGCACTTCCGACCACATGTAGGAATAGTAGCCGGCTGAATAGCCGTCACCGGAAAAGACGTGGCCGAAATGCGGGGTGCGGTGGCGCATCGCGATGGTGTCGGGCATATCGAGCTTGTCCAGCGTTTCGGTCTCGAAACGAAGCGGCTGTTCCGGTGCATCCGGGCGCGCGTGATAGGCCATGTCGATGAGCGCCGAGGCCGTGAATTCGACCGTAGCGAAGCCGGCGCCAAAAGTGCGCGCCGCCAGCATCTTGTCGAGCAGCGCCTTCGGCATCGGTTTGCCGGTCTTGACGTGCAGCGCGTGCTTTTCCAGCACCGCCGGCACCGTCAGCCAATGCTCGTAGAGCTGCGAAGGCAGTTCGACGAAATCGCGGCTCACCGAAGTGCCCGACACCGAAGGCCAGGTGACGTCGGTCAGCATGCCGTGCAGTGCATGGCCGAATTCGTGGAACAGCGTCTTTGCCTCGTCGACCGACAGAAGCGCTGCCTCGCCGGCCGGCGGCTTGGCGAAGTTCATTATGTTGTAGATCACCGGCTTCGAGCCATCGCCGAGCTTGTAGCCGGATTTCAGCGCGCTCATCCAGGCACCGGAGCGCTTCGAAGGCCGGGCGAAATAGTCGGCGAGGAAGATGCCGCGCTCGCTGCCGTCGGCGTTCTTCACCACAAAGACTCGGGCATCAGGATGCCAGGCGGCGATGCCTTTCCTTTCCTCGAAAGTGATGCCGAACAGTTTTGCCGCCACGTCGAAGCAGGCGTCGATGACGCGCTCGAGCTGCAGATACGGTTTCAGCTCGGCCTCGTCGAAGGCGAATTTCTCGGCGCGCAGTTTCTCCTGGTAGAAGCGCCAGTCCCAGGCGGCGAATTGTTCGTTGCTGCCGGCCGCGGTCGCCAGCCGCTGCAGTTCGGTCTGGTCGTTGGCGGCCTTCTCCAGCGCCTTTTCCCAGACGGGATCGAGCAGCGCGTGCACCGCCTTCGGCGTCTTGGCCATGGTGTCGTCGAGCTTCAGCGCCGCGAACGAGCCGTAGCCGAGCAGTTTTGCCTTCTCGGCGCGCAGCTTCAACATATCCCGAACGACATTCGTGTTGTCGCTGGCGCCGCCATTCTGGCCGCGCATGGTGAAGGCGCGGAAGGCGGTCTCGCGCAGGTCGCGCCGTTCGGAGAAGGTGGTGAACGGCTCGTAGATCGACCGCGACAGCGTGACGGCGTAGCGGCCTTTCTGGCCGCGCATCTCGGCAGCCTCGGCCATGGCGCTCTTGAGGAAGTCGGGCAGACCGGCAAGGTCGGCCTCGTCGAGGAACAGCGCCCAGTCGCGCTCGTCGGCCAGCACGTTCTGGCCGAAGCGGGTGCCGAGTGAGGACAATTCCTCATTGATCCTGGCCAGCCGCTTCTTGCCATCGGCGTCAAGTTTCGCGCCGGAGCGGACGAAGCCTTTCCAGGTCTTTTCCAACACGCGCAGCGTTTCGGAGTCGAGCTTCAGGGATTCACGCCGTTGGTAGAGGTCGTCGATGCGGGCAAACAATTTCTCGTTCATCGAGATCGCCGAGAAATGCCTCGACATCTTCGGCGAAATGTCGCGCTCCAGCGCCTGGATCGCCTCGTTGGTGTGGGCGCCGGCCCGGCACCAGAAGATCGACGAGACATGGTCGAGCGGCTCGCCTGCAAGTTCGAGCGCGGCCAGCGTGTTGTGAACCGTCGGCGCGTCTGCGTTGCCTGATATCGCCTCGATCTCGGCTTCATGCGCCTTCAGCGCCGCGTCGAACACTCCGGAAAAATCACTGTCGCCGATGCGGGAGAAGTCGGGCAGGCCAAGCGGCCCTTGCCATGCGGTCAGCGGATGGGCGGCGAGGTCGACATCTTTGGTGGATGGCATGGATGATCTTTCGGCTGTTGGCGGCAAGGCAGGGCGGGATCGCCACCGATGTAGGGCGCGGGCCTGTTGCGCGCAACATCGCGGCCAGTCAGGTTTTCGTCAGTAACCGTCGCAGCTTTCCGCGATCGCGGCCTGCGAACTGGCGGTGATGCGGCTGTCGGTGACGGAGAACGTCTCCTGCATCAGCATGTCGTTGTTGGGGAAGTCGTAGCAGGCGATCACCGTGGTGACACCGCCTTCGCTCTTGGCGATGCGATGCCGGATCGCCGCACCGGCGACAGCACCTTGCCAGTTATCGATCGAGGCGATGAACTCCTGCTTGTTCTGCACGACGCCGAGGTCTTCGAGCTTGATGCGCACGTCGTCGGCTAGCAGGTCCGACAATTCGGTGCGGTCGGCGACAAGCAACGCCGAATACCAGCGGTCGATGATCGCACCGTCATCGGCGCGAGCAGCGGTGAGCGTCGGCATCAGTGCCGCCACGACGAAAGTGATCGCACGCCAATTCCGCATTGCCACCTCCATGTTTGACCATGATCCTATCCGAAAACCGGTCCCGCTTTTCGCTGACGCGGACCTTCGGTTCCGGGATCATGGTCTATGCCATCTCCGGCCGTTCGAAATCGCCGGTCTCCTTGTTCATCACCCAAAGCTCGCCGGTCGAGATGTCGAACCAGGCGCCGTGCAGCGACAGCCGGCCCTTGCCTTCAAGGATGGAGACGCAAGGAAAGGTCCTGAGATTGGCGATCGAATAGCGGATCGAGATGCGCTCCAGCGCGGTTTGGCGCTCCGTCGCCGTCATGAAGGTGCTGGACGACACGGTTTCGGCCGCCGGCGCGATCAGGCTCATCCATTTGCCGATGAAGTCGCCAGGCGACAGTGGCGCGGAGTTGGTGTCGAGTGCGGCGCGGATGCCTCCACAGCGGCCGTGCCCCATCACCACGATGTTTTTCACCTTGAGGCTCTGCACGGCGAACTCGAGCGCCGCCGAGGTCGAGTGGAACTGGCCGTCCGGCGCATAGGGCGGCACCAGATTGCCGACATTGCGCAGCACGAACAGCTCGCCCGGCCCGGCGTCGAAGATCGCCTCGGGCGCCGAGCGCGAGTCGCAACAGGCGACGATCATGGTTTCCGGCGCCTGGCCCTCGCGGGCGAGCGAGCGGTAGCGTCCGCTTTCGGCAAGGTAGCGGCCCTTCATGAAATTGCGGTAGCCGGCGAGCAAGTGTTCAGGGAGGTGAGGCATGGGCGGCGTCTGGACCCTTTCCGGGTTGGATGCGGCGGCACGTTTCAGTTTGGAATGGCTCTAACGGCAAAAGCCCGTCGCGAGCAATGCCGAATTGCGGATGGTTTCGTCGCAAAACGCGATGCGGCGCGCATAGCTCAGGCGTCGCTTCACGCCCAGATGGCGACGGGAATGCCGAAACGGTCGGTCAGCGGCGGGTCCGGGAACGGCCGTGCCTCGCCGCTGGCGATGCGGCCGGCGATCAGCATCATCACTGCTGCGTCGAGGAAATCGTCGGCGGCCGCGCCCTTCGGCGGCGCCCCGTCGAGGAAGTCCTTCTCATAGCCATGCCGGCACAGCAGCGCCTTGCGCTCTGCCATGCCGGCGGGGTTGACCATACCCTTGATCTTCTTCGGCAGCGACATGGCCTGACCGTCGTTCAGCCTGCAGAAGGCGACTTCCGGATGTGATTCGAAGATGCGACCGCGCAGCTCCGGCCGGGAGATCAGAAGTGAGTCGATCTCGCGGATCTTGGCGAAGATGCCAAAAGCCTGGATCGAGACGCCGCGTGGCGGATCGGAGGTCGTCTTGGCCACTTCGCTGGCGCGGCGATGCGCGACATACCAGGCTTCGACCGTGGTGAAGTCATCCGTGTCTGTGTAAAGGGCGGCGCGCGATGGAATGGCGAAGACGCTGGATTGGCGCTGCCCGAGCAGCGGCCGCACCAGCGCTTCCGGCCCGCGTCCGCCTTTTTGCGAATGATCCGGCAGGCCGATCGGCATGTCGACGGCGACCACGGCATCGGCGGGCAATGCGTCGACCAGCATCGCGAAGGTTGGAAAGACCGAGACCGACGGCCAAGCGCCCGGATCGCGGCGGACGGCGATCCAGCCGGCCTTGCAGCCGTCGACGCCAACAAGAGTCACGCCCTTTTGTCCCGCCCCGGGTGCAGGAGGTGGCGAAGCTGCACCATTGCCATCGGGTGCGACAGGCTCTGGGCGTCGGTCTCGAGCTGCAACTCGTCGCCGCCGCGCTTGGCCGTGCGCGCCAGAATCTCGTAGACCGCCGCCGTGGTCGACTGCAGCGCCTTGATCGCCGGCTGGCCGGAGAGGATGCGCGCCAGATAGACAGCCGCTGTCAGGTCGCCCAGCCCGTTGGGCGGTTTGTCGATGAGGCGGTGCTCGGCGAGCAGCGCCTGTCTGGCGTCGAGCAGCAGATTTCCGGTACCGCCAGCCATCATCGACGGCGCCGAGGTGACCAGCATGGTCCCAGGCCCCGCGTGAAGGGCGGCCGCGATCACCGATTTGAGGTCGGGCAGCGGCGCGCCGGCCATCCATTCCAGCTCGTAGCGATTGGGGGTGGCAATGTCGGCGATCGGCATCAGCCGGTCGCGTAAGGCGATCGCCGTCGCTTCAGGCACATAGAGCCCGCCCGAATCGCCCATTACCGGATCGCAGATATAGACGGCATCCGGCGTCCTGTCCTTGACCGCGGCGACCAGCGAGGCGACGGCTTCGGCCTGGCCGGCCTCGCCGAGATAGCCCGACAGCACTGCGCCGACCTCACCCAGCCAGGGCGCGCGCTCGAGATCGGCCATCAGCGCCTTGAACTGGTCGAGCGGCGGCACGATGCGGGTGGCGCGGCCATGGCCGGGGTGCCAGGGCAGCACGATGGTCGGCACCGCCCATACCGGAAAGCCGAGCGTCTCCAGTGCGAAGACGGCGGCGCGGTTGCCGACCGAGCCGCGGGCGACATGGCTGGAAATGACGATGACCGCACGCGGCGCGTCGTTTTTTTCGTTCATTGATCCTGATTCCTAACGGGTGGCGAAATACACGAGCCAGGCCAACAGGCCGATTGCAATGATGAGCCCCAGTCCCCGGCCGATGCGGGTGCCCCAAACTTCGATAGGGTCCGCGCGGTCGGCATCCGCGGCCGTGACGTGGTCGCTCGCGCTCTTCGCGGTCCGCGCGACGAACGAGGTGCCGCCAGGCGCGGTTTCGTGTTCCACACGCTCGAGAATGCGGCGCGATTCGGTGTCGCTGTCCTGGCGCTGCGCCATGGCAATATCCTGTTTTGCCGGGACCTTAGCCTGTTCGCGAGGCCATTCACAGGGCCTCGTGCCGGACGCGGAGATGCCAGCGGAGGCGTCCGGGCCGAGGTCATTTTCTTGCGCGCAGATTGTGGTAATGCTTCGCGTGCAACTTCCGACGAGGGATCCAAATCATGTTTGCCCAGCGCCTCACTTCACCCTCCATTGCCCGCAAGCTGCCGGCCTTCCTGATGATGGCGATCGTGCTGCCGCTGCTTGCCGGCTGCGGCTACAACACCATTCCGACGGCGGAGGAGAATGCCAAGGCGGCCTGGAGCGAGGTGCTGAACCAGTACCAACGCCGCGCCGACCTGATCCCCAACCTGGTCGAGACGGTCAAGGGCTATGCGGCGCATGAGAAGGATACGCTCGACGCGGTGGTCGAGGCGCGCGCCAAGGCGACGCAGGTGACGGTGACGCCGGAAACATTGAAGGACCCGGAAGCTTTCAAGAAATTCCAGGACAGCCAGTCCAGCCTGACCAGCGCGCTGTCCAGGCTGCTCGCGGTGGTGGAGAACTATCCCGACCTCAAGGCCAACCAGAATTTCCTGGCGCTGCAGGCGCAGCTCGAAGGCACCGAGAACCGCATCGCGGTGGCGCGGCGCGACTATATCCAGGCGGTCAGGGACTACAATTTGACGCTGAGGACCTTCCCGTCGGTGCTGTGGGCAACCTTCTGGTTCCGGAGCAACGAGCCGTTCGCGAACTTCACCATCGAGGAAGACAAGCTGCAGACGCCCAAGGTCGATTTCGGGACGAAACAGGGCGGGTGAACGGCGAAGCCGGCAAATCCAATACTTGCGACGAGACGGACCGCAGGCGTGTCCACACCCCCCTCTGTCCTGCCGGACCCAGCCCTCCGCTATCGCTCCGGGCGTTCGTCGTTCGGAAAGCCAAGCAATTGGCTTCCCGTCCGCTGCGCGGAGCACTCCTCACCCCCCTCAAGGGGGAGATGGCCGGCAGGACAGAGGGGGGTGGGACGGAACGCCACTCTGACGTTTCTGGCGATCATTCTAAGCTTCCTTTTCTTCCCCCTCGCCGCCTTCGCCGCCGATCTTCCCGCCCTCACCGGTCGCGTCGTCGACAATGCCGGCATCATCGATGCCGCGACCAAGGCGGTGCTGACGCAGAAGCTCGCCGATTTCGAGAAAAAAGGCTCCGACCAGATTGTTGTGGCGACGATCCCCAGCCTCGACGGCGAGGAGATCGAGCCCTACGCCAACCGCCTGTTCCGCTTCTGGAAGCTCGGCCAGGCCAAGGAGAACAACGGCGTCCTGCTGCTGGTGGCGCCGAACGACCGCAAGATGCGCATCGAGGTCGGCTATGGGCTGGAAGGCACGCTGACCGACCTGCACACCAAGCTGATCATCGAAAACGACATGGTGCCGGCCTTTCGCGCCGGCGATTTCTCCGGCGGCATCAGCAAAGCCGTCGACGACATGATCATGGTGCTGGAAGGCAATCCGGAGGAACTGGAAGCCCGCGGCGAGCGCAACCAGCAGGCACCGTTCAATTCCGACGACCTGTTCTTCACAATTTTCATCGCCATCTGGATCACCATCCTGGTCGGCAGCCTAGCCGCCTCGATCCTGCCGCCGATCTTCGGGCAGAAGATCGGACCCGGCCGCTATCGCTGGCTGGGCATGACCTTCGAACCCAGCCGGCGCTCGTCCAGCGGCTCGAGAAGTTCCGGCGGCGGCTGGTCGTCGGGGTCAAGCGGCGGCGGTTTTTCCGGTGGCGGCGGCTCGTCCGGCGGCGGCGGCTCCTCGGGAAGCTGGTGACGGCATGACGGGACGCGCCCTCGCAACATCCGGCTCTGTCGCCACGCGGATCGATGCCGCCCTGCTGGCCCTGGCGCTGCTGCTGTTCCTCGGCTTCACGGCTTTCGCCGCGGAGTTGCCGGCGCTAACCGGGCGGGTCGTCGACAATGCCGGCATCATCGATGCCGCGACCAAGGCGGCGTTGACGCAGAAGCTCGCGGATTTCGAGACGAAAGGTTCGGAGCAGATCGTCGTCGCGACGATCCCCAGCCTCGACGGCGAGGAGATCGAACCCTACGCCAACCGACTGTTCCGCTTCTGGAAGCTCGGCCAGGGCGGCGAGAACAATGGCGTGCTGCTGCTGGTGGCCAAGAACGACCGCAAGATGCGCATCGAGGTCGGCTATGGGCTGGAAGGCACGCTGACCGACCTGCACACCAAGCTGATCATTGAAAACGACATGGTGCCGGCCTTCCGCGCCGGCAATTTCTCCGGCGGCATTTCCAAAGCCGTCGACGACATGATCATGGTGCTGGAAGGCAATCCGGAGGAGCTCGAGGCGCGCGGCAAGCGCAATCCGGCTGACGACAGCTCGCCCATCGACCCAATCGTCGCGCTGTTCCTCATCCTGTGGGCGACGATGTTCTTCGGCGGCATGGCGATGGCCTTCCTGCCGCCGATCTTTGGCACGAAGCTGTCGCCGGGCGTGTATAAATGGCTCGGCATGACCTTCCGCTATGGCTCTTCGTCTTCCGGCAGTGGCTGGGTGACGGGATCCTCATCCGGCAGCGGCTGGTCGTCGGGCAGTTCCGGCGGCGGCTGGTCTTCCGGCTCGAGCAGCGGCGGTGGCGGATTTTCAGGTGGCGGCGGCTCGTCCGGCGGCGGCGGGTCTTCAGGGAGCTGGTGAGACGAGATGGCAACACGACCGATCAGCCCGCTGGACCATGACCGCATCGCCGAGGCGATCCGCGCCGCCGAGACCAAGACCGACGGCGAGATCTATTGCGTCGTGGCGCAGGCCAGCGACGGCTATTTCTTTCCGGCCGCCTTCATGGCGACACTGGCGATGCTGATCGTCAGTCTCGCCGTCGCCTACGGGCTGGAGGTCTGGTGGCTGTCGATCCGCCTGCCGCATTTCGTCTTCGACCAGCTGCTGGCGCTGGCCTCGGTGCTTGTCCTGCTGTGGGCGCTGCCCGGCTTGCGCATCCATCTCGTGCCGCGGCGACTGCGCTACCAGGCGGCGCATGCCAACGCGATCAAGCAGTTCCTTGCCCGCAACGTCCACCGCACCACGGCGCGCACCGGCGTGCTTGTCTTCGTCTCGATCGCCGAGCGCTATGCCGAAGTGATCGCCGACAGCGGCATCGACGCCAAGGTCGGCCAGCATGTCTGGGATGACGTGGTGGGCGACCTCACCCGGCATGCCGGCGACGACCGGCTCGCCGACGGTTTCGTCAAGGCGATCGAATCAGTCGGCGCGGTGCTGGCCGAGCATTTTCCGGTCACGGCCGGCGACGGCAACGAGTTGGACGACCACCTGGTCGAAATCTAACTCTTCAGTCAGCTCAACCGCGGCTTTTGCCTGCCGATCGTCTGTGCGAAAGCGTTGCAGCCGGCGACCGGACTCTTTGCAATCGGCCGATGCGGGTTTATGGTTAAGCAATTATGAACACGCTGACCATCGACATCAGGAAAGCCGAGCCGCGCGACGCCGGCGCCATCGCCGACGTGCACCAGGAGGCCTGGCGCGGCGCCTATTCCGGCATCATCCCGCACCGCACGCTGACATCGATGATCAACCGGCGCGGCCCCGACTGGTGGGCGAACGCCATCCGCCGCGCCGCCACCGTGCTGGTGGTCGAAATCGGCGGCAAGATCGCCGGCTATGCCACGATCGGCAAGAACCGCGCCCGCGAACTCAGGCAGCAGGGCGAGATCTACGAGCTTTACCTGCGCCCGGAATACCAGGGCATCGGGCTCGGCAGCCGGCTGTTCAAGGCGGCACGCGCGCGTCTCGCCGACCACGGCCTGAAAGGCATGGTGGTGTGGGCGCTGGAGGACAACCAAAACGCTCTCTCCTTCTATGCCGGCGCCGGCGGCCGCGATGTCGCCGAAGGCGTCGAGATCTTCGAACAGAAGGCGCTGAAGAAGGTCGCTTTCGTCTGGGAATGACGGCCTGAAAGCCTGCCGCCAGGTCCTGAGCACCATTCGCCGCATTGCACCATGCCGCGTCGCCCGCTATCGATCTCGGAAATCGAGAGAGGGAAAACCATGCGTATCGAAGCGATAGCCACCGGAAAGAACCCGCCGGAAGACCTCAACGTCATCATCGAGGTGCCGATCGGCGGCGAGCCGATCAAGTACGAGATGGACAAGGAGGCCGGCACGCTGTTCGTCGACCGCTTCCTGCACACCTCGATGCGCTATCCCGGCAATTACGGCTTCGTGCCGCACACGCTGTCGGGCGACGGCGACCCGATCGACGTGCTGGTCTGCAACACGCGCGCGCTGGTGCCGGGCTGCGTCATCAATGTGCGGCCGATCGGCGTGCTGATCATGGAAGACAATGCTGGCCAGGACGAGAAGATCATCGCCGTGCCGTCGCCCAAGCTGACGCTGCGCTACGAGAACGTCACCGAGTACACGCAGCTGCCCGACATCACGCGCCAGCAGGTGCAGCACTTCTTCGAGCACTACAAGGATCTCGAACCCGGCAAATGGGTCAAGATCGAAGGCTGGCACGATTCGAAATATGCCAAGAAGATGATCGTCGAGGCGATCGAGCGGGCGAAGGCGAGCAAGTAGTCGACGTTCGAGGTTGCGAGCAGGCGCTAAGCGCGGCGCTGCCCCTCATCCGCCTGCCGGCACCTTCTCCCCGTATAGTGACGGGGAGAAGGGGATGTCCGCAGCCTTGGTGCACTTTCTGCAGCGCTGACGATTGGCGAAATCCGTGACCGCAGCGTCTTTCTCCCCGTCACTATACGGGGAGAAATGCCCGGCAGGGCAATGAGGGGCGGCGCGGACCGACGATATGCGATCAACTTGCTCCGCAAGGCGTCTTAAGCGCAACTCGCTTTAATTATCCACCCGGCCGAAATCGGGCGCGTCGCCGATCACAACGCGCTTGTCCTTGCCGCAGGCAAAGCTCCTTGCCTTGTCGTCGGCCAGCTTGCGTGCTTGGTCGTTGGCTTGCGGGTTGCCGGTGGCCAGCACCAGTCCGACGGTGCAGCCGTCATGGGCCTCCGGCTGCGCGACCTTGGCCACGACGAGCACCTCGGCCGGCTTGTTCTCGTCCTCGGGATTGCTGATCGAACGACGGTGGATGACGGCGAAGGGGATGGCGATGTCGCCCTTGGTCTCGATGCGCCATTCGATCTTGGGACCGGCCGAGTTGAAGCCGGAAAAGCTCTCCCAGACCGCGGTCATGTCGTCGGACGGGAAGCCGTAGTAAAGCGACTCGCGGGCGTCGTCATAGGCGACCAGCACCGGATAGCCGCGATAGCCCGAGCAGGCGAGATTGGCCCAGTCGCCTTCGCCTTCCTCGGCTTTCGCATAGGTGACGCAATCCTTCTTCCAGTCGAGGTCGGTGTAGGCGCTGGATATGCCGTCGGCGTGGGCCGCCTGGCAGAGACCGGCGAGAGCAAGCGGGATCAGAAGAAAGCGCATGCGGACAACTCCGTTTCGAGCTGCCGCAGCGTATCGTCAAACGCTATTTCTTCAAGCTGGCTTCGATCAGCAGGTCCGCGTTGCGCGCCACCGACTGCGCCGGTCCGCCTAACCCGAACAGCTGGCCGCTGATATAGGCGCCCTCGATCAGGAGCAGCAGTCCGTCGCCGAGCGTGTCGGCGTCGGCGGCGCCCATGGCCCTCGCCATGGCGCGCAGGCGGCGGCGTAGTTCCTGCTTGTTGGCCTCGCTCACCACGCGGGCCGGGTGGCCGTGCTCGGGATATTCGATCGCCGCATTGGTCATACCGCAGCCGCGATAGTCGGGTCTTTGCGTGCGCTTGCCGACGCGGGTGAGGAAAGCGTTGATCTGCGCGCGCGGGTCGCCGGGATGGGCGGCCACCGCCTCGTCGAAGCGCTCCCAGAACTCAAGGTCGTATTGTCGCAGGTAGGATGCGGCCAATTCGTCCTTGGACGGAAAGCTGCGGTAGAGACTTGGCTTGGTGACGCCGGCGCGCTTGACGATCTCGTCGACGCCGATCGCCCTGATGCCTTGCCGGTAGAAGAGGTCGCGGGCCACGTCGAGGATCTTCTCGCCGGCTCTCGGCAGGACCGACGCGTGAGGGTCCTTGATGGACGGTTCAATTTTATTGTCCGATGGCATGCAAAAGACTCGCTTGACAATGTTACTGACCGGTACGTATGGGTATTGCCATCCAATTGCAACGTACCGGTCAGTAACATGATAGCTCAATCCCATCCGTTTGGCCAGCGCTACGCTTTCGTCGTGGTCGGCGTCATCTTCCTCTGCCTGCTGATCGCGGCCGGGCTGCGCTCGGCGCCCTCGGTCATGATGCTGCCGCTGGAAGAGAGTTTTGGCTGGCGGCGCGATGTCGTTTCGCTGGCAGCGGCCATTGGCATCTTCCTCTACGGCCTGACCGGGCCGTTTGCCGCGGCTCTGATGGAGCGCATCGGCCTGCGCCGCACGCTGCTCGCCGCGCTGCTGATCATGTCGGGCTCGACGGCGCTCAGCCTGCTGATGACCAAGCCGTGGCATCTGCTGATCACCTGGGGCGTGTTTTCCGGCATCGGGTCGGGTGCGGTCGCCACTGTGCTCGGCGCCACCATCGTCAATCGCTGGTTCAAGACCAATCGCGGCCTGGTGATGGGGCTGATGTCGGCCTCCAGCGCCACCGGCCTGCTGGTATTCCTGCCGCTGCTGGCTGCGCTCGCCCAGTCGGGCGGTTGGAAGCCGGTCGCCATCGCCATCGCGATCGCCACCGCCGCTCTGGTGCCGCTGGTCTGGCTGCTGGTGCCGGAGCGTCCGGCCTCGATCGGCATGGTGCGCTTTGGCGCGGAGGCCGACGACGTGCCGCCGACATCGCCGGCATCGCAGGGCAATTTCCTCGCGCATACGCTGGGCACGCTGCGGCGTGCCGCCGGCACGCGTGTGTTCTGGTATTTGTTCGCCACCTTCTTCGTCTGCGGCTTCACCACCAACGGGCTGGTCGGCACGCATCTGATCGCTTTCTGCGGCGACATGGGCATCGGCGAGGTGCAGGCCGCCGGCCTGCTGTCGATGATGGGTATCTTCGACCTGATCGGCACGACGCTGTCGGGCTGGCTCACCGACCGCTTCGATCCACGCAAGCTGCTCGGCGTCTACTATGCCATCCGCGGCCTGTCGCTGATCTACCTGCCCTATTCCGGCTTCTCGGCGACCAGCCTGATCATCTTCGCCGTGCTCTATGGCCTGGACTGGATCGCCACCGTGCCGCCGACGCTCAGGCTCGCCAACGAGGCGTTCGGCGACCGCAGCGGCCCGATCGTGTTCGGTTGGATCGTCGCCGGGCACCAGGTCGGTGCAGCCAGCGCCGCCTTCTTCGGCGGCACCATGCGCGAACTGCAAGGCAATTACGAACTCGCCTTCATGATCGCTGGCATGACCGCGATTGCCGCGGCCTGTCTTTCGCTGCTGATCAACACCAGCAGGCCGGCCTTCGATCCGGAGCCGCAGGCGGCCTAAGGCGGCTGGGCTAGGCTCTCCCTTCTCCCACAGGAGGAGAAGGGAAGAGGCCTGTTCACTGTTACGAAACCTTCATGGTTCCGAGATGCGCCTGAAACATTGAGGCTGGACCTTGGTGGCACCGTTCGCAGCCATCCAGGAGACAGCCATGAACACAATTTCCCGCCGCGCTTTCGTCACTTCCGCCAGCGCCCTTGGCCTGGTCGGCGCCTCGGGCCTCGCGATGCCCTATTATTCGCGCGCCAATCAGCGGCCGGGCTTCACCCATGGCGTCCAGTCGGGCGACGTCGACGCCGCCAGCGGCATGGTTTGGACGCGCACCGACCGTCCGTCGCGCGTCATGTTCGAAGTCTCGACGACGGAGAATTTCGCCAATGCGACGCGGCTGGCGCCGCTCGATACCTCGCCGGCCAGCGACTACACGGTGAAGCGGCTGCTCACCGAGCTTGCTTCCGACCAGGACATTTTCTACCGCATGATCGCCGCCGATCTCGCCGACATCAACGCCGTCTCCGAACCTATCGTCGGGCGCTTCCGCACGGCACCGGCCTCCAAGCGCGACATCAAGTTCGCCTGGTCGGGCGATACCGCCGGCCAAGGCTGGGGCATCGACGAGACCGGCATGAAGACCTACGCCACGATCGGCAAGCACACGCCCGACTTCTTCCTGCATTCCGGCGATACCATCTATGCCGACGGCGCGATGAAGGACGAGGTCGACCTGCCCGGCGGCGGCAAGTGGAAGAACGTCGTGCTCATCGACGGCAAGCGCAAGGTGGCCGAGACGCTCGACGAATACCGGGACCAGTGGAAGTACAACATGATGGACAGACATGTGCTCGGCCTCAGCGCCATCTGCCCGACCTTCTACCAGTGGGATGACCATGAGGTGCTGAACAACTGGTCGGATTCGAAGGATTTGAGCGCCGACAACCGCTATTCGGAAAAGTCCATCCATGTGCTGGCGGCCCGCGCTGCGCGCGCCTTCCATGAGATGACGACGATCCGCTACGAGCCGTCCGAGCCCGGCCGCGTCTATCGCAAGATCGCCTACGGACCGCTGCTCGACGTGTTCTTCCTCGACATGCGTTCCTATCGCGGCCCCAACGGCCCGGACATGCAGGACACGATGACGCCGCAGTCGCGCATGCTTGGCGAACAGCAGACGAAATGGCTGAAGCGCGAGTTGGCCAACTCCAACGCGACCTGGAAGATCATCGCCGCCGACATGCCGCTCGGCCTCGTCGTCTGGGACGACGGCACCAAGAAGGCCGGCGCCGAAGCGGTCAGCAATGGCGACAATGGTGCGCCAAAGGGTCGCGAGCTCGAGATCGCCGACCTGCTGCGCTACATCAAGAATGCCAGCATCAGCAACACGGTGTGGCTGACCGCCGACGTGCACTACACGGCGGCGCATTACTACAACCCGGACAAGGCACAATTCCAGGATTTCAACCCGTTCTGGGAATTCGTCTCCGGCCCGATCCACGCCGGCACGTTCGGCCCCAATGGTTTTGACATGACCTTCGGGCCGGAGCTGAAATTCATCAAGGCGCCGACCGCCGAACAGGGCCAGAACCTGCCGCCGTCGGCCGGCCTGCAGTTCTTCGGCCTCGTCGACATCAACGGCGCCAGCGAACAGATGACGGTGCGGCTGATGGATCGTGACGACAACGAGCTCTACAAGGTGACGCTCGATCCGGTGCGGTCGGCGTAAGCGACCGGCCGCAGGCGGCGGTCGTCAATCCGGATAGCAGGCGACGGGAATCTTCGGCCAGACCGCACTGTCGCAGCCGGCGGCCTTCTGCTGTTGCTTGAAGGCGGCGCTGACCGGGCCGGTCACCATGGGATCGACGCCATCGGGAGCGTCGGCGTAGAGCTGTTCGGCCGTCTGCGTGTCGGACGGCAAGGCAGGATTTCCCTTGAGCGTCGCGGCGGACTGCGCACCACTTGCCGCAAGTACGACGGCGAGCGCCGCCCAAGCGAGAATCGGCCGGAATTTGCTGACTTGATCGGTCATGACGTTCGAACTGCCCGGACCCCGAAAGGTTCCGCCTTGGTTAACAGAATCATTTCACACGCGGATGTTTAAGATTTGATGAGTATTTGGTGACGAGCCTCCTCTTTCGCAAATGCGAAAAACCCTGTATGAGCCGCGCAACCGAAAGAGGCTGCGCCTTTGGGCCTGCTGCCTGCAACGCTCCCGAGACCGTAAAATGAAAATTCGTAATATCGCGATCATCGCGCACGTCGACCATGGAAAAACCACCCTCGTCGACCAGCTTCTGAGGCAGTCCGGCTCCTTCCGCGACAACCAGCGCGTCGCCGAGCGCGCCATGGATTCCAACGACCTCGAAAAGGAACGCGGCATCACCATCCTGGCCAAGGCGACCTCGGTCGACTGGAAGGACACCCGCATCAACATCGTCGACACCCCCGGCCACGCCGACTTCGGCGGCGAGGTCGAGCGCATCCTGTCGATGGTGGATTCAGCCATCGTGCTGGTCGACGCCGCCGAAGGGCCGATGCCGCAGACCAAGTTCGTCGTCGGCAAGGCGCTCAAAGTCGGGCTGAAGCCGATCGTCGTCATCAACAAGATCGACCGGCCGGATGCCCGCCATGTCGAGGTGGTCAACGAGGTGTTCGACCTGTTTGCCGCACTCGACGCCACCGACGAGCAGCTCGACTTCCCCATTCTGTACGGTTCAGGCCGCGACGGCTGGGTCTCGGAAAACCCCGAGGGCCCGAAGGACCAGGGCCTGGCGCCGCTGTTCGACCTCGTCATCAAGCATGTGCCGGCGCCGACCGTGCATCCCGGCCCGTTCCGCATGATCGGCACCATCCTGGAAGCCAATCCCTTCCTCGGTCGCATCATCACCGGCCGCATCGAATCCGGCACGTTGAAATCCAACCAGCCGGTCAAGGTGCTGCACCATGACGGCACGCTGGTCGAAACTGGCCGTATCTCCAAGATCCTCGCATTCCGAGGCCTCGAGCGCCAACCGATCGAGGAAGCGCAGGCGGGTGACATCGTCGCCATTGCGGGCCTGTCGAAGGGCACTGTCGCCGACACGTTCTGCGACCCGGCGGTGACCGAGCCGCTGCATGCGCAGCCGATCGATCCGCCGACGGTGACGATGTCGTTCCTCGTCAACGATTCACCGCTGGCCGGCACCGAAGGCGACAAGGTGACCAGTCGCGTCATCCGCGACCGCCTGCTGCGCGAAGCCGAAGGCAATGTCGCGCTGAAGATCGAGGAATCGCCCGACAAGGATTCGTTCTTCGTTTCCGGGCGCGGCGAATTGCAGTTGGCCGTGCTGATCGAGACGATGCGCCGCGAAGGTTTTGAGATCGCCGTGTCGCGGCCGCGCGTCGTCATGCAGAACGGCGACAATGGCGAATTGCTGGAGCCGGTCGAGGAAGTCGTCATCGACGTCGATGAGGAGCATGCCGGCATCGTCGTGCAGAAGATGTCGGAGCGCAAAGCCGAGATGGTCGAACTGCGCCCGTCCGGCGGTAACCGCCAGCGCATTGTCTTCCACGCGCCGACACGCGGACTGATCGGCTACCAGTCGGAGCTGCTGACCGATACGCGCGGCACCGCCGTGATGAACCGGCTGTTCCACGCCTATCAGCCCTACAAGGGCGAATTGCCGGGCCGCACCAACGGTGTGCTGATCTCCAACGAACAGGGCGAGGCGGTGGCCTACGCCATGTGGAACCTGGAAGACCGCGGCCCGATGGTCATCGATCCGGGCGTCAAGGTCTATCAGGGCATGATCATCGGCATCCACAGCCGCGACAATGACCTCGAAGTGAACGTGCTGAAGGGCAAGAAGCTGACCAATATCCGTGCCGCCGGCAAGGACGAGGCTGTCAAGCTGACGCCGCCGATCCGCATGACGCTGGAGCGTGCGCTGGCCTGGATCCAGGACGACGAGTTGGTCGAGGTGACGCCGAAGACCATCCGGCTGCGCAAGCTCTATCTCGACCCGAACGAGCGCAAGCGTTTCGAGAAGTCGGCCAAGGTGGTCGGCGCGGCGTAAGTTTTTCGTCGAAGCATTTTCAGGGAGGGAGCACGCGCGTGCTCCCTCCCTTTGTTTTGTCTGCCGTTACCCCAGCGTTGAACCGTTTGCGGTGACGTAGACCGCGTACAGCGATGTCGTCGCGGTGATGAAGAGCCGGTTTCGGCGGGCACCGCCGAAGGTCAGGTTGGAGACGGCTTCGGGGATGTGGACCTTGCCGATCAGCGTTCCGTCCGGATCGTAGCAATGGACGCCGTCGCCTGCGCTGCACCAGAGGCGCCCCTTGGTGTCGACGCGGAACCCGTCGAACAACCCGTTCGTGCATTGGGCAAAAACCTCGCCGCCGCTCAGCCTGCCGTCATCGCCGACCCTGAAGCGGCGGATGTGGCGCGGCCCGTCCGGCAGATGCGAGGCGCCGGTGTCGGCGACATAGAGAAGCGTTTCGTCGGGTGAAAAGGCGAGGCCGTTCGGCTTGGCGAAATCATCGGCGACACGCATCACCTCACCGCTCGCGGGGCCGGCCCGGTAGACGTGGCAGCCGCCGATTTCCTCCTCGCCATACTCGCCCTCATAGTCGTGCATGATGCCGTAGGACGGATCGGTGAACCAGATTGCGCCGTCGCTCGCCACCACGACATCGTTGGGCGAATTGAAGCGCCTGCCTTCGAAGCGGTCGGCGATCACCGTCACCGACCCGTCGAATTCGGTGCGCGTCACCCGCCGCATCAGGTGCTCGCAGGTGACGAGCCGCCCTTGCCGGTCGACCGTGTTGCCGTTCGAGTTGTTGGCGGGCTGGCGAAACACCGAGACGGCGCCTGTGGTCTCGTCCCAGCGCATCATGCGGTTGTTGGGAATGTCGGACCAGACCAGATAGCGGCCCGGCGCGAACCACGCCGGCCCTTCGTGCCAGCGTCCACCCGTCCACAGCCGCTCGACCCGTGCATGGCCGACGAAGCAGCTGGCAAAGCGCGGATCCAGCACCTCGAATCCCGTACCCTCGATTTCTCCGAACATTCCGATTGCCTCTCTGCCGCGTTTCACTTTCCCGGCGCCGCGCGCTTTGCTAATTCGGGATCGAACTTCGCGGCGTGGTTGTTGTCAGATCGATGTGATATCGATAACATACCTAACACAATCCGATTTCCAAGGGGGATGCATGAACGACGCCGGACGCCCGATGCAGCCGCCGTCCAGTGGCCCGGCATCCGTCTGGACCGGGTCGACGCCGGCGGCTTGCGAGGAACACTGATGGGCAGGGCAGCATCGCCGAGACCGGGGGAGAACCAGACGCCGACGATGGCCGACGTGGCCGAGCGGGCCGGTGTGTCCGCAATGACGGTCTCGCGGGCGCTGAAGGAAGGCAGCCGTGTCTCCAAGGCGACGCGTGAAAAGATCATGGCCGCCGTCAACGAGCTCGGTTACGTGCTCGACCAGTCGGCCGGCAGCCTGTCGTCGCGCAAGACCGGCTTCGTCGCGGCGATCGTTCCCTCGATCAACAATTCGAACTTCGCCGACACGGCGCGCGGAATCACCGACGAGTTGGAGAGCACCGGGCTGCAGCTGCTGCTCGGTTACACCGACTACACCGTCGAGAAGGAAGAGAGGCTGATCGAGGCGATGCTGCGGCGACGGCCGGAAGGCATCATCCTGACCGGCGGCGCCCATACCGACCGCGCCCGCCGGCTGCTGGAGAGCGCCGGCATCCCGGTGGTCGAAACCTGGGAATTGCCGGCCAAGCCCATCGACCAGGTGGTCGGGTTCTCCAACGAAGAAGCGATGGGGCTGCTGGTCAAGACGCTGGCCAGAAAAGGCTACCGCAAGTTCGGCTATATCGGCGGCACGACGTCGCGCGATACGCGCGGCAGCCAGCGGCGCGAGGGTTTTGTCAGGGCCATCGAGGAGCTCGGCCTGCCGCCGGGCCGGCTGGTTTCCTTCGGTGTGCCGCCCATCTCCATCGAGCAGGGCGGCCAGGCCGTCGTCTCCATGCTCGAGCGCTGGCCCGACACCGAGGCGGTGCTGTGCGTATCGGATCTTTCGGCCTTCGGCGCGCTGATGGAATGCAAGCGCCGGGGCATGCGGGTGCCGCAGGACATCGCCATTGCCGGCTTCGGCGACTATGAGGTTGCCGCCTTCTGCCATCCCGGCATCACCACCGTGAATGTCGATTGCTACGGCATCGGCCGCGAAGCGGCGCGCCGGCTGATCCAGCTTATCCGCGGCGGCGAGAAGCAGCGCGGGCAGGAAATCGTCCTGACCAGTTATCGCATCGTCGAGCGCGAGAGCACCTGATTTCGCTATCATGCTCTAGCTAAATGCGATCTGGACTTTCATCGATTTGTTGCGGTCGCCGGCGATTTCGAACGCCGCGACCGCCTCGTCCATCGGATAGATGCCGGTCAGCAGCGGCTTGACGTCCACGCGACGGCGATTGATCAGGTCGACGGCAAGGGCGAACTCGTCGTGGAAGCGGAAGCTGCCGCGCATCTCGATTTCCTTGGCGACGATCTGATTCTGCGGCAGCGACACATCGCCGCCAAGGCCGAGCTGCATGAGCACGCCGCGCGGCTTCAGGACATCGAGCCCCGCCCACACCGCGCGCTCGTTGCCGGAGGCCTCGAACATTACGTCGAAACTGCCCTTGTCGGCATTGTAGGCGGCGAGCTTGTCGCCGTCGGTGGCGACATTGATGGTGCGGTCGGCGCCGATCTCACTAGCCTTGGCCAGCACGCCGTCCATGACATCGGTGGCGACGATCTCGCGCGCGCCATGGGCGCGTGCGGCGAGGATGCACAGCGCGCCGATCGGGCCGCAGCCGGTGACCAGGACCCGTTTGCCAAGCAGCGAGCCGGCGCGGTTCACGGCATGCAGCGTGACCGCGAAGGGCTCGGCGAAAGCAGCCTCGTTGATGGAGACATGGTCGGCGATCTTGTGGCATTGCCATGCTTCTGCGACGAGGCGCTGGCGGAAGGCGCCCTGGATATGCGGCATCGGCATGGCGCTGCCGTAGAAACGCATGTTGAGGCATTGGTTCTGCATGCCCTGCAGGCAGTAGCGGCAGGCATTGCAGGGTCGGCTGGGCGAGATGGCGACGCGGTCGCCGACGGCGAGGCTCGAGACGCCGGCGCCAAGCGCCTTCACCGTGCCGGCGACCTCGTGGCCGAGGATCATCGGCTCGCGAAGGCGAACCACGCCGAAGCCGCCATGGTTGTAATAATGTAGGTCCGAGCCGCATATGCCGCCGGCCTCGACAGCGATCTCGACCTGTCCGGCGCCAAGCATGCCCGGCTCGGTCTCTTCGATCCGCAGGTCCTTTGCCGCGTGGATGACGATCGACTTCATGGCCACGATCCTTTCTCAAACCACCGGCGTCAGCAAGGACTGGCCGCTGAAATGGGCGGCAAGATTGTCGCGCACGAGCTGGCCCATGGCCTTGCGGGTCTCCACCGTGCCGCTGGCGTGGTGCGGTTGTAGCACGACATTGGCAAGCCGCAGGAAGCGCTCGTCGATGGTCGGCTCGTTCCAGAACACGTCGAGTCCGGCGCCCTTGATGGCGCCGGTTTCCAGGGCGGCGAGCAAAGCGGTCTCGTCGACCGTGCTGCCGCGCGAAATGTTGATCAGGATGCCGTCCGCTCCGAGCGCGGCGAGAATCGCCGCATCGATTATGTGCCTGGTGCTGTCACCGCCGGCGAGCGTCACGATCAGGAATTCGCTCTGCCGCGCCAGCTCGACCAGATCACCGATGAATGCGTAGGGCAGGTCGTCGCGCTCATTCCGGTCGAAATAGGCGATGGTGCAATCGAAGGCCGCCGCACGCCTGGCCACCGCGGCGCCGACGCGGCCCATGCCGACAATGCCAAGCTTTTTTCCGCAGACGCGCGTGACCAGCGGCATGTTGCCCTTGCGCCAGCTGTTATTGCGCACATGGGCGTCGGCCTGCGGGATCTTGCGCGCCACGGCGAGCAGCAGCCCGATGCCGATATCGGCCACGTCCTCGGTCAGCACGTCGGGCGTGTTGGTGACGCGGATGCTGTTTTCCCTGGCATAGGCAAGGTCGATGGCATCGGTGCCGACACCATAGCAGGAGACGATCTCCAGCTTCGGCAGCTTTGCCATCAATGCGGCACTCGCGCCGAGCTCGCCGCGTGTCGCGATGGCGCGGATTGCGCCGGCGTGGCTTGCAATCAGCGCGTCCTTGTCCTCGACCTGCCACAGCTTGTGGACGCGATATCTCGCTTCCAGGTCCGCCATGTCCCAATCCGGGTAGGGGCCGGTCATCAAGATCTCGGTCACGGCGTCGTCTCCTCCAGCAGCGGCAATTTTTCCATTGACTATGTTATCGATAACATTCATGTCAATAGGCACTGGCGGTGGCGCGGCGGAAATCGTATCCGCTTCAGGCGACATGTCCTCAGGAGGAGCAGGTGAGCGGTTCTTTGTTCAATTTGTCCGGCATGCGGGCTTTGGTTACCGGCTCGGGGCAGGGCATCGGCCTGGCGCTGGCGGAAGGGCTGGCGCAGCACGGCGCCGAGATCGTGCTCAACGGGCGCGGCGCCGAAAAGGTCGCGGCCGCCGTCGAGACGCTGATGGCCAAGGGGCACAGGGCGCATGGCGCGGTCTTTGATGTGACCGATCACGCGGCGGTCGCCAAAGGTGTCGAAGAGATCGAAACCACCATCGGCGCCATCGATATCCTCATCAACAATGCCGGCATGCAGTTCCGCACGCCGCTCGAGGATTTTCCCGTCGACAAATGGGACGAATTGCTGCGCACCAACATTTCGAGCGTCTTCTTCGTCGGCCAGGCGGTGGCGCGGCACATGATCCCGCGCAAGCGCGGCAAGATCATCAACATCGCTTCGGTGCAAAGCGAACTGGCGCGAGCGAACATCGCGCCCTACACGGCGACGAAGGGCGCCGTGCGCAATCTGACGCGCGGCATGTGCGCGGACTGGGCCAAGCACGGGCTGCAGGTCAATGCCATCGCACCGGGCTATTTCAAGACGCCGCTCAACCAGGCGCTGGTCGACAATCCCGAATTCTCGGCCTGGCTAACCAACCGTACACCGGCTGGGCGCTGGGGCGATGTCGGCGAACTGGTCGGCGCGGCGGTGTTCCTGGCCGGCCCGGCCTCATCCTTTGTCAACGGACACACGCTCTATGTCGATGGCGGCATCACAACCTGCCTTTGAGGCTTCGCTCATCGTCGTGATGGGCGTCAGCGGCTGCGGCAAGACCAGCGTCGGCATCGACATCGCCGCGCGGCTAGGCTTTAGCTTCGTCGAGGGCGACACGCTGCACCCGCGCGGCAATGTCGAGAAAATGTCACTGGGCATCCCGCTCTCTGACGACGACCGCTGGCCCTGGCTCGATCTGGTGGGCGCCGCCTTGCGCCTAGCGCATGAGGAGGGAAGCGGGCTCGTCGTGAGCTGCTCAGCGCTGAAGAAATCCTATCGCGACCGGCTTCGCCATGCGGCGGGCGGGCCTGTGTTCTTCGTATTCCTTCAGGGGTCGCGCAGTGTCCTGCAGGCCAGGATGGCCGACCGCCGCGGGCACTTCTTTCCGCCGGCCTTGCTCGACAGTCAGCTCGCCGCGCTGGAAAATCCGGCCGGCGAGGAGCTGGTGGTCACTGTCGACATCGATGCTCCGGTCGACAGGATCGTCGATCGGGCGCTGAACGGGCTTGGCGCCGCACCCGCTGCCAGGACCAGGAAAGAGGCACGTTGAGATGACGCAAGCAGCAAAGGTCGCCCTTGTCGGCGCCGGCATCATGGGATCGGCAATCGCCACCCGGCTGATCGAAACCAAGCAGACGGTCACGGTGTTCGATCTCGACAAGGTCAAGGTCGCCGCGCTCGCCGCAAAAGGCGCTGCCGCCGCCGCGTCGGTCGCCGAGGCAGTGCGGGCGAACGACTTCGTCATCCTCAGCCTCAACCATGCCGATATCGTGCGTTCAGTGGTGTTCGGCGACGACGGCGTCGCGACTGCTGCTTCGCCGGAGAAGCTCTTGATCGACATGTCGTCGATCGACCCAGCCGACACCGCGCAGATGGCCAAGAAACTAGCGGCCGAGACCGGCATGAAATGGGTCGACTGCCCGCTTTCAGGCGGCGTTCCCGGTGCGCTCGGCGGCCGCTTGACGGTTATGGCAGGCGGCGAAACGGCAGACTTCGAACGCGCCCGCACGGTGATGCAGCACCTTTGCGCCAACTACACGCTGATGGGGCCAAGCGGCGCCGGCCAGACGACGAAGCTGATCAACCAGCTTTTTTGCGCGGTTCAGTTCCAGGCGGTTGCCGAGGCGGTGAAGCTCGCCGAAGCCGGCGGCGTCGATCCCAAGGTGATCCCCGCCGCACTCAAGGGCGGCCGTGCCGATTCCAGCATCATGCAGGAGTTCATGGCAAAGTTCGCCGCCCGCGATTTCTCGCCGACCGGCCGCATCGACAACATGCTGAAGGACCTGGATTCTTTGCAGTCATTTGCGCTGAAGACCAAGACGCCGTTGCCGATGACTGGCCAGCTTGTCGAGATTCACCGCCTGCTTTGCGCGGCTGGCCTGGGGCCGAAGGATTCGGCCGAAATGATGCGCCTGCTCGACGGCAAGATCGGCTGATCGGGGCCCCCTGATTTTGTTGCTTGACGCTCAGAAATGTTATCGATAACATCATTTGGCGATCTCGGGAGGAACGCGTTTTGGCCGCAGAGAAACTGATCGAGTTCAAGTCGATTACCAAGGAGTTCGGCGGCACCCGCGCGCTCTCCGACGTGTCGCTCGATCTCGGCAAGGGCGAGATCCTCGCGCTGCTCGGCGAGAACGGCGCCGGCAAGTCGACGCTGATCAAGACGCTTGCCGGCATCTACCGGCCGGATGGCGGCAGCATCCTGTTTCGCGGCGAGCCCTATCACCACCGCCCGCCGCAGCCGAACCAGCGCCAACCCGTCGCCTTCATTCACCAGGATCTCGGCCTTATCGAATGGATGACCGTCGGCGAGAACGTCGGCCTCGCCCAGGGATTTTCGCTGCGCTCGGGCCTCATCGACTGGCGCACCACCGAAGAACGGGCACGCGAGGCGCTAAAGCTCGTCGGCTGCGATTTCGATCCGACGACGCGGGTCCAGGACCTGACCCGTACCGAGAAATCACTGGTCGCCATCGCGCGCGCCTTGGCCACCGAGGCCGATGTGCTGGTGCTCGACGAACCGACCGCCAGCCTGCCCGCCGACGAGGTCGATCGCCTGTTTGACGCCATCCGCCCGCTCAAGCAGCGTGGCGTCGGCATGATCTATGTCTCGCATCGCCTCGACGAGATTTTCCGCATCGCCGATCGCGTCGCCGTGCTGCGCGACGGTCGGCTGGTCGGTCAAAAGAAGGTCGCCGACACCAGACCGGACGAACTGGTCGAGATGATCGTCGGCCGCCCGGTCAGCCAGGTCTTCACCAAGGCAGAGACGCAGGCCGGCGAGACGGTGTGTGCTGTCCGCGACCTCGTCTGCGCCGGGGCCGGGCCGGTGTCGTTCGACGTGCGCATGGGCGAGTTGCTCGGCCTCGTCGGCCTGCGCGGCGCCGGGCAGGAACTGGTCGGCCGGGCGCTGTTCGGCTGCCAGGGCTTTTCCGGTTCGGTGACGATCAACGGCGTCGTGCCCGATTTGTCGAGCCCGATCGCCGCCATGGGCTCCGGCGTCGGCCTGATCGCGCGCGACCGGACCGAGGAATCGATCGCCGCTTCACTGTCGATCCGCGAGAACAGCTTTCTCAATCCCGGCGCCGGCAAGCGCGGCCTGTTCTCGTTCCTGGCGCCTTACAAGGAGGCCGCGCTGGCGCGCGAGATCGGCGGATCGGTCGGGCTGCGTCCCAATGATCCGAGCCTGCCGATCGAGTCACTGTCGGGCGGCAACCAGCAGAAGGTGGTGGTCGGTCGCTGGCTGCATACCGGCCGCAAGCTGCTGATCGCCGAAGACCCGACCGCCGGCGTCGATGTCGGCGCCAAGGCCGAGATCTACCGGCTGATCGGCCGCGCGCTCGAAGCTGGCCTCGCCGTCGTCGTGGTGTCGACCGACTTCGAGGAGATCGCCCATATCTGCCATCGCGCTTTGGTGTTTTCGCGCGGCCGGATCGTGCGCGAACTCACTGGACCCGAACTGACCACGTCCGCGGTGATCACCGCGGCATCGGCTTCCGAAGCCGCCTGACTGTCCCGGAGGATCTCCATGCCATCGATCGAATCCAGCGCACTCGAGCCGACCCGCGGTGAAATGGCCAGCCTGCCGGCACGGCAGAAGATCACCCGGCTGCTGCCGGTCTACGGCCTGGTGATCCTGACCGTGTTGCTGATCCTGTTGTTTTCGATTCTTTTGCCGAATACATTTCCGACGCTGCTCAATTTGCGCTCGATCATCTCCGACAAGGCGATCATCGCGCTGCTCTCGCTGGCGGCCATGATCCCGATGGCCTCAGGTCGCATTGATCTGACCGTCGGCTACGGCATCGTGCTGTGGCACATCCTGGCGATCAGCCTGCAGACCATGTTCGGCATTCCCTGGCCGCTGGCGGTGCTGATCGTGCTTTTGCTCGGCGCCGCGACCGGCTTCCTCAACGGCCTGCTGGTCGAGGTCGCCCGTATCGACTCCTTCATCGCCACGCTGGGCACCGGCACCGTGCTCTATGCGCTGGCGCTTTGGCACACGGGTGGCAGGCAGGTCGTCGGCGTGCTGCCGGAAGGTTTTTATGCGCTCAACGGGACGATGGTGTTCGGGCTGCCGGTCACCGGCCTCTATGTGCTGGCAATCGCCGTAGCGCTGTGGGTCATCCTCGAATATCTGCCGATCGGCCGCTATGTCTATGCCATCGGCGCCAATCCGAAGGCGGCGGCGCTGAACGGCATTCCGGTGCGCCGTTTCGTCATCGGGGCCTTCGTCTCGTCCGGCTTCCTGACGGCGCTGACAGGCGTGCTGCTGGCGTCCAAGTTGCGCATCGGCCAGGCCAGCGTCGGGCTGGAATATCTTCTGCCGGCACTGGTCGGCGCCTTTCTCGGCTCAACCACCATAAAACCAGGGCGCGTCAACGTCTGGGGCACGATGACCGGCGTCATCATCCTGGCCGTCGGCATTTCCGGCATCCAGCAATTCGGCGGCTCATTCTTCGTCGAGCCGCTGTTCAACGGCGTGACGCTGCTCGTTGCCATCGGCATCGCCGGCTACGCCCAGCGCAAGCGCGGCGCGGCCGGAATTGTCCGCAAACCAGATCCGTCCGGAGGCTGAATACCGGACGGTCAGTCTGTTTCAAAAACCCAAGGGAGGAACCCAGCATGCAGCGCAGAACATTCCTGAAATCGTCCGTCGCCCTGATGGCGGTGGCCATCGCCGCACCGGCCCTGTTCGCCGGCCAGGCACGGGCAGACGCGATGGCCGACGCCATGGCGGTCGTGCAGAAATACGCCCAGAAGGTCACCGCTTGGGACGGTCCGACCACAGGTCCAAAGGCGCAGGAAGGCAAGACCATTGTCGTGCTCGCCGGCGATCTCAAGAATGGCGGTATTCTCGGCGTCACCACCGGCGTTGAAGAGGCGGCCAAGGCGATCGGCTGGGAAGTCAAGGTGATCGACGGCGCCGGCTCGATCGGCGGCCGCACCGCGGCCTTCGGCCAGGCGATGGCGCTGAAGCCGAACGGCATCGTCATCAACGGCTTCGACGCGGTCGAGCAGGCGCCGGCGCTGGAACAGGCGAAGGCCGCCGGCATTCCGCTGGTTTCCTGGCATGCCGGGCCGGTGATCGGACCCGACGACAAGAACGGCGTGTTCGCCAACGTCTCGACCGATGCGATGCAGGTTTCCACGGCCGCCGCCGACTGGGCCTATGCGGACGCCAAGGGCAAACCGGGAGTCATCATCTTCACCGATTCCACCTATGCCATCGCCATCGCCAAGGCCGACAAGATGAAGGCCGAGATCGAGCGGCTGGGCGGCAAGGTGCTCGAATATGTCGACACGCCAATCGCCGAGACGTCGCAGCGCATGCCACAGCTCACCACCTCGCTGCTGCAGAAATACGGCGATGCCTGGACGCATTCGCTGGCGATCAACGACCTCTATTTCGACTTCATGGGACCCTCGCTCGCCGCGGCGGGCAAGGCCGGCACCGACGCGCCGATCAATGTCGCCGCCGGCGACGGTTCGGAATCGGCCTATCAGCGCATCCGCGCCGGTCAGTTCCAGAAGGTCACGGTCGCTGAGCCGCTCAACCTGCAGGGCTGGCAATTGGTCGACGAGCTGAACCGCGCCATCGCCGGGGAAAAATGGTCCGGCTATCTGTCGCCGCTGCATGTCGTGACGGCCGACAATGTCGAATTCGACGGCGGACCAAAGAACGCCTTCGACCCCGACAACGGCTATCGCGACCAGTACAAGAAGATCTGGGGCAAATAGGCATCCACCGAAGCGGGCGCATGACAGGCGCCCGCGTCCCTACCCAAATCCAACCGGTCCTACAGGCCGTACGGTTGTTCGCCGTACGGCCGCGGAATTCTGTCGTGCAAGGAGAGACCATGATCGTCCGCTATGCCCTGTTCGAGGGCGAGATTCATCCGGGCAGCGAGGCCGAGTTTCGTCGCTTCGTGAAGGAGAGGCTGGTGCCGCTGTGGACGCAGTTTCCCGGAGCGCAGGAAATCCGCGTCCTCGACGGCGCGGCGCGTGACGAAGGCGCGCCGGTCTACGCCATGGCGCTCGCGATCCGCTATCCCGACATGGCGACGTGCGAACGGGCGCTTCAATCCTCGGTCCGGTTCGAGAGCCGCGAAGTGACCGGCGAACTGCTGAAGATGTTCACCGGCCGCGTTCACCACCATGTCTTCGATATGAACGAATACGCGCCGGCGGGATGATCCTACCGCGCGATGCGGCCGCGTACTCCCGTGCTTGCCGGCTCATCCGCCTGCGGCCGTCATGATGGCTTGCCGGTCGGGTTCGCTGAACAGATCGATACGGACCACCGTTCCGGTTCGGACCGGCTTGCGCAGAGCCTTTGCGCCGTCCGAGTCGACGCTCAGCGAGCGCCGCTGCTCCAGCGCCTGAAGGCGCGACCTGGAGATGCCGAGCTCGCCGGCGAGCAGGCGGTCAAGCCGCAACGACGTTGGCGTTTCAAGCGCGAGCCGAAGCTCGAGAGCGGTTGCGGCTTTCGGTCCATCGCCGAGCCTCTGCTTGTGGACGGCGACTTCTGGAAATTCCTCGATGCGCCCAGTTCGGCTGCGCAGCGCAACGACATCGAAGGCATGGCGGCGCGCCAGTGCCGGATCGTTGCTTTCGAAACCCTGCAGCAGGTCAGGTTCGATGTCGCGGCGGTTGCAGCGCTCCAGAATGCCGAAATTCCAGGAATTGTCGCAATCGATGCAGCGGTAGATCAGCCAGGCGTCGATGCGCTTGCCGTTGGCGTTGACGCGGAATTTGCCGCTGCATTGATACGCCTTGGTGCCGCCGCAGCGGTTGCAGTTGATGAGAGGTCGAGGCGCCATTTTGGGCGTGATCGCCCAGCGGATACGCAAGTAAGAAGACATGCCGATAAGCCCTTCCCGTCGGGAAGTTCGTCAGATCGGCGATGTCGAGAGCCCATGCGGGCACGGCGTGGCGAGAGGCTGCGGCGATTGGAAAACAGGCGTCACGGGCGGCTTGCGCGCGCGACAGCGGTTCAGCAGTGCCAAACCGGTCTCGAACCGCCACCCTGAGGAACATATGAAATGAAAACAGGCGCCGCGGATGCGGTGCCATGCATTGTGTCGGGGGAGTTGACGAGACCGGCGGTTACGTAGGCAAAGTGAAGCTCGAAAATCGTGTCGGGGCGGCATTTCTAGCCGCGCAGCGCCGGGCCGGCAAGGCTCCTGATTCCACAAACGCCGGCGCTGCCCCTCATCCGCCTGCCGGCACCTTCTCCCCGTGAACGACGGGGAGAAGGAAGAAGCTCCAACGTCGGCGGCGCCTCTCCCCGCTTTTTACGGGGAGAGGGTAAGGGTGAGGGGCAGCACCAACCCACGCGATTGTCTTGCCTTGCCAGCCTCCACAGTTGGGCTAGTCTTGGGCCGACCGCCTCGGAACAGGGATCCCGCCATGCAGCTCACGTCGCTCATGATCTTTGCCGCCGCTCTCTTCGTCGCTGCCGGCTCGCCCGGACCGTCGATCGCCGCCCTTGTGGCGCGGGTGATCGCCAAGGGGTTTCGCGATGTGTTCCCGTTCCTGCTCGCCATGTGGATCGGCGAAGGCATCTGGCTGTCGCTGGCGGTGTTCGGGCTGGCGGTGGTGGCGCAGACCTTCCATTTCGCTTTCGTCATCGTGAAATGGATCGGCGTCGCCTATCTCGTCTATCTGGCCTGGAAGATGTGGACCGCACCAGTCGAGGCGAAGGAAGGCGAGATGCCGCGCGAGGATTCACCGGCAAAGCTCTTCCTCGCCGGCATAGCGGTGACATTAGGCAATCCCAAGATCATGATGTTCTATCTGGCGCTGCTGCCGACCATCATCGATCTCGCCTCGGTCAGCGTCGTCGGTTGGGTCGAGCTGACGGCGACCATGGCCGTAGTCCTGGTCGCCATCGATCTTGCCTGGGTGCTCGCCGCGGCGCAGGCCCGCAAGCTGCTCAAGAGCAAGCGCGCGATGAAGATCGCCAACCGCATCAGCGCCGGCACCATGGCCGGCGCCGCTGCTGCAATCGCCGCGCGCTCCTGAACACGTCACGTCATTTCGATGATCGGCGCGATCTCGACGCTGAAGGCCGGATCCATCAGGATCGGGCAATCCTTGGCCTTGGCGACGGCATCGTCGATGTCCTTCGCTTCGACGATCGTGTAACCGGCGGTCGGATTGCTGCCGCCATTGTTCTCGACCTTTCCGCCGGGCAGCACCATCTTCGACATGCCGACCGGATTGCCGCCGTCGACCACGGCCGAGCCGAGCTTGCCGTACCAGCCGGTCCAGGCGTCCATTGCGGCCTTCCGCTCGGCCTCGTCGGTCGGCATCTTGCCCGAGCCATGATAGACATAGAGAAACTTCGCCATGTTCTCCTCCCTTGATCAGCGGCATCGAACCGGCATGCGGTCCATGCCGCCCGCTGATCATCGGACCAAACTGGCGAACACGCAACGAGAATGCGTAACTTCTAATGTACGGTGCGAGATCGTTACCGCGCCATGGCGTGGTATTCGTCGTTGGGCCGCATGTCGATTGCCGCCGCCACCCGGTTCGACATGTTGAAGAAGGCGGCGGTCGAAGCGATGTCCCAGATGTCGCGGTCGGAGAAACCGGCCTTTCGCAACGCTGCCCGGTCGGCCTCGACGATCTTTGCCGGCTCTTCGGTCAGCTTGACCGCGAATTCGAGCATGGCGCGCTGCCGGTCCGACAGGTCGGCGGCGCGGAAGTTCATCACCATCATTTCGCCAAACGTCGGGTCGCCGGAAAGCTGGCGCACGGCCGCGCCATGCGCAGTCAGGCAGTAGTAGCAATGGTTGATCGAGGAGACGACGACCGCGATCATCTCGCGCTCCAGCTTCGACAGGCCGGAGTCGCCCAGCATCAGATCGTTGTACGTATCGGTGAAGGCGCGCAGCTTCTTCTCGTCGAAGGCATAGGACAGCAGCACATTGGGAACGAGGCCGAGCTTCTCCTCGCATTTGGCGAAGTAGGCTTTTGTCGTCTCGCTCAGCTCCGCCTGTGCAAGGTCAAGCGCCATAATCTTGCCGGTCATCGGTATTCCTCCTCATGCGTTCGACGGTCAGTTTCGGCGCTGCGATATTTCTTCGCAAGCCGTCAAACCTTTGTCGCCAAATACCGGTCATCTGCTACCATAGTCGCAAAAGCATATGACGGGAGGGATTTGACACCATGGCCAGCCTCAAAACAGCAAGCCAGTCGAAAAAGGCGAGTCCGGCCAAGAAGGACGCGGCAAGGGGGAGCGAAAAAGCCGGCAAGCTTGCCGATTACCTGCTTGCCCGGGCGCCGGCCGAAGACGTCGCTGCCTATGATTCCTCCGACCTCGAACGCGCCGCCGATCTGGCCGGCCGTGCCGTCGCCAGGCACAGGAAGGGCGAATGCGTCGTCGCCATAGACGTCGAGTCCGGGGTCGTGCGCCAGGGCCGGCCGCTGACGGTCATCACCGTCGTCAACGACAACATGCCGTTCCTGTTCGATTCGATCCTCGGCGAGATCACCGAGAGCGCCGGCGAGCCGCTGCTGGTCACCCATCCGGTCGTCGTCGTCAGGCACGGCAAGAGCGGCGTCGATGAAATCCTCGGCGATGGCGGCTTTGCCAAGGGCGATCTCAGCCATGACCGTCTGAGCGTCGTCCATGTCCATATCGGTCGCATGTCCGCTGACCAGGCCGAGGCTTTGGCCGGACGGCTGAAGAAGCTGCTGGGCCAAGTGCGCGCCGCAGTCACCGACTGGAAGCCGATGCTGGCCCGCCTCGACCAGGCAATCTCGGAGTTCCGCTACGCGCCGGTGCCGCTCGACAAGGCGCATGTCACCGAGGCAATCGCCTTCCTCGAATGGCTGCGCGACGACAATTTCACCTTCCTCGGCATGCGCGAGTTCAAATATACCGGCGGCGAGAAGAGTGGCACGCTGGAGCGCGCCGAGAAGCCCGGCCTCGGCATCCTGTCCGATCCGGACGTGCTGGTTTTGAGGCGCGGCACCGAAGCGGTGACGACCACGCCCGAGATCCGCGCCTTCCTGCATGGGCCGGAACCGCTGATCGTCACCAAGGCCAACGCCAAGTCTTCCGTGCATCGGCGCATCTATCTCGATTACATCGGCGTCAAGACCTACACCGCCAAGGGCACGCTTTCGGGCGAACTGCGCATCGTCGGCCTGTTCACTTCGACCGCCTACACGCGCTCGGTGATGAAGATCCCCTATCTCAGGTCGAAGGCCGAGACCGTCATCACGAAATCCGGCTTCAATCCCGGCGATCACTCCGGCAAGGCGCTGATCAACGTGCTGGAAAGCTATCCGCGCGACGAGCTGTTCCAGGTGCCGATTCCGATCCTCAGGAAGCACGCCGAGGCGATCCTCGGACTGATCGAACGGCCGCGCGTCAGGGCGCTGGTGCGCGCCGACCAGTTCGACCGTTTCGTCTCGATCCTCGTCTTCGTGCCGCGCGACCGCTACGACAGCGTCGTGCGCGAGAAGGTCGGCACGTACCTCAAGACGGTGTTCGAAGGCCGGCTGTCGGCCTATTACCCGGCCTTCCCGGAAGGCGGGCTGGCGCGCGTGCATTTCATCATCGGCCGCTCCGGCGGCAAGACGCCGAAGGTCGAGCAGGCGGCGATCGAAGCGGCGATCCGCGACATCGTGCGCACCTGGGACGACGCGCTGCGTGAAACTGCGGCCGAGACCGGCACGGAAGCGGCGCTCACCGCGATCGCCGCGCGCTTTTCGGAAAGCTATCGCGATAGTTTCCCGCCGGCGGTGGCGCTGGCCGATGCCGGGAGCATCGCCAGGATCAGTGCCGCCAATCCGATCGCCATCGACTATTACCGGCATGCCGACCAGCAGCCGCACCAGGCGGCGCTGAAGATCTATCACCATGGCAGCCCCGTGGCGCTGTCGAGGCGGGTGCCGGTGCTGGAAAACATCGGCTTCCGCGTCATCAGCGAGCGCACCTTCGAGGTCGGTGAGGAAGCGACCGACAAGGTCTTCATCCACGACATGGAGCTCGAGAACAGCTACGGCAAGCCGATCGACCTCGGCGATGGCGGCGGGCTGTTCGAGGACGCCTTCCTGTCGGTCTGGCGCGGCGACATCGACAATGACGGCTATAACGGCCTGGCACAGACCGCCGGACTGTGGTCGGACGAAGTCACCATCCTGCGCGCCTATGGCCGCTATCTGCAGCAGGCCGGCATCCCGCAGAGCCAGGATTTCATCGCCGCAGCGCTCAACCGCTATCCGGATATCGCGCGCGGCCTGCATGCGCTGTTCGTCGCCCGCCTCGGGCCAACGGCCGAGACAGAAGGCGTGGTGGCGGCCAAGCACCTCAAGGCCAAGATCAGGGATGCGCTGGAAGAGGTGCCCAACATCGATGACGACACCATCATCCGCCGCTACCTCAACCTGATCGAAGCTTCGCTGCGCACCAATCATTTCGTTGCCGATACGAAAGCGAAGGGCCAGTCGCTGGCGATCAAGCTCGACTCGCAGGCGGTCGACGGGCTGCCGGCGCCACGGCCGTGGCGGGAGATCTTCGTCTATGGCTCGGAGGTCGAAGGCGTGCATCTGCGCTTCGGCCCTGTCGCGCGCGGCGGCCTGCGCTGGTCGGACCGCGCCCAGGACTACCGCACCGAGGTGCTCGGCCTGGTCAAGGCGCAGCAGGTCAAGAATGCGGTGATCGTGCCGGTCGGCGCCAAGGGCGGTTTCTATCCGAAGAAGCTGCCGATGAGCGCCGGCCGCGACGCCATCTTCGAGGCCGGAACCTCGGCCTACAAGAACTTCGTCTCCAGCCTGTTGTCGATCACCGACAATATCGGCATCGACGAGGTCATTCCGCCGGCCGGCGTGATCCGGCGCGACCAGGACGATCCCTATTTCGTGGTCGCCGCCGACAAGGGCACGGCGACCTTCTCCGACACCGCCAACGCGATAAGCGAGAAGCACGGCTTCTGGCTCGACGATGCCTTCGCCAGCGGCGGCTCGGCCGGCTACGACCACAAGAAAATGGGCATCACCGCCAAGGGCGGCTGGGAAGCGGTGAAGCGGCATTTCCGCGAGATGAACCGCGACATCCAGACCGCGCCCTTCACCGTCGTCGGTGTCGGCGACATGTCGGGCGACGTGTTCGGCAACGGCATGCTGTTGTCGCCGCAGACAAGGCTGATCGCCGCCTTCGACCATCGCGACATCTTCATCGATCCCGATCCGGACATGGCGGCCTCGATGGCGGAACGCCAGCGCGTGTTCGCTTTGCCGCGCTCGAGCTGGCAGGACTATGACAAGACCAAGCTGTCGGAAGGCGGCATCATCGTCTCGCGCAGCCAGAAGTCGATCACGCTGCCGGCGGCGGCTGCCGCGGCCATCGGCCTTGGCAAGACCACCGCGACGCCGGTCGAGATCATGAACGCCATTCTCAAGGCGCCGGTCGATCTTTTGTGGTTCGGCGGCATCGGCACCTATCTCAGGGCCTCCACCGAAACCAATGCGGATGTCGGCGACCGCGCCAATGACGCCATCCGCATCACCGCGCTCGACGTGCGCGCCAAGGTCATTGGCGAGGGCGCCAATCTTGGCGTGACGCAGCGGGCGCGCATCGAGTTCGGGCTTGCGGGCGGCCGCTGCAATTCCGACGCCATCGACAATTCGGCGGGCGTCAACTGCTCCGACGTCGAAGTCAACATCAAGATCGCGCTGGCTTCGGCCATGCGCAAGGGATCGCTGACCCGGCCGGCGCGCAACAAATTGCTCGCCGAGATGACCGATGAGGTCGGCTCACTGGTGCTGTCCAACAACTACCAGCAGACGCTGGCGCTTTCGATGGCGCGCAAGCGCGGGCTCGCCGATATCGCGCATCAGAGCCGGTTCATGTCGGCACTCGAAGCACGCGGCCTGCTCGATCGCGCCGTCGAGACGCTGCCGTCGCCGGCGGCGCTTGCCGAGCGCGAGGCGCGCGGCGAGCCGCTGACCCGAGCCGAGCTCGGCGTGCTGCTCGCCTATGCCAAGATCGTGCTGTTCTCCGACATCGTCGCCAGCGACGTGCCGGACGATGCGCATTTCGACCGCGACCTGATGGGCTATTTCCCGGACCGGATGGCGAAGAAATACGCCGCCGAGATCCGCGGCCACCGGCTGCGCCGCGAGATCATCACCCGCGTCCTGGCCAACGACCTGGTCAATCGCGGCGGACCTTCCTTCGTCAACCGGCTGCAGGAAGCCACCGGCCGAACCGCCGCAGACGTAGTGCGCACCTTCGCCGTGGTGCGTGACGGCTTTGCCTTGCCGGCGCTCTACAGCGAGATCGACGCGCTCGACAACCAGATCGACGGCCAGGTGCAGCTCGACCTCTATCAGGCGATTAGCCGGCTTATCTTCGTGACAAGCGGCTGGTATCTTAAGAACGATGCCGGCACGGCAACGCTCGGCCAGCGGATTGCCGAGCTCCAGGAGGCGCGCAAGGCACTGGAGCCGAAACTCGCCTCGCTGCTGCCCGCCTTCTCGCGCGAGCGGATAGAGGAGCGGCGGCATGGTCTGTTCAAGGCCGGCGCGCCGGAGAAGCTCGCCGCGCAGCTGGCGCTGACCGATGTGGCGGAACTGATCCCCGACATCGCGCTAACGGCGCGCATGGCCAATGCCGATATCGTCGTCGCCGCCAAGGCCTTCTTCGCCGTCAGCGACGCCTTCCGCATTCCGCGAGTCGAGGATGCGGCGCGCTCGATCACGCCCTCCGACTACTACGACCAGCTCGCTCTGTCGCGCGCGACCGACACGATCGGCGCGGCCAGGCGCGGCATAGCGGTGGCGGCGCTCACCGGCCATGCCAAGGCGGCCGACCCGGTGGCGGCCTGGCTGGAGGCCGGTGGCGAGCGGGTCGGGCGCATCCGCGAGCGGCTGCAGGCGCTGACCGAGGGCGGCGACATCACCGTGTCGCGGCTGTCGGTGGCGTCAGGGCTGATGAGCGATCTGACGGGGATGTGAGCCAGATCGGGCGAGATTGCTGGCAGGAACTACGCTATAGAGCTACACGGCGCCCTGCTTCGGGCGCCGTTCTGCGGGAGGGGACATGACCGAGGTGGCAGTGCAGCGGGCATCGGGACGCGGCATCTGGGGATGGATGCTGTTCGACTGGGCGGCGCAGCCGTTCTTCACGGTTGTCACCACCTTCATCTTCGGGCCCTACTTCGTCTCGCGCATGGCCAGCGATCCGGAGACGGGCCAGGCGGCCTGGGGTTACGGCATAGCAGCGGCGGGCCTGGCTATCGCCGTGCTGTCGCCGATCCTCGGCTCGATCGCCGACCAGACCGGACCGCGCAAGCCGTGGATCGCGTTCTTCGCTGCGATCAAGATCACCAGTCTGACCCTGCTTTGGTTCGCCGCGCCCGGTTCGAACCTTTTCCTGATCGTGGCGCTGTTCTCGATCGCCTCCGTCGCGGCTGAGTTCTCGACGGTGTTCAACGATTCCATGATGCCGCGCCTGGTGCCGAAGAGCGAGATCGGCCGAATTTCCAACATGGCCTGGGGCCTTGGCTATCTCGGCGGCATGATCGCGTTGATCTTCGTCGTCGCCTGCATGGCCGGTTCGCCGGAGACCGGCAAGACCATCGTCGGTCTCGATCCCATCTTCGGGCTCGATCCGAAGCTCGGCGAGGATGCGCGGGCCACCGGACCGCTCTCGGCCGGCTGGTACTTCCTGTTCATCCTGCCGATGTTCTTCTTCACGCCGGACGCCATCAGGGGCATTGCGATCGGGCCGGCAGTGCGCGAGGGCCTGTCGGAACTGAAGTCGACGCTCGCCGAAGTGCGCCAGCGCAGCGGCATCTTCCGGTTCCTCATTGCCCGCATGATCTATCAGGACGGCGTCAACGCGCTGCTGGCACTGGGCGGCACCTTTGCGGCGGCAATGTTCCATTGGTCGATCACCGAGATCGGCATGTTCGGCATCATCCTCAATGTCGTCGCCATCGTCGGTTGCCTGGTTGCCGCCCGTCTCGATACGGCGCTTGGCTCCAAGACCATCGTGCTTATCTCGCTCGTCCTGCTCAGCATCGCCACCATCGGCATCGTCTCGACCGGCCCGGGCTATACG
The DNA here is from genome assembly GCF_057784325.1 of Mesorhizobium sp. CNPSo 4689. Taxonomy (NCBI): domain Bacteria; kingdom Pseudomonadati; phylum Pseudomonadota; class Alphaproteobacteria; order Hyphomicrobiales; family Phyllobacteriaceae; genus Mesorhizobium; species Mesorhizobium sp. CNPSo 4689. Next base: position 203,648 of record NZ_JBWLUZ010000003.1, read on the forward strand.
CTGTTCGGCGCCTGGATGATGCCCGAAACCGATAGCGGCGGATTGTTCGGCACGCCGGCTGAAAAGGCCTATATCTTCTACGGCCTGCTGATCGGGCTTGCCTTCGGTCCGGTGCAGGCCTCATCGCGCTCCTATATGGCGCGTAGCGTCACCGCCGCCGAATCGGGCCGCTATTTCGGCATCTATGCGCTGGCTGGTCGAGCGACCAGTTTCGCCGCACCCTTCATGGTGGCAACCATCACCTTGGCCAGCGGCTCATCGCGGCTCGGCATGGCGGCCATAGTGCTGTTCCTGGGCGCTGGCATGGCGATATTGATCAGGACGCCATATCCGGCCGACCAGCCAGTGGAGTGAGCCCTTTTTCCCTCTCCCCCTTGTGGGAGAAGGTGTCGCCGAAGGCGACGGATGAGGGGTGCTGGACAATGAGGCGTTGAGTTTCTTCCAACACCCCTCATCCGTCTCGGCGCTGCCCGCCGATCCACCTTCTCCCGCAAGGGGAGAAGGAAAGAGCGCGCCTCAATGCCGGAAGTGCCTCACACCCGTAAACACCATGGCGATGCCATGTTCGTCGGCGGCGGCGATGACGTCGTCGTCGCGCATCGAGCCGCCCGGCTGGATGACGGCGGTGGCGCCGGCTTCGATCGCCGATAACAGCCCGTCGGCGAAGGGGAAGAAGGCATCGGAGGCGACGACCGAGCCCTTGGTCAGCGGTTCCGCCAGCCCGGCCGCCTCGGCGGCGTCGAGCGCCTTGCGGGCGGCGATGCGCGAGGAATCGACGCGGCTCATCTGGCCGGCGCCGATGCCGACGGTGGCGCCGTCCCTGGCGTAGACGATGGCGTTCGACTTGACATGCTTGGCGACGCGGAAGGCGAATTTGAGATCGGCCATCTCGGCCGGCGTCGGCGCGCGCTTGGTCACCACCTTCAGCTCAAGGTCGTCGATCACCGCATTGTCGCGGCCCTGGACGAGCAGTCCGCCGGCGACGGATTTGACCGTCGTGCCGGCGGCGCGAGGATCGGGCAGGCCGCCCGCGACCAGCAAGCGCAGGTTCTTCTTGGCGGCGACGATGCGAGCCGCTTCCTCGGAGGCGTCGGGCGCGATGATCACCTCGGTGAAAGTCTTCACGATCTCCTCGGCCGCTTCGGCGTCGAGGATGCGGTTCATGGCGATGATGCCGCCATAGGCAGAGACCGGGTCGCAGGCCAGCGCCTTGGCATAGGCCGCCTTCAGCGACGCCCCCTCGGCGACGCCGCACGGGTTGGCATGCTTGATGATGGCGATCGCGGCCGAGCGGGCCGGGTCGAACTCGCCTGCCAGTTCGAAGGCGGCGTCGGTGTCGTTGATGTTGTTGTAGGAGAGCTGCTTGCCCTGCAACTGGCGGGCGGTGGCGACGCCCGGCCGCTTGTCGCCGTTGACGTAGAAGCCGGCGCCCTGGTGCGGGTTCTCGCCATAGCGCATCACCTCGACCAGCCGGCCGCCGAAGGCGCGCCATGTCGGATGTTCGATCTCCAGCGCCTCGGCGAACCAGCCGGAAATCGCCGCATCGTAGCTGGCGGTACGGGCGAAGGCCTTGGCCGCCAGCTTCTTGCGGAAATCCAGCGACAGCGAGCCGATATTCATCTCCAGCGCGTTGAGCACCGATGCATAGTCGCCGGGGTCGGTGACGATGGCGACATAGGCGTGGTTCTTGGCCGAGGCGCGGATCATCGCCGGGCCGCCAATGTCGATGTTCTCGACGATCGAAGCATAGCCGGCGCCGGAGCGGCGGACCTCCTCGAACGGATAGAGGTTGGAGACGACGAGGTCGATCGGCTCAATGCCGTGGGTCCGCATCGCGCTGGCATGCTCGGCGTCGTCGCGTATGCCGAGCAGGGCGCCATGCACCGACGGATGCAGCGTCTTGACGCGGCCGTCCATGATCTCGGGAAAGCCGGTCAGCTCGGAGACGTCGCGCACGGCCATGCCGGCTTCGGCGATCGCCTTCGCGGTGCCGCCGGTGGAGACCAGCTCGACTCCGGCCGCGGCGAGCGCCTTGGCGAAATCGACGAGGCCGGTCTTGTCGAAGACGGACAGCAGCGCGCGGCGGATCGGGACGAGGTCGGGCGCTGGAATGTTTTTGCTGGCGACGGCCATGGGCTGGCGGCCTTTCACGGCTGGATTGGGAAGCGTGACCGGGCCGTAGCATATGAGGCCCGGAAATCAAGCCGGGCGCTTCGTCACGGCAGGCACTTAAAGCGCGTCGATCCAAACGGATTCATACGCCGCGCATTAAGTTCTTGGTTCTTTGCATGTCGTTATCGCAAAACCGCTGCGCACTTTTTGCGCGACATGCACTAGTTGTTTTCGGGATAGCCGGCGATGCTGGTCCGTGTCAGCTGCCAGTGAACCTCCGATATCTCGGAGGCCTTGAAGGCCAGCACGATCTGGCGGCTGCGGCGCGGGCCGCCAAGGCCGGCGAAATAGATCGATTCCTCGACCTCCGGCACGACCTCCTTGCAGGTCAAGACCCAGGTGTCGGTCTGATCGCCGGTCAGCACCAGCCGGTCATGCTCGTCCTGCAGCAGATCTACATCGGGATGGATGTGGAAGCGCACCGTGACAAAGTCGCGGCCGTTGTTGCGGATCGCAGCACCGCCGGGGCGCAGGAAGCGGTCCCTGCCGGTCAGTACATTGCCGTTGTTCGCCAGCGTCAGCTCGCGCTCGTGCAGGAAGCCGAAGCGCGCGGCATAGCCGTCGTGGCGGGCGATGAAGCCCTGGCTGCCCTTCTGGTCGGTGCGTTTGCAGGGCGTATGCTGCGGACCGCCGATCAGCGGCGAGCCCAGGAGATCGTTGACGCGTAGCGAATGGCTGAAACGCGCCGACGAGGTGTCGTTGATGGTGGCGGTGGAGTGCGCGGCCGTGGCGCGGGCCAGCGGCCGGAATTCGGCGGCGCCGTAGGTGTCGATGCCGGCATTGACGACATAGTGCTGGCGGCCGGAGGAGAGTTCGAAGGCGAGGCAGCCGGCATGCGCGGCGTTGGAAACATCGATGGGCGGCGGCAGGCCGGTGTCGGCGATGACGGTCACGCCGCCCATCGACAGGCGCTCATAGCCCGAATGCGGCGCATGCAGCAGCGGCGCGCCGACAGTGTCGTCGTGGCGCAGGATGGTGGCGATGCGGTCGTGGATGGTGGCGCCCATGCCGTTGAAGCGGGCGAGGCTGCCGTCCTGGTGGCGAAAGAAACGCAGCGCCGGCAGCATGCGGTCGATGGCGCCCATCAGCGCCGGCGGCGGCGTCTCGGCCTGGTTGGCGTAGGTCTGGCGCAGCGGAAGGAGGTCGGCGAGAAGTTCGAGCACCGTCATCGGGTTGCGCGAAATATGGCCGCCATCCGGGAGGATCTGGCGCTCGAGCTCCTCCGCCAGGTTGCGGGTGGCAATGCGCAGCGCCGATGCCGGCGCTGGCAGGGATAAAGCGGCGAAGGCGAGCGCGATACGGGCGCGCAGCCTGTCCTTGCCATCAGGCATTTCGCGCGCCATCGACCGGAGATAGCGTATCTGCATGGCAAGTGATTTCAGGAAGGCGCGATAGAAGGGAAATTCCGCACCTTGCAGCACCACTGACGAATGCTGCAGCCAGGCAATGACCCGCTTGGCCGTCGTGCCGGGTTCCCAGGCGATGCCCGAAATCTGGTTGCCGTGTATGGCGATCCAGTCGGAAACCAGGGCGCGGGCGTTGGCGGCGGCAAGCTCGGTGCCGGCGGCGCGCATGTGGCGAAGCCAGCGAAAACCGTGCAGCGTCTTTTGCCAGCCGCGATTGGGCACGGCGATCTGGAACGGCGACTTGCCGCCGGTCTCGACCATATGGCCCGACAGCGGATAGCGGCCGTAATAGATCTCGAGCGCAATCTGCGGATCGGCGAGCCTCAGGTCCGGTGGTGCGATCAGGACGCGTTCGGGCGTGCGGCCGGAGTAGCGCCAGCGATAGATCGGCCCGGCACGCAGGCGCCGGCGCGTCTTGCGCCAGAACTCCCTCGCGACAAGCGTCCAAAGACGCGTCGTGCTGCCGGCAGCAAGTGCCAAATCCCCTCCTGGTCGTCCATACCCAAGGACAAGCTTATATGATTCAAGAACTTATGCGAAGGTGGATTTCGCCATCGTGAAGGAGTTCACGCTGCTGCGGCCTGATTCTCCTTAGAAAAGTCAGCAAATTTTAGTGAAAAACGATTTTAGCCGGCCCGGCGCATGCGGGCGGCGAAGAAGCCGTCGAGACCGGAAATCCCAGGCGTTTCAAGCATCAGATCGGCGGGCGTGGTGCGCAGCGTGCCCTGCGGCGTCAGGAACGCATCGATGCCGGCAAACTCGCCAGGCCGAACGGGATCGTCGACGACATCAGCCGTGCCAGCAAGGAAGGCGCGGTAAAGGTCCTCGCCTTCGATCGGGTCGAGCGAACAGTTGGAAAAGACGATCCGCCCGCCCGGTTTGACCAGGCTGACGGCGCGGGCGAGCAGCCTTGCCTGCAGCCCGGCGAGCTTTTCGACATCGGCCATGGTCTTGGTCCATGGCACGTCGGGATGCCGCCGCACCGTGCCGGTCGAGGAGCAGGGCGCGTCGAGGAGAATTGCTTCGAACAATTCCTCCGGTTGGTAGTCGAGCAGGTCGGCCTGGACGATCTCGGCGGAGAGGCCGAGCCGCTCGAGATTCTGCGTCAGCCGCGCCAGCCGGTTTTTCGACGTGTCGACCGCGGTGACCTTGGCGCCGGCAAGAATGAGCTGCGCGGTCTTGCCGCCGGGGGCGGCGCAGAGATCGGCGACACGAAGCCCTTTCACTTCGCCGAACAGCCGGGCCGGCAGGCTGGCGGCGGCGTCCTGCACCCACCAGGCGCCGTCGGCGAAGCCGGGCAGGTCGGGGACGGAGGCACAGAGTTTTTCCACGCGCACCGTGCCGGTCGGCAGCACTATGCCGCCGAACCGTTCGGCCCAAAGTGCCGGATCGGACTTGGCGGTGAAATCGACCGGCGCCTCATGGCGATGGGCAGCCAGGATCTGCCCGGTCCTGTCGGCGCCATAGGCCGCCTTCAACCGGTCGGAAAACCATTTTGGCGCTTCGTCGGTGGCGGCAAGGGCGGCAGGCAATTCCGCCTCCTTGGCGCGCGCCAAGGTGCGCAGCACGCCGTTGACGAGGCCAGAAAAGCGCAGCGTGCGCGGGTCGGACTTGGCGTGGGTGACGGCGAGGTCGACAGCGGCGCTGTCGGGAATGTCGAGGAACAGGATCTGCGCCGCTGCCACATGCAGTATGTGCGACAGCACGGTGGCATTGGCCGGCAGCGGCTTTTCCAGGCGCCGCGCCAGCAGGCCCGCAATCGTCATGCGATAGCGCAGCGCGGTGACCAGTATGGCGCGCACCAGCGCGCGGTCGCGCAGGTCGAGCGCCTTGTATTGCGGGTGGCCGTTCTCGTGATCGGTCAGTCCGTCGAGCGGCGTGCGCGCATCGATGACGGCGGCGAGCAGGCGCGCCGCCGCCATGCGCGCGGCGAGGCCGGCTACCGCCTCGCCGCCTGCGCTGTCTTCACGATCGCCTGGTGTCCTCTGCCGGCGTTTGGCGCCGCTCACGACCACGGACCTTTGGGTCCGGTCGGGTTGCGTCCCCACGGGTTGGACTTGGGCCGCGCCGGCTCGGCCGGCTGCTCCTGCTCAGCTTGCTTGCCCCACGGTCCCGCCGATGGCTGCTCGTCCGCCTGGCGTGGCGTCGGCGCCTGGCGCGGCGCTGCCTGCGACGCACCGCCGCGCGCCATCGCCTGCAGGGCGGCGATGCGGTTGTCGGTGTTTGGATGTGTGGAGAACAGATTGTCCATGCGCTCGCCGGAAAGCGGGTTGATGATGAAGAGATGGGCCATGGCCGGGTTGCGCTCGGCATCCGGGTTGGGGATGCGTTCGGCGCTGCGGGCGATCTTGTCAAGGGCCGAAGCCAGCCAAAGCGGGTTTCCGACGATCTCGGCACCGCGCCGGTCGGCCTCGTATTCGCGGGTGCGGCTGACCGCCATCTGCACGATCATGGCGGCGAAGGGCGCCACCAGCATGGCCACCAGCACGCCGACGAAGCCGAACGGGTTGTTGTTGTCGCGGCTGCCGCTGAAGAAGAAGGCGAAATTGCCGAGCATCGAGATGGCGCCGGCAAGGGTGGCGACGACGGTCATGGTCAGCGTGTCGCGGTGCTGCACATGGGCAAGCTCGTGCGCCATAACCGCCGCGACCTCCTCATGCGACAGCCTCTGCAACAGCCCGGTCGAAGCGGCCACCGCGGCATTCTCGGGGTTGCGGCCGGTGGCGAAGGCGTTGGGCTGAGGGTTGTCGATCAGATAGGTTTTCGGCATCGGCAGACCGGCGCGTTGGGCGAGCGCCTGGACGATGGCGTAATATTCGGGCGCATTCTTCTCGTCGACCTCGACGGCGCGGTTCATCGACAGCACCATCTTGTCGGCGTTCCAGTAGCTGAACAGGTTGGTGCCGGCGGCGATCAGCAGAGCGATCATCATGCCGCCCGTTCCGCCGATCAGAAAGCCGACGCCCATGAACAAAGCCGTCATCGCGGCGAGAAGCATGGCGGTGCGAAGGGTGTTCATCGGCTGCTCCGTCCGTGGCGGCGAAAAGGGGTCGATCCAAGCGGGCTCATCGCTATATGATGGGAAACGCCTGCCCCTGTTTCAATCCGCCGGGACTATCGCATGACCGACCAGACCAGCAAAGCCGACACCGGCCCGGATCGCGACACACCGCAAAAAACGCTGACGCCGGCGGCCAGCCGCGCGCTGGCGGAAGCGCGGGCAAGGCGCGAGGCATATCGCGAAAAGGAAGCGGCGCTGCCGAAGGAAATCGGCGGCCGCGGCGGCAAGGAGCCCGGCCGCTATGGCGACTGGGAACTGAAAGGCCTGACCAGCGATTTTTAGGCTGGGCTGATATTCAGGTGATGCCGGCCTGCAAATGGCGGCTTCCTGCGCTTCCGGTGCTTGTGTTGCCGATCACGCACTTCGGAGATTAGCGGAAACGCCCCTCCCATTCGTCATCCCAGGGTCTCCGCGACGTCGCTTCGCTCCTGCTTCGCCCTGGGATGACGAAGCTAGGGGCCTTAAGCCGCGGCCAGCTCCGGTGCGGGAGCGATCCAGCCGCGATCGTCGACGGCGATGCCGAGCCCGTCGTAAGAGGCGATTGCCATGTGTGGCGTCTGCAGCGGATAGCCGTGCGTGGCGCTGATCACCATGACCGTGGCTTCGGCCGCCTCGGCCGCGGCAATGCCGGCTGGGGCATCCTCGAAGACGAGGCAATCGCGCGCATCCACGCCGAGCCGTTCGGCGGCCAGCCGGAAGCAATCGGGCGCCGGCTTGCCGCGCGTGACATCCTCGGCAGCGACTATGACGGCTGGTATCGGGATGCCGGCCGCCTTCATGCGCAGCAGCGCCAGCTCGCGCGGCGCCGACGTGGCGATGGCCCAGCGTTCGGGTGGCAGCGACTTCAGAAAGGCGACCGCGCCGGCGATCGGGAGGATGCCGTCGAGGTCGGCCGCCTCGGCCTGCAACAGCGCATCGGCCTCGCTTACCGGGTCGACGCCTGGAAGATTGAGCCGGCCGATGGTCTCGATCGCCCGCACCCCATGGATCGTCGGCAGGAAGGTGGCGACGTCGAGGCCCTGGCGCTGCGCCCACTGCGCCCACACCCTTTCGGCGGCGGCAATGGAGTTGATCACCGTGCCGTCCATGTCGAACAGAAAGGCCGCGAATTTTCTGCCTGCAAACATCTGATATCCTGGCGTTGTTTTGGGGGGTCGGTTCGGGAGGGTGCGACCCTAGCGTCATGGCCTTGCCATTGGAAGCCGTGGCGTCACCTTTTCGACCCGTCGCGGGGGAACCATGGTCCTCTTGGCGCGTTGAGGTCATTCACTTTCAAGAAGACCGAAGGGGGACCGCGATGCTGATCAGGCTCGGCTACGAAATTGCTATTGAGAGTGACGCTGCAACGCCGATCATTTCACTGCTCGACATCCACCGGGAGCGCCAGGCCGACATCAAGCGGCAGACCCGCGTGCTGACGTCGCCTTCGGTCCCGACCCGGGTCTATCACGACCGCCATGGCAACAGCTGCCGCCGTTTCACCGCGCCCGCCGGCGGGTTCCGCATCCTCTACGACGCGGTCATCGAGGACAGCGGCGAGACCGACGACGTCAACACGCTGGCCGGGGAAACGCCGGTGGCGCAACTGCCCGATGAGGTGCTCGTCTATCTGCTTGGCAGCCGCTACTGCGAGACCGACCATCTCAGCGACCTCGCCTGGCAGCTGTTCGGCAACCTTCCGCCGGGCTGGGCGCGGGTGCAGGCGATCGTCGACTATGTCCACAGCCGCCTGTCGTTCGGCTACGGCTATGCGCGCTCGACCCGCACGGCGGCGCAGGCGCATGAGGAGCGCGTCGGCGTCTGCCGCGACTTTGCCCATCTGGCGATCACGCTCTGCCGCTGCATGAACATCCCGGCCCGCTACGTGAACGGCTATCTCGGCGATATCGGCGTGCCGGTCGATCCAGCGCCGATGGATTTCTCGGCGTGGATGGAAGTCTTCCTCGACGGCAAGTGGTACACGTTCGATCCGCGCCACAATCGCCCGAGGATCGGCCGCGTCGTCATCGCGCGCGGCCGCGACGCCACCGACGTGCCGCTGCTGCACAGTTTCGGCCAGCACCGTCTCAGCCTGTTCAAGGTCTGGACCTATGAGCAGGAGCGCAATCTGTTCAATCCGCCCCATCATGGCGTCGACAGGACCGTCAGCGCCCAGATGCTGGCCTGACGACGCCGCCCGAGACCGGCCTGAGATCGACGGGTGATCCGCTTCGGGACAGTCGGTCTGTGCCGGACCGGGACCGAAAAGCACCACGGGCGGGATCATGGTAAGCACTTCGTAAAGGAAGTTGCGGCTCGGGTTTTCTGTTTACCGGCCATTCACCTTGCCCGACTTCGAAGCCGAGTGAAAACAATGGCTTGACAGGAGATGGCGGCTTTTGCGGTCGCGGCAGCGCCATCCGGCCGGATTCCTGCAACTCCCCTCATGCGGTTTCGAGGCCGCGGCAAGTGGAGGCGGAAAGATGCGGCGGTTCAGAGGTCTTGTTCAGGCGGCCGGCGGCTTTGCCAGGGATCGTGGCGGAAACTTTGCCATCGTCTTCGGCTTCGCGGCGTCGGTGCTGGCGCTGGGCGTCGGCTTCGCAGTCAATGTCTCCCAACTCTACAACGCCAAATTGAGCCTGCAGAGCATCGTGGACGCGGCGGTTACCTCGACGGCGCGCGATCTCACCACCGGCGTCATCAAGGAAGCCGATGCGAACAAGTCCGTGCAGGCCTTTCTCGATGCCAACAGCGCGGCCGGCATCCTGCAGACCGACCAGATCGTTCTCGACAAATTGACGGTCGACAAGACGGCCAAGACCGTCCGGGCGGACGTCCATGCCGATGTCGCCTTCTATTTCCCGCTGTTCAGCATGGGCGACATGCAGCGCGTGGGCGTCTCCACCACGGCACTTTATTCGGACAAGACGATCGAGGTGGCAATGATGCTCGATGTGACCGGATCGATGACCGGTCAAAAGATAAAGGACTTGAGGGCCGCCGCCGCAAATGCGGTCGACAGCTTCCTCGACAATCAGAACCAGGCCAACCCCAGGGTGCGGGTGTCGATCGTGCCCTACGCCAATTCGATCAATGCCGGTTCGCTTGCGGAAAGCAGCGTCTATGTCGAAACCAAGGCCGGCCAGCGCAAACAGGCTCCGGGCAATGACGACCCGAAATATGTCGCGGCCTCGTCGCGCCCGGACAATTGCGCCACCGAGCGCAAGGGCACCTATCAATATTCGGACACCGGCCCCGACGTCAGCATGGTCAATCGCGACTATTTCCTGTCGGACTTCGCAAAGAGCAGCCGCACGGCAGCTTGCCCGGCCGCTGCCCTGATGCCGCTGACGGCGGATGCCGATGCGCTGAAGAATGTCATCAAGACCTTTGCCGCCTCGGGCGGCACTGCCGGTCATATCGGCGTGCAATGGGCCTGGTACATGCTTTCCGAGAACTGGGGCAGCGTGATGAAGGCTTCGCAGCGGCCGGCAAAGATGGACCCGAAAAGGGTCGCCAAGATCGCGATCCTAATGACCGACGGCGAGTTCAACCTGTCCTATTTCGACGCCAGCAGCGTCGGCGAGGTCTACAACGACGCCGGCAAGGAACCGACCCGCACCGCGGCAAAGACACTGTGTGCCGCCATGCGCGACCAGGGCATCGAAATCTTCACCATCGGCTTCGACCTCCAGGAGAAGAACGCTAAGGCGACGCTGCAGGATTGCGCGAGCGCCGACACCGGCAAGATCAAGCACTTCTATCAGGCGGCCAACGGGACCGAACTCAACGCAGCATTCCTTGAAATCGCACGCAACATCGAGACGCTGACTATCAAGCGCTGATCCGCCGACTTCGGGCAGTCCGTGAGAACGGAAAAGGCCGCCGCTTCTTTCGAAGCCGGCGGCCTTCCGTGTTTCCGTCCATGGCGCGGTCTCTGGCGGCGACGCTCTCACGTCACCTGCCGCGCATCTCGCGCCTTAACGGGAAGACTGCTTCCCGAAAGTGCAATCCGCTGAGGCCACGTTCTGGAAAACGAAATCACTCGACATCGGATCACCTCCTTTCGATCTGTTGAACACACCCTCATGATGGGGTGCGTTGCAGCAAAAGACAAGACGCAGGTTTGAAAAAGCCAGAGGCGCCTTGTCAGACGAACCGCATCGGCGCGCCAACCTCGACCCGCCCCGGCCGGTCGACCGTGCAGTAGACGCCGAGATTATGGGCGTTGTGGCGCACCAGGTTGCGCAGGATTCCGGGATCGTTGTCGAAACCGTCCTGGGCGATGATGGTAAAGCCGCAGCGGCGGCAGGGTTCGGAGATAGTCAGCAGCAGGTCGCCGATCGCTAGCTTGCGGCCGATCCATTCCGTTTCGGGGAACGAGCCTTCGACCGGCTCCATGTCGACGACGATGTTGGGGCGGAAGCGGCGAGGATCGGCGGCACCTTCCGGATGCAGTGCCTTCAGCCGCGCCAGCGAGGCGGTGGTCAGCAGATGGATGGGGTTCTTGGCGTAGCGCTCCGCGGTCAGCGGGCCGGCATAGTCGGGCGCGGCGTTTTCGCGGCGGAACGGCCGGATCGAAGCTTCAAAGCCGAGAAAGGCTGAAATGGCGCGGTCGCTTTCGGCGCCGGATGCGGCCAGCCAATCGCCGTCGGGGAGGGCGATCTCCAGTTCGCGGTTGTTGGTCAGCCGGGTGCGGATGCGCGGCACCTTGTGCCATTTCACGTCGCGGTCGGGCCGTGCGATCTCATTGTCCGATCGATCGACGAGGCCGAACATGCGGTCTCCGTCGATGCTTTCGGGGCCGACCGAGATCGCGTCCAGGCGCTCGCCGGCGAGCGAGCTCGCCGGATAGCGCCAGAGCTGGGCAACCGCACCCAGGGCAGTCTTGTCCTGCATCATGCCTTCTTGTTCTGCCGGTTGGCGACAAGATCATCGACGACGGCCGGATCGGCCAGCGTCGAGGTGTCGCCGAGCGCGCCGAAATCGTCCTCGGCGATCTTGCGCAGAATGCGGCGCATGATCTTGCCGGAACGGGTCTTGGGCAGGCCCGGCGCGAACTGGATCTTGTCAGGCGTGGCGATGGCGCCGATCTCCTTGCGGACATGGTCGACCAGTTCCTTGCGCAGCGCCTCGCTCGACGCCTCGCCTGCCATCAGCGTGACATAGCAGTAGATGCCCTGGCCCTTGATGTCGTGCGGGTAGCCGACGACGGCGGCCTCGGAAACCTTGTCGTGACTGACCAAAGCCGATTCGACTTCCGCCGTGCCCATGCGGTGGCCGGAGACGTTGATGACGTCGTCGACGCGGCCGGTGATCCAGTAGTAGCCGTCTTCGTCGCGGCGGCAGCCGTCACCGGTGAAGTACTTGCCCTTGTAGGTGGAGAAATAGGTCTGCACGAAGCGCTCGTGATCGCCATAGACGGTGCGCATCTGGCCCGGCCAGGAATCGGTGATGCAGAGATTGCCGTCGGCCGCAGCCTCGAGCACCTTGCCATCGTTGTCGACCAGCTGCGGCTTGACGCCGAAGAAGGGCCGTGTCGCCGAACCCGCCTTGAGGTTGGTAGCGCCGGGCAGCGGCGTGATCAGGATGCCGCCGGTCTCGGTCTGCCACCAGGTGTCGACGATCGGCACCTTGCCGTTGCCGACGACGTTGAAATACCACTCCCAGGCTTCCGGATTGATCGGCTCGCCAACCGAGCCCAGCACGCGCAGCGACTTGCGCGAGGTCTCGGTGACGTGGCTGTCGCCGGCGCCCATCAGCGCGCGCAACGCCGTCGGCGCGGTGTAGAAGATGTTGACCTTGTGCTTGTCGATGACTTCCCAGAAGCGCGACTGCGACGGGTAGTTGGGCACGCCCTCGAACATCAGCGTGGTGGCGCCATTGGCGAGCGGCCCGTAGACGATGTAGCTGTGGCCGGTGACCCAGCCGACATCGGCGGTGCACCAGTAGATGTCGCCATCATGGTAGTCGAAGACATATTGGTGCGTCATCGAGACATAGACGAGATAGCCGGCGGTGGTGTGCAGCACGCCCTTCGGCTTGCCGGTCGAGCCCGATGTGTAGAGGATGAACAGTGGATCCTCGGCCTTCATCTTCTCCGGCTTGCAGTCGGCCTTGACCGTCGCGATCTCGTCATGGTGCCAGAGGTCGCGGCCCGCCACCCAGTTGATCTTGCCGCCGGTGCGGCGCACGACCAGCACCTTCTCGACCTTGGTGCCGGCCTTGGCGGCGATGTCGATCGCCTTGTCGGTGTTTTCCTTCAGGGGCACGTGCTTGCCGCCGCGCAGGCCCTCGTCGGCGGTGATGACGAAGGTCGATTTGCAGTCGTCGATGCGGCCGGCCAGCGCATCCGGCGAGAAGCCGCCGAAGACCACCGAATGGATGGCGCCTAGCCGCGTGCAGGCGAGCATCGCATAGGCCGCTTCCGGGATCATCGGCATGTAGATGGTGACGCGGTCGCCCTTCTTGACGCCGTGCTTCTTCAGCACATTGGCGAAGCGGCAGACATGCGCGTAGAGCTCGTTGTAGGTGACCTTCCTGTCGTCATAGGGATTGTCGCCTTCCCAGATGATGGCGGTCTGGTCGCCGCGCTTCTTCAGGTGCCGGTCGATGCAGTTGTATGAGACGTTGGTCTCGCCGTCCTCGAACCATTTGATCGAGACCTTGCCGTCGAAGGAGGTGTTCTTGACCTTGCTGAAAGGCTTGAACCAGTCGATGCGCTTGCCGTGCTTGCCCCAGAACTTGTCCGGGTTCTTGACGCTGTCTGCATACCATTTGAGGTAGGTGTCGTTGTCGATCAGCGCGTTCTTCTTCCACGCCGGCTGGATGCGATGGACATGAACCTCGGACATTTTTATTCCCCTCCCGAAACCAACGCGCCGGCTTGGGCGCCGGCGCCATCGCGGCAAAGCGGCCGCGAATTCGCGCGCATTATTAACAGTTCCACGATGACGGCAATATTAGACGTTGGATTCGCGCGGCGGGATGCCGCAGGGGCATGATCCGATGCTGTCAGCACTCGACCACGGTCGCTGCTAACTGCATGTTTTGGCGAGGAAAACCCGGATACGATCAGGAAAAATCAATAGACAGTTAAATAACAAGGCGCACAATCTGATGTCGGGAGGAAAGGAGAATCGACCCAGGGGGCTGCAATGCATGACCATTCCGAAATGGACCTGATGCTCAAAGGCTATGGCTTGACCACGGCCAAGATTCTTTATCATTTTCCCGACCATCCGCATCTGCTGCAGAGCTACATCTGGCAGGACTACGACATCGCGCCGAAATTCCCGGTGCTGATCCGCTTCATCGAGTTCTGGAAGACCAAGCTCGACGGCCCGCTGCATTCGGTGACCTATACGCACCAGAAGCTGATCGCGCCGAATGAGTGGCGCAAGGTCGATGGCGAGTTCGTGCTGCACTGAACGGCGAAGGCCGCCGTTCGGTGCGAGATCGCCGGTTTCAGACGGCGGGCGGGTTCAGCCGGGCGAAACCTTCCTGGCGGCGATAGGGGAAATAGGGGTAGGGCGCGGTGACCTCGCTTGCGGCATCGAGCCTCTTGATCTGCTCGGCGGTGAGCGTCCAGCCCACGGCGCTGAGGTTCTGGCGCAATTGCTCCTCGTTGCGGGCGCCGATGATGACGGAGGAGACCGTCGGGCGCTGCAGCAGCCAGTTGATGGCGATCTGCGGCGCGGTCTTGCCGGTTTCGGCAGCCACAGCGTCGAGCGCATCGATCACCCGAAAGAGAATCTCGTCCTCGACCGGCGGCCCGAAGCTTGCCGTGTCGTGCAGCCGGCTCTTTTCCGGCAAGGGCTGGCCGCGGCGGATCTTGCCGGTCAGGCGGCCCCAGCCGAGCGGGCTCCATACCAGCGCGCCGACGCCCTGGTCGAGGCCGAGCGGCATCAGCTCCCACTCATAGTCGCGCCCGACCAGCGAATAATAAACCTGATGGGCGATGTAGCGCGGGTAGCCGTGCCTGTCGGCGAGGCCGAGCGATTTCATCACCTGCCAGCCGGAGAAATTGGAGACGCCGACATAGCGCAATTTGCCGGCGCGCACGAGGTCGTCCAGCGTCGACAGCACCTCCTCGATCGGCGTGCCGGCATCGAAGGCATGCAGCTGCAGAAGGTCGATGTAATCGGTGCCGAGACGCCTCAGCGCATCTTCCACCGTCCTGATAAGCCGCGATCGCGAGGAGCCGAAGTCGGTTGGTCCATCGCCCATCGGCAAAGAAGTCTTGGTCGAGATCAGCACGGCGTCGCGGCGACCCTTGATGGCCGCGCCGAGTACCTCTTCCGACGCGCCGTTCGAATAGACGTCGGCGGTGTCGAAGAGATTGACGCCTGCCTCGAGGCAGATGTCGACCAGCCGCCGCGCTTCCTCGGCGTCGCTGTTACCCCAGGCCCCGAACAGCGGTCCCGAGCCGCCGAAGGTGCCGGCGCCGAATGAAAGCACGGGAACCTTCAGGCCCGATGCGCCAAGACGTCGATAGTCCATTTTTTGCTCCTGTGAGGTCGAGAGAGTTGTTGCTTTGAGGGTTCGTCACGAGCGGGCGGATGCCGGTTCGCCGAGCGCCGAGCCACGATCGAGGCGCAGCGCCAGTGCGGCCACGCCGAGCGCCGAAAGCGGCAGCAGGGCCGCGACCCAGGTGACGGCGCCGAGGCCGGGGCCGTGGGCGATCACCACGCCGCCCAGCCAGGCGCCTGCGGCGTTGCCGAGATTGAAGGCGGCGATGTTGAAGGACGAGGCGAGGCTTTGCCCGGCGCCTTCGGCCTTGTCCAGCACCCACATCTGCAGCGGCGCCACGGTGGCGAAAGCGGCGGCGCCGAGGAGGCCGACATAGAGGACGGCCGTCACCTGGTTGTGCAAGGCGAGGGTCATGGTGGCGAGCACCAGCGCCAGCACGACGAGGCTGCCGAGCACGGACGGCACCAGCCAGCGGTCGGCTGCCTTGCCACCAATGAGATTGCCGGCGATGAGGCCGCCGCCGAAGACGAGCAGGATGGGCGACACCGCCGCTTCGCCAAAGCCGGTGATCTCGGTAAGCAAAGGAGCGATGTAGGTGAAGACGGCGAACACGCCGGCATAGCCAAGCACGGTGGTGGCGAAGCCAAGCAATACCGGTGCGCGGGCAAGGACGGCAAGATCGGCGCTGAGCTTGCTCTTCTCCGGCTCTGCCTGGTCGCGCGGTACCAGAAGGAGAATGATGGCGAAGGCAGCGAGCCCGACCAAGGTCACCGCAAAGAAGGTCGCGCGCCAGCCGAGGGCCTGGCCGAGCCAGGTGCCGAAGGGAACGCCGAGGATGTTGGCGATGGTGAGCCCGGTGAACATCAGGGCTATCGCCGACGCCTTCTTGTTGGGCGCGACCAGCCCGGTCGCCACGACCGAGCCGACGCCGAAGAAGGTGCCATGGGCAAAGGCGGTGAGCACGCGGGCGCCCATCAGCGTCCAGTAGTCGGGGGCTAAAGCGCAGGCGAGATTGCCGATGGTGAAGATCGCCATCAGCGCCAGAAGCACCGTCTTGCGCGGCCAGCGGCCGGTGGCGACAGTCAGGAGCGGCGCGCCGATGACGACGCCGAGCGCATAGCCTGAAATGAGCTGGCCGGCGGCCGAGATCGAGACGCCGAGATCGGTGCTGACGTCGAGCAGCAGGCCCATGATGACGAATTCGGTAACGCCGATGCCGAAGGCGCCGGCGGCAAGGGCATAGAGAGCAAGAGGCATGGCGGTCGTCCTGTTGGTCGCGGAAGGACGCCTGTCAGCGCGTCCCGACCCGGAAGATCGTGTCGCAACCAACTGTGAACCAGCCTTGCTCCGGGCATACTTTCTGTGAAATAGATTCACGAATGGCGAGACCAGAGACAAACCGCTCCGGCGAGATCGAAGTGTTCGTCCGCGTCGTCGAGGCGGGCAGTTTTTCGGCGGCGGCGCGGGCGTTGCGGATGACGCCGTCGGCGGTGAGCAAGCTGATCGCGCGGCTGGAGGCCCGGCTTGGCGCGCGCCTGGTCAGCCGCTCGACGCGACGGCTGCAGCTCACGCCGGAGGGCATCGCCTTCCATGACAGCGGCGTGCGCATCCTCGCCGACATGGCGGCGGCCGAGCGAGAAGCAGCTGCAGGGGCAGCACCGCGCGGCCTGCTGCGGGTCAACAGCTATGTCCCCTTTGGCCAGCACCGGCTGATCCCGCTGCTGCCGCGCTTCCTCGAACGCTATCCCGAGATCTCGGTCGACCTTGTGCTGACCGACCATGTCATCGATCTGATGGAGGAGCGCGCCGATGTCGCCATCCGTGCCGGGCCGCTCGGCGAATCGCGGCTGGTGGCGCGCAAGCTCGGGCAAAGCCGGACAGTCGTGGTCGCGGCACCCTCCTACCTCGACGCCCATGGCACGCCGCGGACACCGGTCGATCTCGACCGCCACAACCGGATGGGCTTCCGCTTCGCGCGCCATATCGACGGCTGGCCGTTTGTCGACAGAGCCGACCGCTCCATCGTGGTCCCGACCACCGGAAGCGCGCTGGTCAGCGATGGCGAGGCGATGCGGCTGATGGCACTTTCAGGCGCGGGCATAGCCCGGCTGGCGCGCTGGCATGTCGCGGCCGACATCGCCGCCGGCCGGCTGGTGCCTTTGCTCGAGGACTTCAACCCCGGCGATGAGGAACTGACGCACGCTGTCTATGTCGGCCAGGGCAAGCACCTGCCGGCGCGGGTGCGGGCCTTTCTCGACTTTCTGGTCGAGACAGTACGGCTCTGAAAGACGTTCGGGAGCCGGTGGCTCCCGAACTGTCAGCTAGGGATGGCTGTTGCTTACGCCTTCGGTGCGAACGGCGCCGGGCGGCGGCCTGCCGCCTGCCGTTCCAACATCCAGCCGGGATATTCGGCCGGCAGAGCGCTCACCTCATCCAGCCTGGCGAGGTCGTCGGCGTCGAGCTTCAGCGCGGTCGCGGCAAGGTTCTGCTCGAGCTGCTCCATGCGGCTGGCGCCGATGATGACGCTCATCACGAAGGGTTTTGCCAGCACATAGCCGAGCGCCACCGTGGCGACGCTGACGCCGTGCTTCCCGGCAATGTCGCGCATGACGGCAACCGCTGCCCAGGCACGGTCCTCGTTGACCGGCGGGAAATTAAAGGACGCGCGGCGGCCTTCGCCATTGCCGGGCGCGCCCGGACCGTACTTGCCGGAGAGCAGGCCGCCCGCCATCGGCGACCACCCCATCAGGCCGAGCTTTTCCTCGTTGATCAAAGGCACGATCTCGCGCTCGAGATCGCGGCCGGCGATCGAATAATAGGATTGCACGGTCTCGAAGCGGGCAAAGCCCTTGCGCTCGGCGATGCCCAGCGCCTTGGCGATGCGCCAGGCCTGCCAGTTCGAGACGCCGACGTAACGCACCTTGCCGCTGGACACAAGATCGTCGAGCGCCCGCAGCGTCTCGTCGATCGGCGTCACCGCATCGGTGCCGTGCAGCTGGTAGAGATCGATATGGTCGAGCTGCAGCCGCTCGAGGCTGGCATCGACCGAATCCATGATATGGCCGCGTGAGGAGCCGCGCTGGTTCGGGCCACTGCCCATGGCGCCGTGGACCTTGGTGGCGATGACCACGTCCGACCTGACTACACCGAGGTTTTTCAGCGACTGGCCGAGCAGTTTTTCGGACTCACCGAACGAATAGACGTCGGCCGTGTCGAAGAAATTGACGCCCGCGGCAATGGACCGGCCGACGATCTCGTCAACGCCCTTCTGGTTCAGGCTGGCGATCAGGCCCCATTGGGCGTTTTCCCCGGCGGCGCCGAAGGTCATGGTGCCGAGGCAAAGTTCGGAGACGAACATCCCCGTGTTTCCGAGTTGGTTGTAGCGCATGGTGCGGCTCCGGGAGGTTTGGTGATGACGTCCGGAAAATAGGAACGGTACGTTCCGTTTCAAGCGCTGGCGCAATTGCGCTGTTGGGATTGGCTCAAGCTTCTGCTAGCGGCTGCCGAAGATCGCCGAGCCGACCCTGACGCTGGTGGCGCCGAAGGCGATGGCCGTATCGTAGTCGCCGGACATGCCCATCGACAGTCTTGCGACGCCGGCTTCCTTGCTGAGCTTCTCCAGCAGGGCGAAATGCGGGCCGGGATTCTCGTCGGCCGGCGGGATGCACATCAGGCCTTCGATGGCGAGGCCGTGAACCTCGCGGCAACGGGCGACGAAGGCGACGGCCTCGCGCGGCTCGATGCCTGCCTTCTGCGGCTCGGAGCCGGTGTTGACCTGCACGTAGAGCCTTGGTGTCCGGCCCTGCCGGGCGATCTCCTTGGCAAGCTCGGCCGCGATCTTCTCGCGATCGATCGTCTCGATGACGTCGAACAGGGCGACCGCTTCCTTCGCCTTGTTCGACTGTAGCGGACCGATGTGGTGCAGTTCGATTTCCGGGAATGCTGCCTTCAGCGCCGGCCATTTGGCTTGTGCTTCCTGCACGCGGTTCTCGCCGAAGACGTGTTGGCCGGCCTCGATCACCGGACGGATATCGGCGGCTTCGAAGGTTTTCGACACCGCGACCAGCGTCACAGCACCGGCATCTCGCCCGGCCTCGCGCTCGGCGGCGGCGATCCGCGCCTTGACGGCAAAAAGCTGTTCGACGGCGTTCGCCATGCCTAAATCCTGCCTGTCTTTATCGCTCTCGGCCGGATCGCCGCAGTTGACGGGTCCGGCAATCCATGGTGAACACCGCGACGACATTTTCCCTGGCCGCCGGCCATTGTCCGGTGGCTCGTGCCTGCTTTTAAGTGAAAAACATCCGATGGCAACCGAACGATACAATCCGCGCGCGTCAGAGCCCAAATGGCAGAAGGCCTGGGACGCCAAGAAGCTGTTCGAAGCGCAAAACGACGACCCGCGTCCGAAATACTATGTGCTGGAGATGTTCCCCTATCCGTCGGGGAAGATCCATATCGGCCACACCCGCAACTACACGATGGGCGACGTGGTGGCGCGCTACAAGCGGGCCAAGGGGTTCAGCGTGCTGCACCCGATGGGCTGGGACGCCTTCGGTATGCCGGCCGAGAACGCGGCGATGCAGAACAAGGTCCATCCCAAGGACTGGACCTATGAGAACATCGCCGCCATGCGCGAGCAGCTCAAGGTCATGGGCCTGTCGCTCGACTGGGCGCGCGAATTCGCCACTTGCGACGTCGACTACTACCACCGCCAGCAGATGCTGTTCCTCGACTTCGTCGAGAAAGGGCTGGTGACGCGCAAATCCTCCAAGGTCAACTGGGACCCGGAGGACATGACTGTGCTCGCCAACGAGCAGGTGATCGACGGGCGCGGCTGGCGCTCGGGCGCGCTGGTCGAACAGCGCGAGCTGACGCAGTGGTTCTTCAAGATCACCGACTATGCGCAGGACCTCTTGGATTCGCTCGAAGGCCTCGACGAGTGGCCGGAGAAGGTCAAGCTGATGCAGCACAACTGGATCGGCCGCTCGGAAGGGCTGCTGATCCGCTGGCCGCTGGCCGCACCGATTGCCGGCGAGCATGAACTCGAAGTGTATACGACCAGGCCCGATACCATCTTCGGCGCCTCCTTCATGGCTGTCGCCGCCGATCATCCGCTGGCGAAAAAGGCCGCGGAAGACAATCCGGCGCTGGCCAAGTTCATCGAAGAGGTCCGCCACATGGGCACCTCGGTGGCGGCGCTGGAGACGGCCGAGAAGAAGGGTTTCGACACCGGCATCCGCGTCGTCCATCCGTTCGACGACAGCTGGACGCTGCCGGTCTATGTCGCCAATTTCGTGCTGATGGAATACGGTACCGGCGCCATCTTCGGCTGCCCGTCCGGCGATCAGCGCGACCTCGACTTCGCCAACAAATACGGCCTGCCGGTGGTACCGGTGGTGATGCCGGAAGACGCCGATGCGAAAACCTTCCAGATCATCGAGGAGGCCTATGACGGCGACGGTGTGATGATCAATTCGCGCTTCCTCGACGGTATGACGCCGGAGAAGGCGTTCGACGAGGTGGCGAAGCTGCTCGAGCAGAAAACCATCGGCAACCGGCCGATGGCGGAGCGCAAGGTGAACTTCCGCCTGCGCGACTGGGGCATTTCGCGCCAGCGCTACTGGGGCTGCCCGATCCCGATGATCCATTGCGAGGATTGCGGCGTGGTGCCGGTGCCGAAGGCCGATCTGCCGGTCAAGCTGCCCGACGACATTGAGTTCGACCGGCCGGGCAACCCGCTCGACCGCCACCCGACCTGGCGGCATGTCAACTGCCCGCAATGCGGCAAGGCGGCACGGCGCGAGACAGACACGATGGACACGTTCGTCGATTCGTCCTGGTATTTCGCGCGCTTCACCGCGCCCTGGGCCAACGATCCCACCGACCCGCGGGCGGCCAATGAATGGCTGGCGGTCGATCAGTATATTGGCGGCATCGAGCATGCGATCCTGCATCTGCTCTATTCGCGCTTCTTCACCCGTGCCATGCGCGAGACCGGACATCTCGACCTGGCCGAGCCGTTCAAGGGCCTGTTTACGCAAGGCATGGTGGTGCACGAGACCTACCGGGTCGGCAGCGCGTCCAACGGCCGCTGGCTGTCGCCCGGCGAGGTCAGGCTGGAGGACGTCGACGGCAAGCGCAGCGCCATCGAGATCGCCACCGGCGATGAGGCCGTGATCGGCCCGCTGGAGAAGATGTCGAAGTCGAAGAAGAACACGGTGAGCCCGGAAGAGATCACCGACGGCTACGGCGCCGACACCGCGCGCTGGTTCATGCTGTCGGATTCGCCGCCCGAGCGCGACGTCGAATGGACCGACGATGGCGCGGCCGGCGCGCACCGCTTCGTCCAGCGCGTCTGGCGACTGGTGTCAATGGCTGCCGAGTCGCTGGCCGGCATCCAGCCGGCGGCGGCGCAGGACGGTGAGGCGGGTGCTGTTTCCAAAACCGCGCACAAGATCCTGAAAGCGGTCGGCGAAGACATCGAGAAGCTCGCCTTCAACCGCGCCATTGCCCGCGTCTACGAGCTCGCCAATGCCTTGACCGCGCCGCTCAACGAGGTCGCCGAAGGCAAGGCCGATCCGGCGCTGAAAGGCGCTTGCCGAGAGGCGGTGGCGATCCTGGTACACCTGGTCGCGCCGGTCATGCCGCATCTGGCCGAGGAGTGCTGGGAGACGCTCGGCGGCACCGATATGGTCGCCGAACGGCCGTGGCCTGTCTACGATCCGGCGCTGGTCGTCGACAACGAGATCGTGCTGCCGGTGCAGGTCAACGGCAAGAAGCGCGGCGATTTGACAATTGCCCGCGACGCGGACCAAGGTGCCGTCGAAAAAGCGGTGCTGGCCCTCGACTTCGTGCAGAAAGCGCTCGAAGGTAAGGCGCCCCGCAAGGTGATCATCGTGCCGCAGAGGATCGTCAATGTCGTTGCCTGAGCTTGGAAGGACGACGCGTTTTCTGCGCCGTGCAGCACTGTGCGGCCTGGTCGCCTCGGCCGCGCTGGTTTCGGCCTGCACGGTGCGTCCGCTCTATTCGAACGCGCCGCTCACCGCCGGTTCGACCGTCGGCGCCGCCGCCGAACTGGCGTCGATCTCGATCAAGCCGGTCAAGACCCGTTACGCCCAGCAGGTGCGTAACAATCTGATCTTCGGGCTCGGCCAGGGCGCGGGCGAGCCGGCCTCGCCGGTCTACACGCTCGATCTCGGCGTCAGCGAATTGGTCGAATCGGCGGCCCTTGTGCAGATCCAGACCGACGAGGACGAGCCGACGGCCGGCACGGTGACGCTGACCTCGAACTATGTGCTGACCGACGCCAGGACCGGCGCGGTGATCGCAACCGGCAAGCGCTCGGTGCCGTCATCGTTCGACAGGCCAACCCAGGAATACGCCTCCTACCGGGCACAGCTCGACGCGGAAAACCGCGCCGCGCGCGAACTGGCGGAACTGCTGCGGCTATCGGTCGCCCAGGATCTGGTCAAGCACGGCAAGAAGGCCTGATCACTTCCCATTTTGCCGGTATGGAATACGCAAGAAAAAAGGCCGATTGCTCGGCCTTTTTTCACAAATCCCGTTAGCTCCGTATCAGCCGATCTTCTGGCCGGTCTTGGCCCAGTCGGCGAGGAACGCCTCGAGGCCCTTGTCGGTCAGCGGGTGCTTGACCAGTGCCTTCAGCGTCGCCGGCGGCGCGGTGATGACGTCGGCGCCGATCAGCGCCGCCTGCTTGACGTGGTTCACGGTGCGGACCGACGCCGTCAGGATCTCGGTCGGGTAGTCGTAATTGTCGTAGATCTGCCGGATCTCCTGGATCAGTTCCATGCCGTCCGAGCCGGTATCGTCGATGCGGCCGACGAAGGGCGAGATGAAGGAGGCGCCGGCCTTGGCGGCCAGCAGCGCTTGGTTGGCGGAGAAGCACAGCGTCACATTGACCATCCGGTTCATCTGCGTGCGGATCGTCTTGCAGGCCTTCAGCCCGTCCAGCGTCAGCGGCACCTTGATGCAGACATTGGGCGCGATCTTGGCCAGCACCTCGGCCTCCGCCATCATGTCCTTGAATTCGGTGGCCACCACTTCGGCCGAGACCGGACCGTCGACGATGTCGCAGATCTGCTTGGTGACATCGGCGATCTTGCCGCCGGACTTCAGGATCAGCGAGGGATTGGTGGTGACGCCATCGAGCAGGCCAAGATCGTTCAGCTCACGGATTTCCTTGACATCGGCGGTGTCGACAAAAAATTTCATGATGGGGTCTCCTGAAGATTTTCATGTGCATGCCATGCACATTCGGGGTCGGTCTTTGCTCTAGACCAAAGTCGGGGCAAGGTCACGCCTCATGGAAGAAGATTCGCCCTTTGTCGCAGCCGCGCCCGTGCTGGTGCCGATGCCCGCCGAGCGGCCCTACACCTATGCTGTGCCGATGGGCATGCGGGTGGTGCCGGGCTCGATCGTGCGCGTGCCGCTGGGACCGCGCCAGGTTGCCGGCATCGTCTGGGACGGCGTCGTCGAAAAGGTCGACGCAAAGAAATTGCGACCGATCGAACAAGTCTTCGACTGCCCGCCGATCGACCGCGCGATGCGCCGCTTCGTCGACTGGATCGCCCAATACACGCTGTCGCCGCCCGGCATGGTGGCGCGCATGCTGCTGCGGGCGCCGGAGGCCTTCGACCCGGAGCCATGGATAGAAGGGCTGCAGCGCACCATGCTCCGGCCCGACCGGATGACGGAGGCGAGGACACGGGTGCTGGAGACGGCCGAAGGCGGGCTTGCCTGGACGCGCTCGGGCCTGGCGCATGCCGCCGGCGTGTCCTCGACCGTCATCGACGGCTTGCGGGCTCAAGGCGTGTTCGAGGCCGTGATGATCCCGCCGCGACCGGTGGTCGCAGCGCCCGACCCTGCCTATGCCCAGCCTGCGCTGATGCCCGACCAGGAGGATGCGGCCGTGATGCTGCGCGCCGGTGTGTCGGCCGACGCGTTCGGCGTCACCTTGCTCGACGGCGTCACCGGCTCCGGCAAGACGGAAGTCTATTTCGAGGCGGTGGCGACGGCACTCGACAAGGGCAGGCAGGTGCTGATCCTGCTGCCGGAAATCGCGCTGACGCACGCCTTCCTGGAACGCTTCCAGGACCGTTTCGGCGCCAAGCCGGCGGAGTGGCATTCCGACCTGCCGCCGCGGATGCGCGAACGCGTCTGGCGGCAGGTTGCGGAAGGCGGCGTGCGCGTCGTCGCCGGCGCGCGCTCGGCGCTGTTCCTGCCGTTCCGCGATCTCGGGCTGATCGTCGTCGACGAGGAGCACGACCCCGCCTACAAGCAGGAGGACCGCGTCTTCTACAATGCGCGCGACATGGCCGTTGTGCGCGGCCATATTGGCGGCTTTCCGGTGGTGCTCGCCTCGGCGACGCCGTCGGTCGAAAGCCGGGTCAATGCGAGCCAGGGCCGCTATAGCAGGGCGGTGCTTTCGGGGCGCTTTGCTGAAGCCGCGCTTCCCGACCTGAAGACCATCGACATGCGCCGCGCGCCGCCGGCACGTGGCGGCTTCCTGTCGCCGCTGATGCTCGACCATATGAAGCGGACACTGGAGCGGCAGGAACAATCGTTGCTGTTCCTCAACCGGCGCGGCTACGCGCCGCTGACGCTGTGCCGGGTCTGCGGCCATCGCTTCGGCTGCCCGGTCTGTTCGGCCTGGCTGGTCGAGCACCGCTTTCGCGGCCAGCTCGTCTGTCACCATTGCGGGCACAATGAACGCCGCCCGGATGCCTGCCCGGAATGCGGCACGCTCGACCATCTCGTCGCCTGCGGGCCGGGTGTCGAGCGCATCGCCGAAGAGGTCGTCACGCATTTCCCCGACGCCCGCACCATCGTCCTGTCGTCCGACCTGATGGGCGGGGTGCGGCGGCTGCGGCTCGAACTCGAGGCCATCGCCAATGGCGAAGCCGACATCGTCATCGGCACGCAGCTTGTCGCCAAGGGCCACAATTTTCCGAACATGACATTGGTCGGGGTGGTCGACGCCGATCTCGGTCTTGCCAATGGCGATCCGCGCGCCGCCGAGCGCACCTTCCAGCTGCTCAGCCAGGTGACGGGGCGAGCCGGCCGCACGGGCAAGAAGAGTCTCGGCCTGCTGCAAACCTTCCAGCCCGAGCATCCGGTGATGCGCGCGATCGTCTCCGGCGACGCCGAGGCTTTTTACGAGCGCGAGATCGCCGAGCGCGAGCGGGCGGCCCTGCCGCCCTTCGGCCGGCTCGCCGGCGTCATCGTTAGCGCCGTGACGCGGGCGGGAGCGGAGGGCCATGCACGCGGCCTGCGCCGCGCAGCACCTCAGGCCAGCGACCTGTTCGTGCTCGGCCCGGCTGAGGCGCCGCTGTCATTGCTCGGCGGCCGCCATCGCTTCCGCCTGCTGATCCAGGGCGAGCGGCGCGCCGACATGCAAGGTTTCATCCGCGCCATGCTGTCCGAAGGGCCGAAGCTGCGCGGCTCGGTCCGGGTGCAGGTCGATATCGATCCGCAGAGCTTTTTGTGAGATTGATCATGCAAATCGGAGGGCGGATCAGATGAAAACCCTGGGCCTGCTCGGCGGCATGAGCTGGGAATCGACCGCGATCTATTATCGCCTGCTGAACGAGATCGTGCGCGAGCGGCTGGGCGGGCTGCATTCGGCGAAGCTGCTGCTCTGGTCGTTCGACTTCGCCGAGATCGCCGAACGGCAGCACCACGGCGATTGGGACGGCGCTGGCGTGCTTCTCGTCGAAGCCGCGCGCAAGCTCGAAGCCGGCGGTGCGCAGGGGCTTCTGATCTGCACCAACACCATGCACAAGCTCGCGGATGAAGTGCAGGCGGCGGTGTCTATCCCGCTGATCCACATCGCCGATGCCACCGCGGTCGCCGTCAAGGCCGCCGGCGTCAGGCGCCCGGCGCTGCTGGCGACGCGGTTCACCATGGAGCAGGATTTCTACAAGGGCCGGCTTGCCGACCGATACGGCCTGCAGCCGGTGGTGCCGGATCAGGCCGGGCGCGACATGGTGCATCGCGTGATCTATGACGAACTCTGCCAGGGCATCGTCAACGGGCCATCGAAGGCGGCCTATATCGACGAGGTCGACCGCTTGCGCCGCGATGAAAAGATCGATGGCGTCATCATGGGCTGCACCGAGATCACCATGCTGATCGGCCAGCCGGACTTCGACATTCCGGTGTTCGACACCACCCGCCTGCACGCCGAGGCGACGGTGGAATTCGCGCTCTCCTGATGCGACCTTCCTAAATTGCCGGCCGCCATCTGGCGCAAGGGTTTTCGTTCGCTAGAATGCTCGCAATTTCAAACAGGCATTTCGAGGGGACAAAATGGATTTTGTGTTTCCATGGCCGACGAGCCAGGGCGAGTGGCTGGCGTGGTCGAGCGCCGTCGTGACCTTGGCTCTCGGGCTTGTGCTGTTCCTGGCGCCGAACCTAGCCTTCCGGATACTCAGGCTGCAGGTCAAGCCCGAGAAAGCGGCGGCGATTGCCGAAGGGCGCGGCCGGATGTCGGGCTTCTATCTCGGTGTCAGCCTGTGCTGCATTTTGCTGGCGCAACCATGGCTCTACATGGCGCTCGGCTTCTCCTGGCTGTTCACAGCCTTCGGCCGCTTGCTGTCGATGATGTCGGACGGTGCCAACACGCCTTTCAACTGGGCGTCGATCATTGTGGAACTTGTGCTGGCGGCGCTGCCGCTTGCCTTTGTCTTCGGCTTTTTGCCCTGAATCCAACGGCTTCGGTCGAACTCCGCAACCGGATGCGACAAAAGTGCCTGAAAACCATGCGGAACGACGCATTGCGGTCTTAAAAGGCCTGTGCTAGACGGCAATCGACTTTCGGCCGGGGATAGCGGAAGCCGCGCCTCCGTGCTTGGAAAAATGCAGTAAGGTCAAAGATTTAGCCAGAGTTCTCGCTCGCGCCAACAATCTGCGGCCTGTCAGACAAGAGAAAAGACGGTCCGTGGCCCAATCGTCATCGCCAATCTCAGGTGTCGCAGAACGCTACGCGGGTTCGCTGTTCGAACTCGCCCAGCAGGCAAATTCCGTCGCCAAGGTCGAAACCGACCTCAACAGTTTCGAGGCGATGCTGGAAGGCAGCGCCGACCTCACGCGGCTGATCAGGAGCCCGGTGTTCTCCAGCGAGGACCAGGCCAAGGCGATCGCGGCGATCGCCGACAAGGCCGGGATCGCCGGGTTGACCGGCAATTTCCTGCGCGTCGTCGCCAAGAACCGCCGGCTGTTCGCCGTGCCGGGCATGATCAAGGCGTTTCGCCAGATCGCCGCCGAACATCGTGGCGAGGCTGCTGCCGAGGTGACGTCCGCGCATGAGCTGACCCCTGCCCAGCAGACCGAACTGAAGGCGGCGCTGAAAAGCGTGGCCGGCAAGGATGTGGCCATCACCGTTACCGTCGATCCGTCGCTGCTTGGCGGGCTGGTGGTCAAGATGGGCTCGCGCCAGATCGATACGTCATTAAAAACCAAACTCAATTCGCTCAAGCTTGCACTGAAAGAGGTCGGCTGATGGACATCCGCGCCGCGGAAATTTCCGCAATTCTGAAAGACCAGATCAAGAATTTCGGCAAGGAGGCCGAGGTCTCCGAAGTCGGCCAGGTGCTGTCCGTCGGTGACGGTATCGCCCGCGTCTACGGCCTCGACAACGTCCAGGCCGGCGAAATGGTCGAGTTCCCCGGCGGCATCCGCGGCATGGCGCTCAACCTCGAAGCCGACAATGTCGGCGTCGTCATCTTCGGCGCCGACCGCGACATCAAGGAAGGCGACACCGTCAAGCGCACGGGCGCCATCGTCGACGTTCCGGTCGGTCCGGGCCTGCTCGGCCGCGTCGTCGACGCGCTCGGCAATCCGATCGACGGCAAGGGTCCGATCAAGGCAGTCGAGCGCAAGCGCGTCGACGTCAAGGCGCCCGGCATCATCCCGCGCAAATCGGTGCATGAGCCGATGTCGACCGGCCTCAAGGCCATCGACGCGCTGATCCCGGTCGGCCGCGGCCAGCGCGAGCTGGTCATCGGCGACCGCCAGACCGGCAAGACCGCCATCATCCTCGACACGATGCTGAACCAGAAGTCGGTGCACGACAACGGTCCCGAGAAGGAGAAGCTCTACTGCGTCTACGTCGCCGTCGGCCAGAAGCGCTCGACCGTCGCGCAGTTCGTCAAGGTGCTGGAAGAGCGCGGCGCGCTCGACTATTCGATCATCATCGCCGCCACCGCGTCCGACCCGGCGCCGATGCAGTTCCTGGCGCCGTTCGCCGGCTGCACCATGGGCGAATATTTCCGCGACAACGGCATGCACGCGCTGATCAGCTATGACGATCTGTCGAAGCAGGCCGTCGCCTATCGCCAGATGTCGCTCTTGCTGCGCCGCCCGCCGGGCCGCGAAGCCTATCCGGGCGACGTGTTCTACCTGCATTCGCGCCTGCTCGAGCGAGCCGCCAAGCTCAATGACGACAATGGCAACGGGTCGCTGACCGCGCTGCCGATCATCGAGACGCAGGCCAACGACGTGTCGGCCTACATCCCGACCAACGTCATCTCGATCACCGACGGCCAGATCTTCCTGGAAACCAATTTGTTCTTCCAGGGCATCCGTCCGGCGGTCAACGTCGGCCTGTCGGTGTCGCGCGTCGGTTCGTCGGCGCAGATCAAGGCGATGAAGCAGGTCGCCGGCTCGATCAAGGGCGAGCTCGCGCAGTACCGCGAAATGGCGGCCTTCGCGCAGTTCGGCTCCGACCTCGACGCCGCCACGCAGCGCCTGCTCAACCGCGGCTCGCGCCTGACCGAGCTTTTGAAGCAGCCGCAGTTCTCGCCGCTCAAGGTCGAGGAGCAGGTCGCGGTGATCTTCGCCGGCGTCAACGGTTACCTCGACAAGCTGGCGATCAATCAGGTCGGCAAGTTCGAACATGGGCTGCTCAGCCACATGCGCTCGGCCGGCAAGGACGTGCTCGATGGCATCCGCAAGGAGAAGGCGCTGTCGGATGATCTGCGCGCCAAGCTGAAGGCGGAAATCGACGCCTTCGCCAAGACCTTTGCTTG
This sequence comes from Mesorhizobium sp. CNPSo 4689, assembly GCF_057784325.1. Classification (NCBI taxonomy): domain Bacteria; kingdom Pseudomonadati; phylum Pseudomonadota; class Alphaproteobacteria; order Hyphomicrobiales; family Phyllobacteriaceae; genus Mesorhizobium; species Mesorhizobium sp. CNPSo 4689. The sequence goes on from NZ_JBWLUZ010000003.1 coordinate 232,786, forward strand.
AACGAAGCCGGACGCACGGGATCAGGTTTGAAGCATGCCTTCATTAAAAGACCTTCGTAACCGTATCGCCTCGGTTAAGGCGACGCAGAAGATCACCAAGGCGATGCAGATGGTCGCCGCGGCGAAGCTGCGCCGCGCGCAGGAGGCTGCGGAAGCGGCGCGTCCCTATTCCGAGCGGATGGGCGCGGTTCTGGCCAACATCACCCAGGCGGTCGGCGGCGGTGGCGATGCCCCGGCGCTGATGACCGGCACCGGCAAGGACGACGTGCATCTGCTCGTCGTCTGCACCGCCGAGCGTGGCCTGTGCGGCGGCTTCAACTCGCAGATCGCGCGTTTCGCCCGGGATCACATCCGCCGGCTGCTGGCGGACGGCAAGCAGGTCAAGATCATCTGCGTCGGCAAGAAGGGTTTTGACATATTGCGCCGTGACTACGCGTCACAGATCATCGACCGTGTCGATCTGCGCGAGGTCAAGACGCTTGGCTTCGTCAACGCCGACGCGATTGCCCGCAAGGTCATTCACCTCTTCGGCGAGGGCAGCTTCGACGTCTGCACGCTGTTCTATTCGCAGTTCAAGTCGGTGATCAGCCAGATCCCGACCGCGCAACAGATCATTCCGGCCGGTGTGGCCTCCGCTCCGGCCGCAGCGGCGGACGGCGGCAATGCCGTCTACGAATATGAGCCGGAGCCGGGCGAGATCCTCTCCGACCTCATTCCGCGCAACATCTCGGTGCAGGTCTTCCGCGCGCTGCTCGAAAACGCAGCTGGCGAGATGGGTGCCAAGATGAGCGCCATGGACAATGCGACGCGCAACGCCGGCGACATGATCAACAAATTGTCGATCACCTACAACCGCCAGCGGCAGGCGCAGATCACCAAGGAATTGATCGAAATCATTTCGGGCGCCGAGGCGCTCTAGGCACGCTCGCAAGAAGGTCATCGACCTTCCGGCGTGCGAAAAACAAAGAGACGAAAAAGGGCAAAGACGATGGCGAAAGCAGCGACCCCCCAGAAGGCAGCCTCGAAGACGGCGACCCCCAAGGCGGCAGCGCCGGCAAAGGCTCCGGCAGCAGCAGCGAAGGCGGCTCCGGCCAAGAAGGCGGCAGCGCCGGCCAAGGCCGCTGCAGCCAAGACGCCAGCCGTTACCATCAAGAAGACGGGTGCGGTCGGCAAGGTTCGCCAGGTCATCGGCGCCGTCGTCGACGTGCAGTTCGGCGAGCATCTGCCGGCGATCCTGAACGCGCTGGAGACGGTCAATGTCGGCAACCGCCTCGTGCTCGAGGTCGCACAGCATCTTGGTGAAAACACCGTGCGCTGCATCGCCATGGACTCGACCGAAGGTCTGGTTCGCGGCCAGGACGTCTATGACACCGGCGCGCCGATCACCGTGCCGGTCGGCCCGGGCATGCTTGGCCGCATCATCAACGTCATTGGCGAGCCGGTCGACGAAGAGGGCCCGGTCGACGGTATCGAAATGCGCGCCATCCACCAGCCGGCGCCGACCTATGTCGAGCAGTCGACGGAAGCGCAGATCCTGGTCACCGGCATCAAGGTTCTCGACCTGCTCGCGCCCTACGCCCGCGGCGGCAAGATCGGCCTGTTCGGCGGCGCCGGCGTCGGCAAGACCGTGCTGATCCAGGAACTGATCAACAACGTCGCCAAGGCGCATGGCGGCTTCTCGGTGTTCGCCGGCGTCGGCGAGCGCACCCGCGAGGGCAATGACCTCTATCACGAGTTCATCGAGTCCGGCGTCAACAAGAAGGGCGGCGGCGCCGGTTCCAAGGCAGCACTCGTCTACGGCCAGATGAACGAGCCGCCGGGTGCGCGTGCCCGCGTCGGCCTGACCGGTCTGACGGTCGCCGAATATTTCCGCGACCAGGGCCAGGACGTGCTGTTCTTCGTCGACAACATCTTCCGTTTCACGCAGGCGGGTTCGGAAGTGTCGGCGCTGCTTGGCCGTATTCCTTCGGCCGTGGGTTATCAGCCGACTCTCGCCACCGACATGGGCGCGCTGCAGGAGCGCATCACCACGACGACCAAGGGCTCGATCACCTCGGTGCAGGCGATCTACGTGCCGGCCGACGACCTGACCGACCCGGCGCCGGCGACCTCGTTCGCCCACCTCGACGCGACGACCGTGCTCAACCGCGCGATCTCGGAAAAGGGCATCTACCCGGCCGTCGACCCGCTTGACTCGACCTCGCGCATGCTCGACCCGATGGTCGTCGGCGAAGAGCACTACCAGGTCGCCCGCCTGGTGCAGTCGATCCTCCAGCGCTACAAGTCGCTGCAGGACATCATCGCCATCCTGGGCATGGACGAGCTGTCCGAAGAGGATAAGCAGACCGTTGCCCGCGCCCGCAAGATCGAGCGCTTCCTGTCGCAGCCGTTCTTCGTCGCCGAAGTGTTCACGGGTTCGCCGGGCAAGCTGGTCGACCTCGCCGACACCATCAAGGGCTTCAAGGGCCTCTGCGCCGGCGACTACGATCACCTGCCGGAGGCGGCCTTCTACATGGTCGGCGGCATCGACGAAGCGGTCGAGAAGGCTCAGCGCCTGGCGGCTGAAGCGGCGTAATCAAGCGAATAGGGAGTAGTGAGTAGTGAGTAGAGAATAGCAGGTGAGTGAGTTGGGCCAACTGGACCCCTTCACTACTGACTACTCACTATTCCCTCCTCACTAAAATGATCATGGCTGAAGCTTTCCAATTCGAACTGGTCTCGCCGGAGCGGCTGCTGGTGTCCGAGCAGGTCGAGTTCGTCGTCATTCCGGGCGCCGAAGGCGAGATGACCGTGATGGCGCATCACGCGCCGGTCATGACCACGATCAAGCCGGGCGTCGTCACGGTGAAGACCGCTGCCGGCAAGGAAGAGCGTTATGTGGTGTTCGGCGGCTTTGCCGACATCGTTCCTTCAGGCTGCACGCTGCTCGCCGAATCGGCGGTCGCCGTCGGCGACATTGACCGCACCGACCTCGCCCGCCGCATCCAGGAAGCCAGGGAAGACGCAGCCGACGCCAAGGACGACGAGGCCCGCAGCAAGGCCGAGCAATTTCTTAGCCAGCTCACCACGCTGGAAGGCGCCATCCTGCCGGCTTGAGGCACCCCACACCAATAGATTGAAAAAGCGGGCTTGCCCCGCTTTTTTCTTTGGTGGACAGTCCTGCTGCCTTGGCATGGGGAGCGGCCGATGACGGAAGAAACAGCGCAACGAGAAACAGGCTCGCGATCCAGGTGGTCGACGGCCCTGGTGTCGGCCTTTGGCGGCCCGTTCGGTGGATTCCTGTGGATTGGCAGCGGCAAACTGGCCGTCGCCAGCCTGGTGGTCATTTGCGCCATCACTTTCGCGATCACCTACACCGGTTTTCCGGTGTTGCCGGGCGTCGATCTTGGCTGGTTGGCCAATCTTTCAGGTATCGGGTTGATGGTCTTGTGGGTGGCGCTCGTCTTGCCCTTCGCGCCACGGTTCAAGCCGGACAAATGGTACGCACATGGGTTTTCGGTGCTGGTGCTCGTCTTTCTGACCTCGTATCCGGCTGCATTTGCAATACGCGCGTTCCTGCTCCAGCCGTTTTCGATTTCGTCCAGCAGCATGGTGCCAACGCTCGCGGAAGGGGACCATCTCTTCGTCTCCAAATTCGCATACGGCTACAGCCGCCACAGCGTTCCCTTCGGTTTGCTGCCGATCGAAGGGCGGATATTCGGCGCGGAACCCAAGAGGGGGGATGTGGTGGCCTTCAAATTCCCGCCAGACCCTACCGTGGACTACATCCAGCGGATCGTCGGCCTCCCCGGCGAGAAGATCCAGATCATTGATGGGGTGCTTCACATCAACGATGTGGCGGTTGGACTCGAGGATATCGGTTCTTTTTCGTCCGAAGAGTTCTCGAAAGCCAAACTTCAACGCGAAATCCTGCCGGGTGTCACCCATTCCGTTCTCGACCTGTCAGGCAATTCCATCGGCGACAACACGCGCGAGTTCGAGATCCCCGAGGGCCACTATTTCGTGCTTGGCGACAATCGCGACAATGCCTCCGACAGCCGGTTCTCTGTCGGATTTGTTCCCCATGAAAATCTGGTCGGCAAGGCCGTACGGCTGTTTTGGAATTCCAAAGGCACCGACTATTCGACTCGGCAGACGCTGGATGGTTCGGTCGGCAAGTAAGTCTGAAGCGAGCCGGGTTCGAGCCAGTTCGAGGTCCGGCCTATAATTATTCGCTCTCTATGCCGAGCGCGGCGAAGGCCAGAGCCGGACCGTCCCGGCGCAGATGCACGAGATGGACGGCCACGAGCTCGATCAGCGTCTGGCGCTCGGCATGGTCCCTGGCGAAGCCGGCCAGGTCGAACACTGCCGCCACGGTTTCGTTCGCCGGCAGTTGCTGGCCCAAAAGTGGCGTCAGTGCCGCGTCGAGCGGATCGGTGAAGTGAGCTTCCGGCAAGGTTTTGCCACGCGCCGCGCAGGCGGCGATCCAGGCGGCCACCACCAGTGTGAGATGCACCAGCTCAGTGCCGGCTTCGATGCACTCGACGGCGGAGGCGACGATGCGCTGCGGCAATTTCTGGCTGCCGTCATTGGCGATCTGCGCCGTTCGGTGGGCGAGTGCCGTATTGGAAAAACGCTCGGCGAGCTCTGCCGTATAGGCGGCTGTGTCGAGCCCGGCGTCCTCGGGCAACGTCGGGATGGCTTCGGCCCACAGCCTGTCGACGAACTGCCGGATCGTCGGATCGGCGAAGGCGCGGTCGACCGTCGCATGGCCGCTGAGCAGGCCGAGATAGGCGATCGCCGAATGCGAGCCGTTGAGCAATCTCAACTTCATGTCCTCGAAGGGCTCGACGTCGCCGACCATGGTGGCGCCGAGCTTTTCCCAAGCTGGTCGTCCTGTAGGGAAGTCGTCCTCGATCACCCATTGGCAGAATGGCTCGGTCATCACCGGCCAGGCGTCCTCGACGCCCAGCTCTCCAGCGATCCTCGCCCGGTCGGCATCGGTGGTCGCCGGCACGATGCGGTCGACCATGCTCGACGGGAAGGCGATCTCGTCGGCGATATGACGGGCGAGGTCGGCATCGCCAGACGCGGCATCATGCAGCGCGGCGAACTCGACCAGCAGCCGGTGCAGCGTGGCACCGTTGGCCGGGAGATTGTCGCAGCTGAGCACGGTGAAGGCCGGCGTGCCGGCGGCGCGGCGGCGCGCCAGTGCCTCCCTCAGGAAGCCATGCGCGGTCTTCGGCGCATGCGGGTTCGCCAGGTCATGGACAATGTCGGGATGGGCGGCGTCCAGCCCGCCGCCCGCTGCCCTCAGATAGGCCTTTTCGGTGATCGTCAGCGTGACGATGCGGGTGCGCGGATCGGTGAGCATGGCCAGCACCGCGCCCGGATCCTCCGGCGCCACCAGCATCGACAGGATCGAGCCGACGACGCGCAGTTGTTCGCCGCCGCTGCTCCTGACCGCCAGCGTGTAGAGCCCGTCCTGCGGCGCCAGCGCATCGCGCGTGTCGGGGCTGCGCAAGGAAACGCCAACAATGCCCCAATCCGTCTCGCCCGCCGCCAGGCAGTCGTCGACATAGACGGCCTGGTGGGCACGATGGAAGGCGCCGACGCCGAGATGGACGATGCCTGGCGCGATGCTGTTGCGGTCATATGAAGGCACGGCGGTTGCAGCAGGCAGTTCCGGCACCGTGGCGTTGGAAAGGCGTCTGTTCATCATGGGCAGTGTCCGATCGGACGTCGTGAAATCGTCCCGAGGATGGGTCGGCAAGCGGCGTATCACCCGCTTTCCCGCCACACAATGGACCGAAAAGTCATCATACAACAATCTAATTTTTGTATGTTGACATTATTTCTGTCCAATCCTACCGATAGCGGCCCTGGGAGGACCAACGTGGCAGGATTGACCGATCCGGATCTGCTGTTTGCCGCCGAAGGGCGCCAGCTTGCGCTTGCCCGCGACCTCTACGCCGGGGTCAAGGACCTGCCCATCGTCAGCCCGCATGGCCACACCGATCCGCGCTGGTATGCGCGCAACGAGCCGTTCCCCGATCCGGCGCAATTGCTCGTCGTGCCCGACCACTACATTTTCCGCATGCTGCTCAGCCAGGGCGTGCGGCTCGAGGACCTCGGCGTGCCGACCTTGGACGGCGGATCTGTGGAGACCGACGGCCGAGTGATCTGGCGGCGCTTCGCCGAGCATTATTTTCTGTTTCGCGGCACTCCGACCCGGCTGTGGCTCGACCATGTGTTCGCCCATCTGTTCGGCATCGAGGAACCGCTGAACGCCAGCACGGCGGACCGCCACTACGATACGATCGCAACATTGCTGCAACGCGACGACTACCGCCCGCGCGCTTTGTTCGAGCGCTTCAACATCGAGGTGATCGCGACGACCGAGGGCGCGCTCGACGATCTCAGATGGCACAGGACGATCCGCGACAGCGGCTGGCAGGGCCGCGTGGTCACCGCCTACCGGCCGGATGCCGTCGTCGATCCCGATTTCGAGGGGTTTGCGGCCAATCTCGACCGGTTGGGCGAGATCACCGGTTGCGACACCGGCATATGGGCCGGCTATCTCGATGCGCACCGCCGGCGGCGCGCCTATTTCAAGGAGTTCGGCGCGACATCGTCCGACCACGGCCATCCGACGGCGGAGACCGCCAACCTTTCTGACGCGGCGGCCGCGGAACTGTTCAGCCGCATCCGACGAGGCTCCGACGACGAGCGCGAACGAAAGCTGTTTCGCGCCCAGATGCTGACCGAAATGGCCAAGATGAGCCGGGACGACGGGCTGGTCCTTCAGATCCATCCCGGCTCCTGGCGGAATCATTCGCCGGCTATTTTCCAGAAGTTCGGCCGCGACAAGGGTTTCGACATCCCGACCCGGACCGACTATGCGGCGGCCCTGAAGCCGCTGCTCGACTGCGTCGGGCTGGAGCGCGATCTCACGGTCATTTTGTTCACGCTCGACGAGACTAGCTATGCGCGCGAACTGGCGCCGCTCGCAGGTGTCTATCCGGCGCTGAAGCTCGGACCGGCCTGGTGGTTCCATGACAGCCCGGAAGGCATGCGCCGTTTCCGCGAAATGACCACCGAGACGGCCGGTTTCTACAACACCGTCGGTTTCAACGACGACACCCGTGCCTTCCCGTCCATACTCGCGCGTCACGACGTGGCGCGCCGGGTCGATTGCGCCTTCCTCGCGCGTCTCGTCGCCGAGCGCCGGCTGCGCGAGGACGAGGCGCACGAACTGGCGCGGGAGCTTGCCTACACGCTTGCAAAAAAGGCGTACCGGCTCTGAGCCGGGCGCAACGATCTAAAGGGAGGAAGTCATGTTGCATCTTTCGAAATTGACGGCAGCCACATTCGCCTTCGGCGCGCTGCTGGTTGGCATGGCCCATGCCGAAACCGTGCTGCGCTCGGCCGACACCCATCCGGACGGCTATCCGACCGTCGAGGCGGTCAAATATATGGGCGAGCTGATCAAGCAGCGCACCAGCGGCCGCTATTCGGTCGAGGTCTATCATTCGGCGCAGCTCGGTGAGGAGAAGGACACGATCGAGCAGACGCAGACCGGCGTCATCGACCTCAATCGTGTTTCGATGGGGCCGTTCAACGGCATCGTGCCGGAGACACAAGTGCCGTCGCTGCCCTATATCTTCCGCTCTGTCGACCAGATGCGCCACGTCATGGACGGGCCGATCGGCGACCAGATCCTAAAAGCGTTCGAGGCGCACGGCCTGGTCGGCCTGGCCTTCTACGATTCCGGCGCGCGCTCCTTCTACAACACCAAGAAGGACATCACCTCGATTGCCGACCTGAAGGGCATGAAGTTCCGCGTCATCCAGTCGGACGTGTTCGTCGACATGGTCAATGCGCTTGGCGCCAACGCGACGCCGATGGCCTATGGCGAGGTCTATTCGGCGCTGGAGACCGGCGTCATCGACGGTGCCGAGAACAATTGGCCGAGCTTTGAATCCGCCAAGCACTACGAGGTCGCCAAGCACTACACGATCGACCAGCACCAGATCGTGCCCGAGGTGCTGGTGATGTCGAAAGCGAGCTGGGAAAAGCTGTCGCCGGAGGACCAGGCGATCGTCAGGCAGGCGGCCAAGGACAGCGTCGTCAAGATGCGCGAATTGTGGGACGCGCAGGAGAAAAAGTCGCGCGACATCGTCGAAAAGGCCGGCGTCAAGGTCAGCGAGATCGACAAGCAGCCGCTGATCGATGCGATGAAGCCGGTCTACCACAAGTATCTGTCGACGCCCGAGCTGAAGGATCTCGCCGCACGCATCCAGGCGACCGAGTGAGGTTGATTGCGGGGCCGGCTATCGCGGCCGCCCCGCAACCATTTTGACAGGTTTTTGGGAGGCCCAGATGGCGACAGAACCGGCAAGGAGCAAGGCGCTGCACATGCAGCGCGTCAGCGCCGCTCTTTCGAGGGTCTGCGATGGCGCGTTGTATCTGGCCGGCACCGGGCTGGCCGCCATGACAGCACTTGTCGCCTACCAGGTGTTCTCCCGTTTCGTGCTCAACGCGTCGCCGAGCTGGACCGAGACCAGCGCCATCATGGTGATGAGCTGGTTCATCTTCCTCGGCGCCGCCGTCGGTGTGCGCGAGAATTTCCACATGGGATTCGACGTGCTGCTCTATGTCCTGCCCAAGGGCAGCAAGGGCGCGCTGCGGACCATCTCCGACCTTGTCGCATTCGCCTTCGGCATCGGTATGGTGTGGTACGGAATCAAGCTGGTTGCGCTGACCTGGCATTCGACCATCCCGGCGCTCGGGCTTCCCGGCGGCTTCGACTACCTGCCGCTGACCGCGGGCGGCGGGCTCATCAGCCTGTTTTCGCTGGAGCGCATGTTGCTCAGATGGGCTGGGATCGACGTCGACAAGGATATCAATCTCGAAGAGGTGCCCGAAATGCCAGCGGTGCAGGAGGCGTAGATGGAAATCTGGATCCTGTTCGGCGTCTTCACACTGCTTATGTTCATAGGCACGCCGATCGCGTTCTGCCTCGGCGCCGCCAGCTTCGCCACCATCGTCTATCTCGGCCTGCCGCCGCTGGTGGTGTTCCAGCGGTTGAATTCCGGCATGAGCGTGTTTTCGCTTATGGCGATCCCGTTCTTCATCTATGCGGGCGATCTGATGGTGCGCGGCGGCATCGCGCAGCGCATCGTCGCCTTCGCCGGCTCGCTCGTCGGGCATATGCGCGGCGGCCTCGGCCAGGTCAACATCATCGCCGCCACCATGTTCGGCGGCATTTCCGGTTCGGCGGTTGCGGAGGCCGCGGCCGTTGGCGGGTTGATGATCCCGCAGATGAAGGAGCGCGGCTACGGCGCCGACTACGCCGTCAACGTCACCTCGATGGCGGCGCTGATCGCGCTCTTGTTGCCGCCGTCGCAGAACATGATCATCTATTCGATTTCGGGTGGCGGCAAGATCTCGATCGCCGACCTTTTCACCGCCGGCATCCTGCCGGGCCTTCTGCTCGCCGCGTCGCTGATGGTCACCGCCTATGTCGTGGCGCGCCACCGCGGCTATCCCACCGAACCGTTTCCCGGCTTCGCCAGGGCGGGCCGGCTGTTCCTCATCTCCATTCCCGGACTGCTGCTAATCGGTATTATTTTCGGCGGCGTCCGTTCGGGCGTCTTCACGGCCAGCGAAAGCTCCTGCATCGCCGTCATCTACGCTCTACTGGTCACCGTCCTTGGCTATCGCTCGATGCGGTGGAACGACTTCGTCCACGCCACGAAGGGCGCGGTGCGGACCACGGCAATGGTGCTTTTGATCATCGGCATGGCCGCTTCGTTCAGCTGGCTGATGGCCTATCTCAGGGTGCCGGCGGCCTTGATCGCCGGCATGAACGCCATCTCCACCGATCCGCTGGTCGTGCTCCTGCTGCTCAACGTCCTGATGCTGCTGCTCGGCACCTTCATGGACATGGGGCCGATGATCATCATCTGCACGCCGATCTTCCTGCCGCTGGTGACGCATTATGGCGTCGATCCGGTGCATTTCGGCGTCATCACCATCCTCAATCTCGGCATCGGGCTGAACACGCCGCCGGTCGGCACGGTGCAGTTCGTCGCCTGCGCCGTCGGCAAGATCACGGTGTGGGAAGCGATGCGCTCGATCTGGCCGTTCTATGGCGCGGGTATCGTGGTTCTCGGGCTGGTAACGTATATTCCGGCGATCTCGCTCTGGTTGCCGAGCGTGTTCAAATAGGGGAGCGACATGGCATCGGACACCGCTACCGACCTCAGGGTCGAGCGCAAGCCAAAGCTTTCGGAGACGGTCGTCACGGCGATCCGCAAGCAATTGCAGGCGGGCGAGATCCAGCCGGGACAGAAGTTGCCGACCGAGGGCCAGCTGACCGAGACCTTCGGCGTCAGCCGCACCGTCATCCGCGAGGCGCTGGCCAAGCTTGCCGCCGACGGGCTGGTCGAGCCGCGCCAGGGCGCCGGCGTCTTCGTCACCGAGCACATCTCGACGATGTTCGGGGCTCTTGCTGCCGACATGGGCAGCAAGGATTCGATCGCGCTCAACGTGCTCGAAGTGCGTCTGGCGATCGAGATCGAATCGGCCGGACTCGCCGCCATCCGCCGCAACGCGGCGCAGGAAGCGGCGATCCAGGAAGCCTTCTTCGAATTCGAGCGGCTGCTGCTTGCCAGCGAGCCGACCGGCCCCGCCGACCTTGCTTTCCACCGCGCGATCGCCAGCGCCACCAACAATCCGTTCTATGTCGAGATGCTCGATGTGCTCGGACGCCGCGCCATTCCTTGCGACGTCACCTCGCCCTGGTCGACCGAGCTCGTGCAGTCCGACAGCTACCAGCGCGGACTGCAGCGCGAGCATCTGGTGATCCTGAACGCGATTTCGGCCGGCGACGCGGCGGCCGCGCGCGAAGCGATGCGCGCGCATCTCTCCGCCAGCCAGCAGCGCTATCGCGAGCGCCTGCAGGCGCGGCAGGCCTTCTACGCCAACTCGGTGAAAGCCGCCTCGACAGAGTGAAGATTTCAAGCAGGTAGCAATGGATCAGAAACACACCGATTTTTCCTCGCGCTTCGGCATTGACCCGGCCGCCGCGGCGGCCATGGGCACCGATGAGCTGCGCCACCATTTCCATATCGACGGGCTGTTCCAGGCCGATCGCGTCAGCCTGACCTACACCCACTACGACCGCATGATCGTCGGCGGTGCGATGCCGGTCGGTTCGGTGTTGCCGCTGGAAACGATCAAGCCGACCGGCACGAAGGCGTTCCTCGATCGACGCGAACTGATCGCCGTCAATATCGGCGGCGCCGGCGCAATCGAAGCAGGCGGCCACTCGTACGATCTCGCGGCGCGCGACATGCTCTATCTGGGCATGGGCACGCAGGATGTTTCTTTCGCATCGGCCGATCCGGCCGTGCCGGCAAAATTCTATCTGCTGAGCGCGCCGGCGCATCAGGCCCATCCGAACCGGCTGATCCGCATCGGTGACGCCAAGCGGCTCGACCTCGGCAGCAAGGACACCTGCAACGAGCGCTCGATCTTCCAGTTCATCCATGCGGAGGAACCAAAAACCTGCCAGCTGGTCGTCGGCATGACGCAACTGGCGCCAGGCTCCATCTGGAACACCATGCCGTGCCATGTGCATGACCGGCGCATGGAGGCCTATCTTTATTTCGACCTGCCGGAGACGGCGCGGGTGTTTCATTTCATGGGCGAGCCGGACGAAACACGCCATCTGGTCATGCGCAATGAAGAGGCCGTGCTGTCGCCGGGATGGTCGATCCATTCGGGCGCCGGCACCTCCAGCTACGCCTTCATCTGGGCTATGGCCGGCGACAATGTCGACTACACCGATGTCGACCCGGTGGCGATGGATGAATTGCGATGAGCGATCTGTCGGCCTTCAGCCTCGCCGGCAAGCGCATTCTGGTCACTGGCGCCAACACCGGCATCGGCCAGGGCATCGCCGTATCGATCGCGCGCGCCGGTGGTTGGGTTGTTGGCGTCGGCCGCTCGGCTATGGACGAGACGGCTGGCAAGGTCGCGGGTGTGGGTGGAAGTTTCGAGGCAGTGCGCTGCGATCTAGCCGATCCGATGGCTGCCCAGGCGATGCTCGACCAGGTCTGGCATGAAAGTCGGCCGCTCGACGGGCTGGTCAACAATGCCGGTATCATTCGGCGTGCCGACGCCGTCGATTTGACAGAGACCGACTGGGACGACGTCATCGACGTCAATCTGAAGACGGTTTTCATGCTCAGCCAGGGCTTTGCCAGGCGCGTGCTTGCCGATCCGGGACGGCGCGGCAAGATCGTCAACATCGCCTCGGTGCTCAGCTTCCAGGGTGGCATCCGCGTCGCCTCCTACACGGCGTCGAAGCATGGCGTGCTCGGCATCACAAGGCTGCTCGCCTGCGAATGGGCGGCAAAAGGCATCAACGTCAACGCCATCGCGCCGGGTTATATCGAGACCAACAATACCGAGGCGCTGCGTGCCGATCCCGACCGCAGCGCCGCCATCCTGGCACGCATTCCGGCGGGACGCTGGGGCAGACCGGAGGATATTGGCGATGCCGCCGTCTTCCTGCTGGCGCCGGCGTCCAACTATATGCATGGCGCCGTGGTGCCGGTGGATGGCGGCTGGCTGGCGCGATGAGGACGGGCAAATGACCGCGACGAAACTCTTCCGGCATGCCGGCGAGGGCGCATGGACGCCGACGCCCGACGGCAATCGCCGCCGCGTGCTTCTCCACACCGACGAATTGATGATGGTCGAGTTCGCCTTCGACAAGGGGGGCATCGGTGCGCTGCATTCGCATCCGCATGTGCAGGCGAGCTATGTCGCCGAAGGCCGCTTCGAGGTCACCATCGACGGCAGGAGCGAGATTCTGGACGCGGGCAGCAGCTTCATCGTCCCGTCCAATCTGGTGCATGGCGTCAAGGCACTTGAGGCCGGACGCCTGGTCGACAGTTTCACGCCGCAGCGCGCCGATTTCCTCGGCTGACCTTTTTCGGGCCATTCCAGAAATGGAAAACCCGCGCCTCCGGAGAGGCGCGGGTGTGTTGCCTGGGCGCTTGTGGCGCCGCGGTACTCAAAACATCGCCGCAGGACCGCAAGCGTGCCGCATGATGGTGAAAATAGACTTAACAGGGCTGGAACTACCCAGCTTTATCGGCCAAGCAGGACGGCAGGTCTTTTGGCGAGTCGAACGCCAGCGGAATCGCGCGGGCGGACTCAAATCCGCGCACGCATTTCAACAGCGGGCGAGAAGGTGATGCAGATATCGGCTGCAAACGTCCCTGCGGACGAACACAACGCCAGGCGGCGCGTCCTGAAGGACGTGTTCGGCTTCGACGATTTCCGCCCCGGCCAGGCAGCCGTGACGGAGGCATTGCTGGCCGGGCGTCACGTGCTGGCCGTCATGCCGACGGGTGCGGGCAAGTCGCTCTGCTACCAGGTGCCGGCCCTGGTCCTGGGCGGGCTCACCATCGTCGTTTCGCCGCTGGTGGCGCTGATGCAGGACCAGGTTGCGGCGCTGCGCCTTGCCGGCGTCGCCGCCGACACGATCAATTCCTCTTTCGACCGCGAGGCCAATGTCGCGGCATGGCGCCGCGTCGCGGCGGGCCAGACGCGGCTGCTCTATCTCGCGCCGGAACGGCTGATGACCGATCGCATGCTCGACGCGCTTGCCAGGCTGGACATCAGCCTGATCGCCATCGACGAGGCGCATTGCATCTCGCAATGGGGGCCGGCGTTCCGGCGCGAATATGAGGAGCTGTCGCGGCTGCGCGACATTTTTAAGAAAGTGCCGATCATCGCGCTGACGGCGACGGCGGACGAGGCCACGCGCACTGATATAGAGGCGCGGCTGTTTGCCGGGCGCGTCGAAACGCTGGTGCTGGGTTTCGACCGGCCGAACATCAAGCTCGGCATCGAGCCCAAGCAGGACAGCAAGCGCCAGCTGCTGGATTTCGTGCGCCGTCATGCCGGCCGCAGCGGCATCGTCTACTGCCTGTCGCGCAAGAAGACGGAGGATGTGGCGGCGTTCCTCGAGAAGAACGGCGTCACCGCGCTCGCCTATCATGCCGGCATGAGCAAGGAGGCGCGCGACGCCAACCAGAACAGCTTCATGACCTCGCCCGGCGTGGTGATGGTGGCGACCATCGCCTTCGGCATGGGTATCGACAAGCCCGATGTCGCCTATGTGTTTCACACCGATCTTCCGGGCAGCCTGGAGGCCTACTACCAGGAGATCGGCCGCGCCGGTCGCGACGGGCGGCCGGCAGAGGCTCGCATGCTGTTCGGCCTCGGCGATATCCGCATGCGTCGGCTTTTCATCGAGGACGAGGCGACGCCGGCGGAGCACAAGAGGCGCTCGCATGGCCGGCTCGACACGCTGATCGGCTATTGCGAGACGGCCGAATGCCGGCGCCAGGTGCTGCTCGGCTATTTCGGCGAGGAAGCGTCGTCCTGCGGCAATTGCGACAATTGCCTGGATCAGGTGCCGCGCGCCGATGGCGCCGCCGAGGCGCGGATCATCCTGGCGGCGATCGCGCAGACCGGCGAACGCTTCGGCGCCGCCCATGTCATCGATGTGCTCCTCGGCCATGAAACCGAGAAGATCCTGGCCAGGAGTCACCATAGGCTCGCCAGCTTCGGCAGCGGCGTGGCGCACAAGAAGGATTTCTGGCTGTCGCTGATACGGCAGCTCGTCGCGGGCGGGTTTCTGATGCCGGATCCGGAGGGCCATGGCGGCCTCGCCATCGCCGAGAAGGGCCATGCGCTCGGCCGTGGCGAGATTCCGTTCCTCTACCGTGTCGAGACGCGGCAGCGCCGCGGCAAGATGCGTGCCGCCCAAGGTGCCGCCATCGATACGGAAGGCCTGGATGCCTCGCTGCTGGCCGCGCTCAAGACACTGCGGCTGCGGCTCGCCAAGGAGCGCCAGATGCCGGCCTATGTGATCTTCTCCGATCGCACGCTGATCGACATGGCCGCGCGCTGCCCAAGCGACCTCGACGCCTTCGCCGAAGTGAATGGCGTCGGGGCGGCGAAGCTCAGGGAGTTTGGAGAGATTTTTCTGGGCGCGATTGCGGCGCACGAAGGAAATCAGGTGGGAGAAGCGGGTGATTTGGCGAGATGAGTGAAGGCAGACGCCTGTCCGTCCGAGACGATCACGCCGAAGCACCGCCCCGGCCCCCAGGCGCGCAATTAGATAAGTTAAAGGCAACTTTGGTGTGTTATATACGCTGCGTTCTCGGTGCGGATACGAGATCGATGGATCAGGAAAGACTTCTAGCCGCAGTCCTCTTAGCTGATGTCGTGGGCAGCACGCCCCTCTATGAGCGCATCGGCGACGATGCCGCTCTGCAGCAGGTCTCGGATTGCCTGGACGCGATGCGCGAGATCGTCGCCCGGCACGGCGGTGATTTCATTCACTCGAAAGGCGATGACGTACTCAGCCTGTTCGAGAACCCGGAGGCGGCGCTGAGGGCCGTCTGCCAAATCAGCCGCCAACTGACGAAAGGGCCGTTGAGCGCCCGTATCGGATTGCATTTCGGGGCGGTCATTCGCACGCGGGGCGAGGTATTCGGTGACGCTGTCAATGTCACCGCAAGGTTGTCCACCACGGCCAACCCCGGGGAGGTGCTGATCAGCCAGAGCTTCTGCGAAGCCCTTTCCGCAAGAAGCCGCAGGGCACTGCGGCTCCTCGACAAAATGGCCTTGAAGGGGAAGCAAGAACTCTTCGATGTCTATACCCTGTGGAGCGACGATGGGGCCCTCGGTACGCAGATCACCAGCCGGGGCACAATTACCGATACGCGCTCCGCCTCGCTGCGGCAGATCAATCTGGTCATCCGCTATGGAGATCAGTTGCGATCCTGTCGAAACAACGAATTCGTGACCATCGGCCGATCTCCGGAATGCAATATTGTCATCGAGCGGCCCTGGGTTTCAAGGCACCACGCGACCTTCACTATTTCGAATGGCAGGGCCCGGCTTGTCGAGCGAAGCTCGTCGGGCACATTTGTGTCGATGGGGCCCGGCCATGAAGTATTCGTACGCCGCGAAGATATTCTCCTCTTCGGCTCCGGCGTCATCTCGCCTGGACTGAGGTTGTCCCTCAGCGACGCTCAGGTTCTTCACTACGAAATTGTCTCAGACTGACCCGGCCGGACTCCTCCTGATCGTCGGCCGCCGGGGCCACCGGGATTTACCGACAGGCGGGGGTGGGGGCGGTTTGTGGGGCCCCCTATCAGGCGACGGCCGCCAACTTCGCGTAATCCTGCGCCTAGCCCCACTACCGAGGCTGCGCCTTACCTTCCGATTTGCGACGCGACCGACATCATCGCCTCAGAGTTCGGGTGGGCGCCCAAGCCGCCATCGAAAACCTCGGAGAACGTCCAGCGAACGACGCCGTTGCGGTCGAGCAGGAACTGGCCCATGAGCTGGCCCACGCCGGTCGCAATCATTTGCTGGTCCGCTTCAGTGATATCGTAATTGTCTTTTTTGTTCAGATATTCGAGCGTGGCAAACGGATCCATCGGCTCAGGCATTTCGCCCGGCACGTTGAGCCGCATCGCCTTCACATCGCTCATCGAAGCCTTTTGCGGCCATGCGCTCTCGTCTTCGGTGATCTGCATATTCGGCAATCCAAAGGCGCGGTGTGAAGTCCGCTCCGGATCGGATGCCGCGAGCAGGCGGAGCATCGGATGGTACCGCAGATAAAGGCGCGCCCGCTCGATGGGCGTGTTCACCACCGTGAGGCTTTCGATGCCCTTCTCGTTGAGGGCTGGTGTGAGCAGCGAAACCGTCGCGATATGACGCCTGCAAAACGGACAATGGAGACCTCGATACAGCCCAACCAGCACTGGTTTCTCGCCTCGGAAATCGTCGATGGCGATCTTGCCCTCGCGGGTAATCGCGTCGAGCACGAAATTGGGCGCCGTTTCGCCAGGTTGCAGCGGGCCTATGTCGAGACGTTCTGACATGCTGATCCCTCCTCGCGGGCCAATCCACAACGGATGTGCGGCGGGTGGCTTGAGCCCATGTTGCGGCACATACGTCCTTGGGCATGCTGCAATGGCGGTCGGCCTAGGACGGCGTCGAGGTCGGCGCCGGTAGTCCATTTATAGCACGGAGGGCAACGCTTTTACACTAGATGGCGCCCACGAACGCTGGACCTTCTCGCGCAGACGATCCCACAGCCAACTGCTGGTCCTCGTCACTCCATAGCTCATTGCAACCGGATGTGAGTTAATCTCCGCTGGGTCGACTGAGCAACCCCCGGCTTCATCGGCAGCCGGGGGGTGGGGTGGCTTGTGGGGCCTCTATCCAGCGCCAGCCAACTCAAACGATGCCGGTCTGTCTGACTTCGGCTGCGAAAGGCCATCACCAGGCGCCAGCACGACCTCTACTTCGTCGCCTTCGATCTGTTGCACCTCAACGGCCATGATCTGCGCGACATGCCGCTGGAGGATCGTCGCGAGATCCTGGCCGAGATGATACCGGACGGCGGTCGCATTCAATTTAGCCAGGCGCTTCCGGGCGATGCAAAGGCGATCTTCCATCTGGTCGACCAGGCCGGGCTCGAGGGCATGGTTTCGAAGCGGAAAGACAGCAAATATCGAAGCGGCCCGTCGACGAATTGGCTGAAGGCGAAATGCTATGCGATCGCGGAATACGATCTGCTCGGCGTTGAGCGAGAGGCCGGCAAGCCAGCATTCGCTCTGATGGCCGAGCGCGGCACAGGGCGCTATGTCGGATCGGCGTTCATCACCTTGAACCGCGAGATGCGGGAACGCCTCTGGGAGCGCGTCCGGGAACATGCAGGGCCACCGCCGAAGGGCATGAAGCGGCCGGCGACGCAATGGGTCAAGCCGGGGCTGATCGGCCGTGTGAAGCACCTGCGGGGCGAGGACGACTTGCGGCACGCCTCTTTGCAAGACTTTCGGGAGGAATGACAATGGCCAAGAAGGATCAGGACCGCGTCAACCAAACCTCCGCGCGTGGCCGATAGAGCCGAAGTCCGGACTGCACACCTTCGGTCAAGTCGGTGCCGCGCCGCGCCGCTCGAGCGCGGTCTTGCGGATGACTTCCGCGATCTCCGGGCTGCTGCTGCACAGCATCTGGAAATCCGCCGAGTGCAGCGACAGGAGTGAGACCACCGTTGCGGCGCTGACGGTCGCCGAACGCGGTTCGCCGCTGATCAGCGCCATCTCACCGAAGAAGGCGCCGGGGCCAAGCTCCACCGGGTTCGGCGTCGCGACGCTGACGCGTCCCTCCACGACGAAGAACATCTGATCACCGGGCTCGCCATTGCGGCAGATCACGCCGCCCGCCGGCACCGTGCGAGGTCTTAACGCGCGCACGATCTCGACCAGCACGGCCGGGCCGAGCTTCTGAAACAACGGCACGGCGGCGACCAATTGCCAATTACGGACGAAATCCGCGCGACGGACTTCTTGATAGAAGCCGGTGGCAAGAATGCCAGCCCAGAGCGCGAAGATGCCGATGCCACTCATCATGACCCCCCCGGCAAGGACGCGGCCGGCGAAGCTTTGCGGAATAGCGTCGCCATAGCCTGTGGTGGACAGGGTGACCACCGCCCACCACATTGCCTGGGGGATGCTGCCGAACTTTTCCGGTTGGATGTCGCGCTCGATGACATAGGCCGCGAGCGCGACAGCGAACAGAACGACGCCGAAGAGGGTGGTGACGCCGATCAGATTGCGCGCTTCGTTGGCCAGCACCCTGCCCAGCACCGGGAAGAAAGTCGAGGCGCGCAGCGGTTTCAGTAGCCAGACAGCACAGTAGAGGCTTCGGTCGGGCGTGCCGACGAGCAGAAATGCCGCGAGTGGAACCAAGACCGCGAGCACATCGATGGCGATTGCCGGCGTCCTGTTCCGAACGTCTCCCGCCCGGCGCTTGAGCAGCGTCGCCGCCATCTGCAGGAGATAGGCGCCCCAAATGACAGCGAGCAGGGCAGCCAGAACCAGTCTGGTTCGTCCGGACATGTCCGGTATCGTGAGCGCAGCCACCGCCAGAAGCCCAGGCGCAGCCAGCACCGCGTTTAGCGGCGCGTAAATTCTTAAGAAAGGCAGTACCGACATTCTGTGCCCACGAGCGGCTACTACCCTCCAAAATAGATGCCTTCAAGGCAAGCGCAAAGGTGCTTGTCGCTGCGATGTGCATCATCAACGGTCGCACTCGGCAGCGAAAAATACTTGCCGGCCTCAGCTCTATTAGGAATATAATCCTCCAATTGCGGCGAACCCCTTTCAACGGAGATCGCCATGCCCCAAAAGACTCTTGCCGACACCTTAGCCGCCAACGAAACCCTCTATGTCAATTGCGCGCATCCGATGTGCGGCAGATCGACAAAGCTAGATGTCCAAGCACTGATTGACAGGCTCGGCGCCGATCACGGCTCGATGCATCAGGATTTGGTCGGGCTCTTCGGCTGCTCGAAATGCAAGGCAGAGGGCCGCCACCGCAGCCCGGTGTTTTTCACATGCATTCCTGACTACGAAGGCCAGCAGCGGGCGCGGAATCGCGGCTGGAAGCCGACTTTCGATCGCCACTAGTCCGGTTGATGCATCTCAAGTCAGTCGCGGGGACGGACTACTGCTGAGGAAGCAAATTGTTGATGGGGCAGTTGGGTTGCGAGCGGCACATCAAGGCCGAGATATTCAAAAAAGAGGCTGGCGTTGCGTTCAAACCTGAAGTCGAAGATTATCCTTGTGGGTTGGGAGCAAGGGGCTCCTCCGCTAGGCCAGATTGCTTCCAAAGCGGCCTTGCGAGGCGGGATGAAGTCGATCAGATCGAGACCTGAAACTGTGGTGTTCCATGTGAGTAAGAATAGCTTACCCACCGCAAAAGCACTGGTCTGCAGGTTCATCCGCGCAGCAGCGTCGCCCGGTTGCGTGACTGCCGCCGCTCGGTGGATCAGATTGCCATGCCATCTCCAACCCTGGTACCTGCCGATCCAAACCCGCCAGTTCTCAGGGATGCATTGCGTCTCGGCAAAAGCGCGACGCTGCTCAGTTGGCACCGCTATTGTCTTGTAGTCCAAGTGCTCGGCGACCATAGTAAACATTACTGCCCATTTCGACAGCAGATGCTGCTCCTCGGGCGTCAGCACACGACGAACGCCTGCCGCCGATTCGCCTAGCGAGTTTCCCAAAACGAGATCCAACAAGACAGGCTTGACCAGGCTTTGCAGCCTACTCATCCAGCCGCCGTTGCAGTTTCGGCAGACGCATCTGAGTTTCTTCGACCTCGGGTCGCCCTGCTTGACGTTGACGCGCCGGTCCACTTCTTGCGGCGGCCCCTCTTGGTCGAACTTCATGAAGTTGGCAGTGTGTTTGGAACTATCACCAATTTTTGGCGCGTACGCAGCAAGCCAATCCGGCCAGATATGTTCCTTTGTTAAGCCGTTGCCGCCGCAAAAGATGCAGCGGCCCGTTTCCTTCGAGTTCGCCATACGATGGGACCCGAATCACGGCTTAGGGCTAATTGCGTTTAAGTCCTTGTCCAATTGAGCTTTATTCTGCTCAACACATTTCTGGACATCCTCGCTATCCTTGCAACTAGCGGCGATCTCCTCTTGAGAAGGGGCGCACCCAATCAACAGGTAAACAACTAGGGCAAGGGATGCGTAGCACATTTTCATCATGCGACCACAGTACACAACAGCCAGCCTCGAGCCTAGGGATGTTTGGCACGACCGAGGCCTCCCAAGCTAGAGCGCCTTTCGGCTCGTATCAATGCCTTGCCTCTTAAAGCTGGATGCCGATTATAACTGGCTGCGCACTCAAACGTTGCAGGGCCTACCAATGACGACGCAAAACGCCCGCTTTGCTAAAAACTTGGCAAGCCGCATTGATGATCTGCGTAAACTGGTACCTGTTGGCGCTTCTGACGCGAATGTTCGAGCAGCTACTGCCTGGCTTCGCGATATCCACGACAATCTTCAGGAATTCTGGGCCTATGTTGGGCTATCTGGAGACCCAACTATCAAAGCTTATGGATTGGAATGGAATCCTTTGCCGGGCGACATCACCGCTATTCTTTTTGGAGGCGAGGAGACCCCACAGTTCGGACATGCTGGGCCACTGAAGCCTATTGTCCACTCCGTGGATGCTCAGGGAGCGCCAATCGAGCACCCTAGTATTGGCCTGAGCTCGATAATCATGAGCCAAACTACGTCTATCGACTTCACCATGGGAGGGGATCCTTTTCACGATAGAGATAGGAGCCTCGCCGATTATTTTGCATGCAGTGTCGGATGTTGTGAAGGCAAGTCATTCAGCCGTTTTGACGTCATCGAGTACGCGGCATATCGACTTGGATACATCCATGCTCAGGGGGATCGCTACCTTAAGCGCAGCCCGGTGGCAGCAGCCGCACTCGACAAAATTGACGAATTCTATCCGCTCTACAAACGCAACAACCTCGACTATGTCCTTCTATCAATTGCACAAGAGCTACTGAACTCGGAGGCTATCGAACGGTACCGAGTAGCCGCGGGCAGATTGTGAATAGGTGGCATTTTTAGAGCACGGGCGCTAGGCGCTGGCTGGCTGTTTCATTTCCGCAGCCTCACCCCGGCGCCGCCGCCATTCTCGGGATGAACTCGACGCCCGGCGGCCAGGTGAACAAAAGGTCAGGGGCTCGTGTAGTTGCCGTCAACGACGCCACCGAGTTTCTCGTCAATGCTTCCCTTTATGATGGCTACGCCCTTGCCATGCGTGTCAGCGGCATCGCAATACGCAGCGATCGCGATGCTCAGTCGCCCCTCGTGGCCGGCATCCCCCCATCTTTCGGTCGAGACGTGTACGAATATTTGAGGTCCGCTGAAATCGGTGGCGTCGCTGCGCCTGATGCTGTCTATCGTGTTATCCCACGAAGCAAGCACGGCTTTCGCGTTGATCTTGGCGCAGTCTCCGTAGACACCGGCATTGACGCCCGAAGCAACAACGCCACTGGTAGAGCTCGCGCTGCCCGTCGGACTCCTGTCATGGCCCTTGAACATCCAAACAAGGCCGATCGCGACGACAGCGACGGCCGCAATCCTTGTCCTTTCGCCCATACTTCGACGCCCCCTCACGTCGCGCCAAGGATGCAGCGCAAGCTTCGCCCTCGCAAGGGCGCGCTTGACGATTTCAGCCCCGGCAGCGACACGGCGCCGAGCCTATGGCTCGCTACAGGGCCAATCTTCAGGCCTCGTCAAGCCAGAAGGCAACTCGGTCCGGGCGTCTCCGCAAGCCATGTTGAGCTGCCACTGGGATAGACCCGCCGAATTGGAAAGATCGAGGCCCTCGATACGGGTCAGAAAGAAAAAAGCGCGGTCAAAGTCTATCGGCGCGGTGAACGTCGCTCCTCGGAAGTCCGCCCGCGCGAGATTGGCAAACGAAAAGCGGCTGCCGCTGATATCGGCGTCATGGAACTGCGCTCGCCCCAATTCCGCCTTTGTGAAATCAACATTGGTCAGATTGGCGTCCTGGAAATTCGAGCGCTGCACTTCCGCGCTCGTAAACACAGCGCCCTGCGCGTCCATATGGCTGAAGTCGGTCCTGTAGGCCTCGATTTTGTCGAACCGGGCGCCTTTGGCGGTCGAGTCGGCCAGGGAAGCACGCACAAGCGTTGCCTTCTCAAAATTTGCCGCAAGGAGATTGCTGTTCCTGAGGTCGGTCGAAGTGAAATCAACACCGATCAGGTTCGCCCCGCTCAGGTCCTGTCCTTTTAGGATGAGAAGCTTTTTGTCACAGTCCTGCCAATTGACGCCAGGCGTCGCGGCTGCGTCGCAATTTTGAGCGGCAGCGGCGTTCTGCCAAGCAAATACAATGCAAACCGCTAGAACCAAGCCGGATGTGCCGTAAGCTCTGGTTCGTCTCAAAGTCATTGTTGCTGGACCTCTGCTACTCGCCGACAATCAACCTTACCACATCTGCTGACACTCGAAAGCGACGGCATTTTGCCCGCTAATCCCGCTAGTCCCCACCGCCAAATGAAAAGCCCGCCACCGTGAGGCAGCGGGCCAAATATGGGTCGGCGTCGGACCTATTGAATGCAAGAGCCCGGCGGATAGTACTCAGGGTCGTAATGCGACGGAGCGACGAGCATGAACTCTTCGTCGTCGGTGCGTATAGGAATCATCCCGAAGCATGTCGTTGCTCGGCTCTATCGTCAGAGGTGCGCGCCGGCTCATAGCGACACCAGCATTTCCTGCGACTTCAGATCGTCCGGCCACATGACGGTTTCGCCGGCGATGTCCGGACACGGTTCTGCGTCGCCGCCTTCCTCGTCGTCGCAGTTGTCCATTTCGAGGTCGAGCACGTCACCGGCCGGAAGGTTCGGCGCAAGGTATGACGCTGAACCGTGTCCGCCCCGCTCCGTCCATCCAAGGGACGGCTCGTCGTCTGCCGTCTCCTCCAGATCGCAATCGACCTCCATCAAGTCGAGCGCCGTTATCAGGCTCATGGCGCGGTCTAGGAGGTCGTTCAGGCGCTTCTCGACCGACTGGCGCCACTCGCGCGGATCCATGCCCTTCGGCATGCCAAGGGGCTTCAGAATGGGCGTGTGGGCGTTCATGACACGCCCCTATCGTGGTTTTTATAGTAGATGCCGAGGCCAGTTGAGGCCGGCCATACATGCGCCTCCCACAAGGCATGGGGATGGCCTGAGTGGCTGATGTCGGCCATCCAGTCATCCATCGCGTGGGCAAGTTCCGCAGCGAGCCGATTGACGCGCTGGACAGGTAATTCACGCGGCTCGGGAAGCGCCAGGACGGGCGGCGGCGCTGCCGAAGCAATGGCAGGAACGGAGGCGACTGCGCCGACAAGCAAGGCACGGCGAGAGAATCTCCCGACGATCGGGTTTTCGGTCTGGTCTGAAAAGCGGTGCATAATCAAGGTCTCCTTCGGGTGCATTTTCCTTGGGAAACGCATTGGGAAGGAGGCAAAGGACGCGGACAACTATCCTACAAAATCAATCTGTTAGGAGAGAAATCTGGCGGAGAGGGAGGGATTCGAACCCCCGATGCCCTTGCGAGCATGCCGCATTTCGAGTGCGGTGCATTCGACCACTCTGCCACCTCTCCGCGGTCATGGTCCGCCGTTGCCGGCGCGGCGCACTAGATAACGGCTGGGCGGGCAGGTTACAAGGCCCTATCAGCCTGATTTCCGGCCTTCGCGAACCACCGCCGTGTCGCGATGGCGCGAACCCCTCCGGGCAGGGTGTTTCACGGGTGTCCTCGTCGCCTTGCCGGAAGCAACCAGCGCGGCGACCGGTGATGGCGCGGCGGGCGGGTCAGAGATACAGCCACTTGCCTTGACTTCGGCCCAACCTTCGGTTAGGGACAGCGCGCAATCGGCGTGGAGGGGTCTTCCGCGCCGCTTGTTTTTTGAACCCGCAGACTGACAAAAAGACGGCCGAACCGCCTGAAGCGGTTCATCAAGGCCGACCGAACAGCGAAAGGCAAAAAATGTTCGCAGTCATCAAAACGGGCGGCAAGCAGTATCGCGTTGCCGCCAACGATCTCCTGAAGATCGAGAAACTCGAAGCCCAGGTCGGCGATATCGTCGAGATCGGCAATGTGCTGGCGCATGGCGAGGGCGAGAACGTTACCTTTGGCGCGCCGTTCGTCGATGGTGCCACCGTCACCGCCGAAGTCGTCGAGCAGGGCAAGAACCGCACCGTCATCGCTTTCAAGAAGCGCCGCCGGCAGAATTCGCGCCGCAAGATCGGCCACCGTCAGCTTCTGACCACCGTCCGGATCGCCGAGATCCTGCTGGGCGGCGCCAAGCCGGCGAAGAAGGCCGCGGCGAAGCCGGAAGCCAAGGCAGAGGCTGCCGTCGAGGCGAAGGCCGAGGCCGCGCCGAAGGAGGCCAAGGCCAAGAAGGAAGCCAAGGCTGAGGCTGCTCCGAAGGAAGAAGCCAAGGCCGAGACCACTGCCGCCGCGCCGCTGTTCAAGGCGCCGAAGGGCGAGCCTGACGACCTGACCGTGATCAAGGGCATCGGCCCGGTCGCGGCCAAGGACCTCGCCGAGCAGGGCATCATCACCTTCGCGCAGCTCGCCAAGCTGACCGACAAGGATGTCGCCAAGATCGACGAGCACATGCCGTTCAGCGCCGACCAGATCAAGGACTGGCGCGAGCAGGCCAAGGAGCTGGCGAAGAAGTAGGAACGAACCGGCGAAACGATCGCCGGATCGGACTTGAAACGGAACGCGAACGCGTTCATAAGACCATTCAAGCGCCCCCAGGGCGCATCGGAGTTAGTTAGATGGCACACAAGAAAGCTGGCGGTTCGTCGCGCAATGGTCGCGACTCGCATTCCAAGCGTCTCGGCGTGAAGAAGTTCGGCGGCGAAGCCGTGATTCCGGGCAACATCATCATTCGTCAACGCGGCACCTCGTGGCATCCCGGCGTCAATGTCGGCATGGGCACGGACCACACCCTTTTTGCGCTGGAAGCTGGCGCAGTCACCTTCAACAAGAAAGCCAACGGCCGAACCTACGTATCGGTGAACCCGATTTCCAAAGCAGCGGAGTAGCCGGTTCCGCACCACAACACCGGCGCCCATCTCGGGAACCGGTGTCTGGCCAGGCCAGGAAAAGGATCAGGGGAGATGGGTTTCCATCTCCCCTTTTTTCTTGCGCCTGGAGGACTTTGACATGGTTGCCGAAGCGGACGACACGGACGACGAAAGTTACGCGATAGATTGCCCGGTGCTGGCCACCGAGCGGCTGGTCATGCGGCGCCCGCACGAAGGCGATATCGGGCAGCTGGTGGCGCTCGCGGACAACCGCCACATCGCCGAAATGCTGGCCCGCATGCCGCATCCCTATGGCGAGGCCGAGGCCCGCGCCTTCCTCGCCATGACGGCAGCGCGCCGCGCCGGCATCGTCTATGCGCTGACGCTGGCCGGCACCGACACTTTCGTCGGCTGCGCCGGCCTCAACACCACCGATCGCGGGCTGGAGCTCGGCTACTGGATCGGCGAACCCTACTGGAAGCGCGGCTATGCGACGGAGGCCGCGCACGCGCTGGTCGACCTCGCCTTCCAGAGGACGTCGACCCAGGTGCTGCATGCTTCGACCAGGGTCATCAACCCGGCCTCACGCCGGGTCATCCACAAATGCGGGTTCCAGTATGCCGGGCAGGGCATGTTGAACTCGATCGTCGCCGGCCAGGTGCCGGTCGAGCGCTACCGGCTCGACAGGAAGACCTGGACGAGCCTCAGGAACTGGGTGCACTTTTAGGTGTGTCGATATTCAGGTGAGGCCGGCCTGCGAATGGCGGTTTCCTCCGCTTCCGGTGCTCACGTACTTTAAGTACGCTCCGCTCCGGTTCTCGGAAACCACCATTCTCGGCGCGGCCTGACCTGAATCTCGACGCTCGGCGCGTAGGCTCGAAGCAGAGGTTTGAGGTCAAGCCGTTTCGACCCAAACCGGCAGATGGTCCGAGCCGACCGCCTGCCGGTCGACCCACAGGCGCTTCAGTGTTCCGGCGAGCGAGGCTGAGGTGAAGACATAGTCGATGCGTTTGTGGCGGCCCGCATCGTCGGGCCGCTTGGGATCGACCCAGGTGACCAGATCGGGCGTGTCGAGGCGCTGGGCGGCGTCGACGGCGAGGTCGGCGGTCAGCGGCATGCCGAACTCATGATCCGGGCGGCCGACCAGTTCGACATATTCGGGCGATCCGGGCAGCATATTGAAGTCGCCCATGACGATGAAGGCTTCCGGATAGGGCAGGTCGGGCAGACCGATCTCGGGAATGCCGGACAGGCCGCCGCCTTCCAGCGCATAGTTCAGCAGGCGCTGGCGCAGGAAGCGGATCTGGCCCTGGCGTTCAACCGGGCTGCGATGGTCGAGATGGGTGGAATAGAAGCGGATGAAGCCGAGCGGCGTTTCGATCAGCGCTTCCAGCGCGCCGCGTTGGAAGTTCATCGCTTCCAGGCTGCGGCTGCGCGGCAAAAGGAGGTTGCGCGACAGATGAATGGGCGTTTTCGACAGCACCATGTTGCCGAGCTGGAACGTCGTGGTGATAGCGCGGCCGGCTTCCAGGTGAGAGCCGACATTGACCTCGAAATTGCTGCCATAGGCGGCAAAGTAATCGGGCAGCGCGTCGCAGAGTTCGGCCACCATGTCGTGGTTGCCGTTCCTGGGGTTGTTGCGGGTAACCTCTTGCAGCGCGATCACGTCGGCGCCGCGCACGGCGTCGGCAATGCGGCCGACATCGTAGTGGCCGTCGAGCCCGATGCCGTACTGGATGTTGTAGGTCACAAGCTTCATGCCAGCATTCCCCAGCCCGGCGTCCTGACCCGAAAGCCGAAATCGACCTTCGCCGGGGCACGTGCAGGCTCACAGTGCTACCGCGTCCCGCGCCTCAGCAAAAGCCGGCGTCGGCGCAATCCTTCGCAGAACGGCCTCGCCCTTCGCCTCGCCTTGGTTTAGAGCAATCGCGCAAGCCCACTAGCAGAAACCCGAAAATCCGATGAAATTTCTCGATCAAGCCAAGGTTTACATCCGCTCCGGCGACGGCGGTGCCGGTTCGGTGTCGTTCCGGCGCGAAAAATTCATCGAGTTCGGCGGGCCGGATGGCGGCGATGGCGGCCGCGGCGGTGATGTCTGGCTGGAGGCGGTCGACGGGCTGAACACGCTGATCGACTATCGCTACCAGCAGCATTTCAAGGCCAAGACCGGCACGCATGGCATGGGCCGCAACATGACCGGCGCCAAGGGCGCCGACGTGACGCTGAAAGTGCCGGCCGGAACCCAGGTTTTCGAAGAGGACAACGAGACGCTGATCTGCGACCTCACCGTGGTCGGTCAGCGCTTCCTGCTGGCCAAGGGCGGCAATGGCGGCTTCGGCAACCAGCATTTCAAGACCTCGACCAACCAGGCGCCGCGCCGCGCCAATCCCGGCCTGCCGGGCGAGGAGATGAACATCTGGCTGCGGCTGAAACTGATCGCCGACGCCGGCCTGGTTGGCCTGCCCAATGCCGGCAAGTCGACCTTCCTGGCGGCGGTCACCGCGGCCAAGCCGAAGATCGCCGACTATCCCTTCACCACGCTGCATCCCGGCCTCGGCGTCGCCCGCATCGACGGCCGCGAATTCGTCATCGCCGACATTCCCGGCCTGATCGAAGGCGCACATGAGGGCGTTGGCATCGGCGACCGCTTTTTGGGCCATGTCGAGCGCACGCGGGTGCTGCTGCATCTGGTCTCCGCGCAAGAGGAAAATCCGGGCAAGGCCTACAAGACGGTACGCGCTGAGCTTGATGCCTATGGCAACGGGCTGATCGAGAAGGTCGAGATCCTGGCGCTGTCCCAAGTTGACATTCTCGATGCCGATGAGCGCAAGAAGAAGGCGGCTTCGCTGAAACGCGCCGCCGGCCGCGCGCCGATGCTGCTTTCGGCCGTCACCGGCGAAGGCGTCGAGGCGGTGCAACGGGCGCTGATGGCCGTTGTTGCCGAGGCGCGCGACAAGGTCGTCGTTCCGGTTGGCACGCGCTGGCAATGACCATGCAGTCGTTGAAGAAATACCGGCGTATCACCGTCAAGATCGGCTCGGCATTGCTCGTCGACAGGACGACGGGGCTGAAGCGCGACTGGCTGGATTCGCTGGCCGACGACATCGCCGTGCTGGCCAATGGCGGCGCCGAGGTGATGGTCGTGTCGTCCGGCGCCATCGCGCTCGGCCGCACCATTTTAGGCCTGGGAAAAAGGGCGCTGAAGCTCGAGGAGAGCCAGGCCGCCGCCGCCGTCGGCCAGATCGCGCTGGCCGGCGCCTGGTCGGATGCGCTTGGCAAGGGCGGCCTGAAATCAGGCCAGATCCTTTTGACGCTCGGCGACACCGAGGAGCGCCGCCGCTACCTCAACGCACGGGCGACGATCTCGACGCTGCTCAAGATGAAGGCGGTGCCGGTCATCAACGAGAACGACACGGTGGCGACCTCCGAGATCCGCTATGGCGACAACGACCGGCTGGCCGCGCGCGTCGCCACCATGATGGGCGCCGATCTGCTGGTGCTGCTCTCCGATATCGACGGGCTCTACACGGCGCCGCCGGCCAGAGACCCAGGCGCAAAATTCATTCCGGTGGTCGACCGCATCACGCCCGATATCGAAGCGATGGCCGGTGCGGCTGCCTCCGAACTTTCGCGCGGCGGCATGCGGACAAAACTCGACGCCGGCAAGATCGCCACCGCCGCCGGCACGGCCATGGTCATCACATCAGGCACGCGGCTGTCGCCGCTGATGGCAATCGAGCGCGGCGAGCGGGCCACCTTCTTCCGGCCGAGCGCCAACCCGGTCAAGGGCTACAAGACCTGGATCGCCGGCCAGCTCGAACCGGCGGGCCGGCTCACCGTCGATGCCGGCGCCATCGGTGCGCTCTTGTCGGGCAAGTCGCTGCTGCCGGCCGGCGTCAAATTGGTCAGCGGCAATTTCTCGCGCGGCGACACAGTGGCAATCTTGTCGCCAGAGGGCCGCGAGATCGCGCGCGGGCTGGTTGCCTATGATGCCGCCGATGCCGTAAGGATCGCAGGCCTGAAGACGGCCGAGATCGAAACGGTGCTCGGCTATGAGGCCCGCTCGGCGATGATCCACCGCGACGACCTTGTGGTGAGCGGCGGCGCCGACTGAGATGCGGTCCCGCGATTGAGGGCGCGCTACTTGTCAGGTTCACGCGGCCATTTGGGTGGGTTGCGATAACGACCCTGAAACGCCTGCTGCATTTTCAGAAGCTCGCTGCAACCTCCCAACTCCGCTTCGATGGCTGCCTTGGCACGTCGATCCATTTCGGCTTGGGGAACATCCTTCTCGTCGCCGAAGACGATGTCGCGGATGAGCGCGTCGGTCGTCATTGCTTCCGCGCCTTTTTCCTCTTCCATCTTTTTCTTAAATTCCGCCTCAAGCCGAGCACGCGGCCACATCCGTGGCCCTCCTCTACAACGACAAAGATCTGGGAAAGCGGTGTCGGTGGCGCGCCGCAATAGCGCTCGGCGAGCGCGAGGGACACCATCGTACCTACCATAGTCATGGCCTTGCCGTCGGGGCTCTCGCCGGGTTCGATCTTGTCGTCGCAGTAGCCATTGCCGCGAAGGCCGGCCGCGTGTAAATCCACGAAGCTTCACTGGAGCGGTCAAATGCTGAACAAACACCAAGGCGAAGATGTAGCCAGTTTGATGGCACGGATAGGCCGCAAGGCGCGCGCTGCCGCCCGACCGCTGGCTATCGCGACCACCGCCGCCAAGAATGCCGCGCTGCTGGCCATGGCCGAGGCGATCATCGCCCGTGAGCGGGAGATACTCGACGCCAACGCCCTCGACATCTCGAGCGGCCACGAGTCCGGGCTTTCCGGCTCCTTCATGGAGCGGCTGAAGCTCGATCCGGCGCGCATCCGCGCGATGGCCGATGGTATTCGCGAGATCGCCGAACTTAAGGATCCCGTCGGCGACGTCATCGCCGCCTGGGACCGGCCGAACAGCCTGCAGATCGAACGGGTGCGCACGCCGCTCGGCGTCGTTGGCGTCATCTATGAGAGCCGGCCGAACGTGACGGCGGATGCCGGCGCGCTCTGCCTCAAGGCCGGCAATCCGGTCATCCTGCGCGGCGGCTCGGATTCGCTGAATTCCTCGGCCGCCATCCACGCCTGCCTGGTCGAGGGGCTGAAGGCCGCCGGCCTGCCGGAAGATGCCATCCAGCTGGTGCCGACCACCGACCGCGCCGCCGTCGGCGAGATGCTGAAGGGGCTTTCCGGCAATCTCGATGTGATCATTCCGCGCGGCGGAAAAAGCCTGGTCGGGCGCGTGCAGAGCGAGGCGCGTGTGCCGGTCTTCGCGCATCTCGAAGGCATCTGCCATCTCTATATCGACCGCTCGGCCGATCTCGACATGGCGATCAGGATCGCCGTCAACGCCAAGATGCGGCGCACCGGCGTCTGTGGCGCCGCCGAGACGCTGCTGGTCGACCGTGCCGTGGCGTCCACGCATCTCGTGCCGATCCTCGACGCGCTGCGTGCGGCCGGCTGCGAGATCCATGCCGATCAAGAGGTGCTGAAGCTGTTCTTCGACGCCAAACCGGCGACCGAAGCCGACTGGATGACCGAATATCTCGATGCCATCCTTGCGGTAAAACTGGTCGACGGCGTTGCCGGCGCGGTCGAGCATATCGAGACCTTTTCCTCGCATCACACCGAAGCCATCGTCGCCGAGGACGCCAAGGCGGTCGAAAAATTCTTCAACGAGATCGATTCGGCGATCCTCCTGCACAATGCCTCGACCCAGTTCGCCGATGGCGGCGAGTTCGGCATGGGTGCGGAGATCGGCATCGCCACCGGCAAGATGCACGCGCGCGGCCCGGTCGGGGTCGAACAGCTGACCTCGTTCAAATACCGCGTGCGCGGGTCTGGCCAGGTGAGGCCGTGACGTTTTTCGTCCCAAGGGCTTGAAGGTTGCGCCCAGCCACCCGCCTCTGTCCTGCCGGACATCTCCCCCTCAAGGGGGGAGATCGACTGTCCTTTCCGGTTTCGACAACTACCAGCGTTGCAGAATTTCTCCCGTCGGTGAAACTGCCAATCTCCCCCCTTGAGGGGGAGATGTCCGGCAGGACAGAGGGGGGTGCCTAGCACCATGCTGTCCCCTTCTGACTCCGCCGTCCCCTCCCACTACCTCCACATGCCGCACGCCGGCAAAGGCCTTGCCGTCGGGCTGTTCGGCGGCTCGTTCAACCCGCCGCATGCAGGTCACGCGCTGGTCGCCGAGATCGCACTGAGACGGCTGGCGCTCGACCAACTGTGGTGGATGGTGACGCCAGGCAATCCGCTGAAGAGCACGCGGGAACTGGCGCCGCTCAGCGAGCGCCTGCAGCAGTCCGAGCAGATCGCCAAGAACCCGAAGATCAAGGTCTCCGCCTTCGAGGCGGCACACTATGTCCGTTTCACCGCCGACACGCTGGCGCTGGTCAAGGCGCGCAATCCCGGCGTCGACTTCGTCTGGATCATGGGCGCCGATAGCTTGCGCGACTTCCACCGCTGGCAGCGCTGGCGCCAGATCGTCATGACCTTCCCGATCGCCGTCATCGACCGGCCAGGGGCGACGCTCTCCTTCCTGTCGTCGGTGGTTGCCAAGACCTTCGACTATGCCCGCGTCGACGAGGGCGACGCGCCACGCCTCGCCCGCATGAAGGCGCCGGCCTGGACCTTCATCCACGGCCCGCGCTCGTCGCTGTCGTCAAGCGCCATTCGCAAGGCTGCAAAAGACTGAGCCAGGCCGCCCGGCCATGTCGCATTTGCGGCTGCGTTTGTTCGTTTGGTAGGCGATCCTGACCGGACATGGCGATTTCAAAGAAGAATCAATTCGAAACCGGTTCGGAAGATGGCAACCCGCCGGCGCCGGTGATCGCCATTGCCAGCGTCGTGCTGTCGATGGCGCTGATCGCGGTCGGCAACGGGTTGATGTTCGCCTATATCCCGGTCCGCCTTGGCGTCGAGGGGTTCGATCCGACCTGGGCTGGGCTGATCATCACCGGCCTTTCCGCAGGCGGCCTTGCCGGCTGCATCCTGACCGGTCCGCTGGTGCGCAGGGTCGGGCATGCGCGCGCGTTCATGGTGCTGTCGGCGCTGATTGCGCTGTCCAATGCCGCCATTGGCGCCGGGACCTACCCGCTGCTGTGGATCGCGGCGCGTGCGCTCTACGGCTTTTCCATCTGCGGCCTGTTCATCGTCGCCCAGAGCTGGCTGAACGATGCCGTCGCCAACGCTATACGCGGACGCGTCATGGCGGTGTTCTACGTCGCCTATGTCGCCGGGCTCGGCGTCGGCTATGCCACGCTGGCGGCGATCGATATCCAGACCGCGGCCGCGCCGCTGATCGGCATCGCGTTTACCGCTCTGTCGATCCTGCCGGTCGGCATGACGCGGCTTGCCCAGCCGCCAGCGCCACAGGCCGCGTCGGTGGCGCTCGGCCGTGCCTGGCGGATCTCGCCGGTCGGTGTCGCCGGCATGCTTGCCGTCGGCGGCCTGTCGATGGCGATTTCGGGCTTTGCGCCGATCCATGCCACCGCCGAGGGGTACAGCCAGGCCGATGTGGCCTTGCTCCTGGCGGCGATGCCGCTCGGCACGCTGATCCTGCAAATACCGCTCGGCTGGATCTCCGACCGCACCGACCGGCGCTATGTGCTGATCGCCGCCTCCGCGCTGGCGGTGGCGGCGGGCATGCTTGCCATCGGCTTCGATGGCGGCGCACTGGCGGCGCTGGTGGTGATATACATCGTGTGGGACGGCGCCTC
Source organism: Mesorhizobium sp. CNPSo 4689 (assembly GCF_057784325.1). NCBI lineage: Bacteria > Pseudomonadati > Pseudomonadota > Alphaproteobacteria > Hyphomicrobiales > Phyllobacteriaceae > Mesorhizobium > Mesorhizobium sp. CNPSo 4689. The sequence goes on from NZ_JBWLUZ010000003.1 coordinate 266,060, forward strand.
GGAATCGATCTATTCGCTGGCCAGCGCGCATGCTGCCGACCGCGCCAGCAAGAACGACATGGTGGCGCTGTCGAGTTCGCTTTTGTTTGCCTGGTCGCTGTCGGGCTTCGTCGTGCCGGGCATCGTGACCGGGCTTTCCGCCCTCTATGGCACACAGGCCTTCATCTACGTGGCGATCGTCATCGCCTCGGCCTTCTGCCTGTTCGTGCTGTGGCGGGTGCTGACAACGCAGCCGGTGCCGACGGCCGAGACCGGCAGCTTCGCGCCGATGAGCGCGCAGGCGCCGTTGCCGGTGGAGCTTGCCTTCGCACCGGATCAGCAGCGCGACAGCTGAAGGTGCCTCGCTATTGCCGGGTGCTGGAGGGTTCCAGCCGCTGCGCGTCCGGCGGCGGCGCGGGAACCGAAAGCCCTTCGGCATCGAAGGCCTGCTTGATGCGCTTGGTGAGATCGATCTGGGTGGCGAAGAAATCCGCCGCCGAGGTCCAGTAGCGCAAGGAAACGGCGACGCTGGTGTCGCCGACGGTCGAGACGAAGGCGATCGGCGCCGGTTCCCGCCTGACGCGCCGTTCGGCGGCCGCGACACTGAGCATCGTCTTTTGCGCGAAATCGATGTCGTTCCACGAGCCGATGGTCAGCGTGATGTCGCCACGGCGGACGCCGTTGCGGGTAAAATTGCGGACGGGCTGGTTCCAGAGGGTCGAGTTGGGCGCCAGCACATACACGCCGTCGACCGTCCGCAACCTGGTGGCGAACAGGCCGACCTCCTCGACGGTGCCTGAAATGGCACCGACCTCGACATATTCACCGATACGGAACGGCCTGAGCGCCAGCAGCATGATGCCGGCCGCGATGTTCTGCAGCGTGCCCTGCAGCGCCAGGCCAATGGCGAGACCGATGGCGCCGACGGCGGCGATGATCGAGGCGGTCTGCACGCCGAACTGGCCGAGCACCATGATGACGACGAGGATCAGGATGGCGTAGCGGACGATCTTTGAGAAGAAATGGCGCAGCGTCGCGTCGAAGCCATGGATGTGTTTCAGGCCGGCGGAGATCGAGCGCTCGGCGAGGCCGGCCACGATATAGCCGACAACGAGCAGGATGACGGCGCCGATGGCGGAGAATGAGTAGGAGACGATCAGGGTGCTGAGTTGGGCAAGGCCCGCCTGCACGGTGAGGAGCGTGTTCTGAGGATCGATAGGCATTCTGGGAAATCCGATTTTGGGGGGAAAGCCGATAAACCCGCCAATGAGCCCAAAGTTCCGATATTTGCAGGCATTTGGAACCAAACGCAGAGCATCGCGTTGGCGGCGGCCGCGACCCACGTCTTGAAACTGCAACGGAACTCTGCCTATCTAAGTGGTGTCACCTGATTTGGCGGGTGATTTGGTTGTTCTTGCTGCGAAAGGAAATACACTGAGAACAGCACTGCGGAAGAAGGCCGACATCGTGCCTTCGCCGGCCGGGATCAGCGTAAACGACGCCGTGTCCCGCGCCATCAAGACAGTCCTTGCCAGTCTGGAAGACTCCAAGGCCGAAAACATCGTCTCAATCGACATTCAGGGGAAATCGAGCCTCGGCGACTATATGGTTGTCGCGTCGGGCCGATCGCACCGTCATGTCTCGGCTGTCGCCGATCACCTCCTCAAGGCGCTCAAGGATGCCGGCCTCGGCATGGCGCGCGTCGAGGGGCTGGCCGGTGCCGACTGGGTCCTGATCGATTCGGGCGACATCATCGTCCATGTCTTCCGCCCCGAAGTCCGCGAATTCTACAATCTCGAAAAGATGTGGCAGGCGCCGGACCTCGAGGAAGAGACGCTCCACTGAGCCGCATCTGTTTTGATGCATGCCGCTCAGCATGCATCGACGGCTCTTCGAGGCAGGGATGAAGATTACGGTTCATGCCGTGGGCCGGATGAAAGCCGGCCCCGAGAAGCTGCTCGCCGACCGTTATTTCGAGCGCTTCGCCAAGAGCGGTCCCCCGGTCGGGCTCGAATTCTCAGGCGTTGTCGAGATTGCCGAAGGCCGCGCCCAGACCGCCAATGAGCGGCGGCGCGAAGAAGGCCAGAAGCTGCAGACGCAGCTGCAGCAAGGCACCGCGCTGATCCTGCTCGACGAACGCGGCAAAAGCTTTTCCTCCGAGGATTTCGCCGGCCGCATCGGCCTGCTGCGCGACAGCGGCCGCAAGGCGCTGGTCATCGCCATCGGCGGCGCCGACGGCCACGACCAGTCGCTGCGCGACCAGGCCGATCTGGTGGTGTCGTTCGGCGCGCTGACCTGGCCGCATCAGCTGGTGAGGGTGATGCTGGGCGAACAGCTCTACAGGATCGCCACCATCCTTTCGGGACATCCCTATCATCGCTCCTAGACCAGGCCGAATCCTGTGCATCGGCGCCCGCCCGCCCGGATTTCCGCCCCAATGCAGCGGCAGAGTGTACGCCATTGGCAAACCTATCGAACATGGTTGATTGTTCGTTAACGAAGCCACGCATAGAGTCGGGCTTCAATGTCTGAATTTGGACGAACCAGAGCGAGCATTCTGCGCGGCTGCGGCATTGCGGCGGCGGCGTTCGTGCTGTTACTCGGTGCCGCCAGGGCCGAGAACACGCTCGACCTGGCGCCCGATCCGGACAAGAGCCGCGCCGAATACGAGCAGGTCTCGAAGGAGATCACGCTGTCTTCCGAGCGGCTGGCCAAGCTTGCGGCCGACATAGCGGCGGTCAAGAAGGATCATGCCTCGATCACCGCGGCGCTGATCCAGTCGGCGATGACCGAGCAGAAGCTAGGCCAGGACATCGAGGACATCGGCGCCAAGCTGGAGGGGCTGAAGGGCGAGGAGCAGAAGATCCGCGCCTCGCTCAACGCAAGGCGCGACGTGCTGGCTGAGGTGCTCGGCGCGCTGCAGCGCATGGGGCTCAATCCGCCGCCGGCAATCCTGGTCAAGCCGGAAGACGCGCTGTCGTCGGTGCGCAGCGCCATCCTCTTGGGCGCCGTGGTGCCGGAACTGCGCCAGCAGACCGATATATTGCTGGCCGACCTCAAGGAACAGACACGGGTGACGGCCTCGATCGAGGCCGAGCGCGCCAGGCTGACGGAAGCGGTCGGCGAGCAGACGGCGGAAAAGAAGCGGCTCACCATGCTGCTTGAAGCCAAACAGAGGCTCGAAGCCGACACGCAAACGGCGCTGGCGGCGGAAAAGCAGCGCTCCGAGGCACTGGCGGCCAAGGCCGGCAGCCTGAAGGAGCTGATCGCCTCGCTCGAGGCCGACAAGGCGCGCAAGGCGGCGGACCAGACCAAGGCCGGCGAGCAGAAATCGGCCGACGGCGACACGGCTCCGGCGCAAGAGGTTCCCGCACAAGCAGGGGCTCCGGCGCAGACGGAACTGGCTGCACTGCCGGTGCCCGAAGGTAACCGGCTGACCGCTTCAGCGCCGTTTTCGGCGCTTCAGGGGCAGATCGCGCTGCCGGTCATCGGCAAGATAAAACAGCGTTTCGGCACCGATGACGGTAACGGCGCGGTGATGCTTGGTGACATGGTTGCGACACAATCGGGCGCCATCGTCACCGCGCCGGCGGATGGAAATGTGCTTTATGCGGGGCCTTTTCGCTCCTATGGTCAACTCTTGATCCTGAACGCAGGCGACGGCTATCATGTCGTCCTGGCGGGGATGAGCAGAATCAGCGTCGCGACTGGCCAGCCGGTGCTCGCAGGAGAGCCGGTCGGCGCGATGGGAGAGGCCCGGGTGGCGAGCACCTCGGCCTCGAAGAATGGAAATGCCACGCCGGAGCTCTACGTCGAGTTCCGCAAGGATGGAAAACCCGTCGATCCGGCCCCATGGTGGGCGGACCGTTTTTCTGGAAGGACGTGAAATGATGCGGAAACTGTCGCTTCTGTTTGCCGGTGCGCTGATGGGCGCATCAGCGATGAGCCTGGTCTACGGCGCACCCGGCTCGACGGCGAACGCTGCGGGCTCCGAGACCTACAAGCAGCTGGCCATCTTCGGCGACATCTTCGAGCGCGTCCGGGCGCAGTATGTGACGCCGCCGGACGACAAGTCGCTGGTCGAAAACGCCATCAACGGCATGCTGACCTCGCTTGATCCGCACTCCTCCTACATGAATGCCGAGCAGGCGCAGGACATGCGCGTGCAGACCAAGGGCGAATTCGGCGGCCTCGGCATCGAAGTCACCATGGAAAACGACCTGGTTAAGGTGATCACGCCGATCGACGATACGCCGGCCGCCAAGGCGGGCGTGCTTGCCGGCGACTACATCGCCAAGATCGATGGCGATGAGGTGCGCGGCCTGACCCTCAACGACGCCGTCGAGAAGATGCGCGGGCCGGTCAACACGCCGATCAAGCTCACCATCCTGCGCCAGGGCGCCGACAAGCCGATCGAGCTGACCGTCGTGCGCGACATCATCAAGGTCAAGGCGGTCAAGTTCCGGGTCGAGAACGACATCGGCTACATGAAGATCACGTCGTTCACCGAAAAGACCTATGACGACCTCGAGAACGCCATCGACAGCATCAAGAAGCAGGTGCCGAACGACAAGCTCAAGGGCTTTGTGCTCGATCTGCGCCTCAATCCTGGCGGCCTGCTCGACCAGGCGGTGAGCGTGTCCGACGCCTTCCTCGACCGTGGCGAGATCGTCTCGACGCGCGGCCGCGATCCGAAGGACGTCACCCGCTTCGACGCCCGTCCGGGCGACGACATCAAGGGCAAGCCGCTGATCGTGCTGGTCAATGGCGGTTCGGCGAGCGCCTCGGAAATTGTCGCCGGGGCGCTGCAGGATCTGCGCCGCGCCACGGTGGTCGGCACCCAGTCCTTCGGCAAGGGTTCGGTGCAGACCATCATCCCGCTCGGCGAGAACGGCGCGCTGCGCCTGACGACGGCGCTCTATTACACGCCGTCCGGCAAGTCGATCCAGGGCAAGGGCATCACGCCCGACATCAAGGTCGAGCAGCCGCTGCCGCCGGATCTGCAGGGCAGGGACCTGACGCGCGGCGAATCGGATCTCAAGGGCCATATCAAGGGCGCCGATGAGGGTTCGACCGGCTCCGGCTCGGCTGCCTATGTGCCGCCGGATCCGAAGGACGATTTGCAGCTGATCTATGCCGAAGAGCTGCTGCGCGGCCAGAAGACCGATCCGGCGTTTCCGCCGAATCCGGACAAGGCCGTGCTCAACCAGTAAGGACCGAGTGGTCAGAGCAAGGCTCTGGCCGCCCGATCAAAGCAATGCGATGCTGCCGGGGCCGCGAGGTTCCGGCAGTTTGATTCGGGGGACCGCGGTTGGAGCGCCACGCGTCTGGGTTAACGCGCCGGCGATTGCGAATTTTGCGCAGCATGTCTCGTAAAAGGTGACTTTCACTTAAGGGTCGTGCTTCCGGGGACACAAGTTGGCTGACATCAGCAAGGACATCGAACGCCCGCTCGGACAGACGATCCGGCCGCCGCGTGCCGCGTCGCGCGGGCTCAGCGCCGGCACGGTCGGGGCCACGCTGGCGGTGCTGGCCGTGGTCGGTATCTCAAGCGCGATCGCGCTGCGCGAAAAGCCGTTCCGCAAGCCGGAAGAGGTTGCCGTTTCGACGCCGAAGGTGACCGCCGCGCCCAAGACGGAAACGCCGCCCAAGGAAACCTCTCCCAAGACCGACGGGCCGCAGATCATCCATGTGCAGACCGAAGAAGGCGACGGTCCGCCGAAGGCGGCGATCGTCATTCGCGACCCCTCGACGGTCGGCCAGAACCTGAAGATCGCGCATATTCCCGACAAGGCGCTGATCGAGACCAGCGAAACCGGGCCGCTGCCGATGCGTGCCGCCGACGGCAGGCGTCCGTTCGACGTCTATGCGCGGCCGTGGTCGGGATCGCGCGGCGCGCGCGTGGCGATCGTCATCGGCGGGCTCGCCGTGTCGCAGACCGGTACCCAGGCGGCCATCGCCAAGCTGCCGGCCGAGGTGACGCTGGCCTTTGCCCCGCAAGGCAACAGCATCGGCCGGTGGATGCAGGCGGCGCGACAGAGCGGGCACGAGATCGTCATGCAGGTACCGCTCGAGCCGTTCGACTATCCCAACGTCAATCCCGGCCGCAACACGCTGACGGTGGTGGCGAGCCCGGACGAGAATTTGAAGAGCCTGCACTGGGCGCTGTCGCGAACCACCAACTATACCGGCGTGATGAACTATATGGGCGCCCGCTTCTCGGCCGATTCCGCGGCGATGGGGCCGTTCATGGCCGAGCTCGGCAAGCGCGGCTTGGCCTATGTCGACGATGGTTCGTCGGCGCGCAGCCTGGCGCCCGACCTGGCGCTCAAGGACGGCGTGCCGTTCGTCGCCGGCGACACGTCGATCGATGCGGTGCAGGACCGCGGCGCCATCCTGAAGAAACTGGACGAGCTCGAGGCCACGGCGCGGGCAAAGGGTTTTGCTGTCGGCGTCGGCTCGGCATTCGATCTGACGGTCGACACGGTGTCGTCCTGGGTGACGGAAGCCAAGAAGCGCGGCATCGAGATCGTGCCGATTTCGGCGGTGGCCATCGATCCGCAAAAAGGCTAGCAGCCGTTCTCGATAATTCTCTCCCGAGCGAATTCTCAAAAGCGGCGGAAAGCTGGAAAGACTGACTGATGGCGAAGACAAAACCGGTCGATCCCGAGACGCTGCCTTACCGCCCCTGTGTCGGATTGATGATCCTCAATGGCGAAGGGCTGGTCTGGGTCGGTCACCGCATCGCCGAGCCGGACAGCGAATTCGCCGGCACCACGCAGCTCTGGCAGATGCCGCAGGGCGGCATCGACAAGGGCGAGGATCCGCTCGAGGCGGCCGCGCGGGAACTCTACGAGGAGACCGGCATGCGCTCGGTCTCGCTGCTGGCCGAGGCGCCGCACTGGATCAATTACGACCTGCCGCCGCATCTGGTCGGCATCGCCTTCAAGGGCCGCTATCGCGGCCAGACGCAGAAATGGTTCGCCTATCGTTTTCACGGCGACGAGAGCGAGATCCAGATCAACCCGCCACCGGGCGGCCACACGGCCGAGTTCGACCAATGGGCGTGGCGGCCGATGCGCGACTTGCCCGACCTGATCGTGCCGTTCAAGCGCAAGGTCTATGAGGACGTGGTGGCGGCGTTCCGGCATCTGGTGGCGTAACCAGCGCGATCGCGCATGGTCGCTGCGTCGGTTTCGTGGTCTTATGGATGCTGAGCTGCTTCGCACAGGGTCGGTATGAACGACGCCTCCAAAAACGTTCCCGAAAGCATCGCCACGCAAGGTGAGCTGGTCAGTGAAGCGGTGGCCGGCGCCATCCTGACCATCGATCTCGGTGCCATAAGCGAGAACTATCGGCGGCTGAAGGCGCAGCTTGGGAGCGTGCCGTGCGCCGGTGTCGTCAAGGCCGACGGCTATGGCCTGGGCGCGGCGCCCGTGGCGAGGGCGCTGTCGGCCGAAGGCTGCACCACATTCTTCGTCGCGCTGCTCGCCGAGGGCATGGCGCTGCGCGGGGAACTCGGACCCGGACCGGCGATCCATGTCCTCAACGGCCTGCCGCCTGGCTCCGAGCCGGAAGCGATTGCGGCGGAGCTTGTTCCCGTCATCAACAGCGTCGGACAACTGAAGGCCTGGAGCAACGCCGGCCAGCAGGCCGACCGCAAGGTCCCGGCCGCGATCCAGGTCGACAGCGGCATGTCGCGGCTCGGCATGCCGCCGGCGGAGGTCGAGGCGATCAGCCAGGATCGGCGCGCTTTCGACGGCGTCGAAATCGTCCTGGTGATGAGCCATCTCGCCTGCGCCGACGAGCCGCAACATCCCGCCAATGAGCGGCAGTGGCTGGCCTTCGAGCGCTTGCGCAAGATGCTGCCAGAAGCGCCTGCTTCGCTCGCCAATTCGTCCGGCATCTTCCTGGGGTCGGCCTTTCATTTCGACCTCGCCCGCCCGGGGGCGGCGCTCTACGGCATCAATCCGACGCCGAGCGAACCGAACCCGATGCTGCCGGTGGTGCGGCTGCAGGCGAAAGTCGTCCAGACGCGCAGCCTCGAGAAGGGCGCCGGCGTCGGCTATGGCCATACGTTTCGTGCAACCGGCCCGTTGGAAGCGGCGACGATCTCGCTCGGCTATGCCGACGGCTGGCATCGCCGCGCCGCCTCGGCCGCCTGGCTCGGTACGGTCCGCCTGCCCTTTCTCGGACGCGTATCGATGGATTCGATCATCCTCGACATTTCCGCGCTCCCCGTGGGCACGCTCGGCGAGGGCGATCTAGTCGAATTGCTCGGCCCGTCGCAAAGCGTCGATGACGCGGCCGGCCATGCCGGCACGATCGGCTATGAAATCCTGACCAGCCTCGGGGCCCGCTTTCATCGGCGCTACGTGCACGGATAGCAACGCGGTACTTGGCGGGCGCTCGAAAATCCGGCAGACAGAGCATGACGACCCGGCCTGACGAGACGTCGTCGTGGAGAGTGATGCGATGAAGATCTTCGTGTTGGGCGGCGGCGTGATCGGGGTCACCACTGCCTATTATCTCGCCGAGGCCGGCCATGAGGTGACGGTGTTCGACCGCCAGAAGGGGCCGGCGCTGGAAACAAGCTTCGCCAATGCCGGCGAGGTCTCGCCGGGCTATGCCTCGCCATGGGCGGGGCCTGGCATTCCGCTGAAGGCGATCAAATGGCTGCTGATGAAGCATGGCCCGCTGGTGGTGCGGCCCGCCTTCGATCCGCATATGTGGACATGGCTGCTCAAGATGCTGCGCAATTGCACGGCCGAGCGCTACGCGCTGAACAAGTCGCGCATGGTGCCTTTGGCCGAATACAGCCGCGATACGCTGAAGGCGCTGCGCGCGGCGACAGGCATCGCCTATGACGAGCGGACCAAAGGCACGCTGCAGCTGTTTCGCACGCAAAAGCAGCTCGACGGCACCGGCGGCGACGTCGAGGTGCTGAAGAAATACGGCGTCCCCTACGAACTTCTCGATCCCGAAGGCTGCATCGGAGCCGAGCCGGCACTGGCCAACGTGCGCGGCAAATTCGTCGGCGGCCTCAGGCTGCCCGGCGACGAGACCGGCGATTGCAAGATGTTCACCGACCGCATGGCCGAGCTCTGCGTAGCGCGCGGCGTGACCTTCGAATACGGGACGACGATCTCGTACATCGTCAGGACCCGCAATCGCATCAAACACATCAACACCGACAAGGGCGGACGATCGGCTGACGCCTATGTGATGGCGATGGGCAGCTATTCGGCCCAGTTCATGCGCAAAGTAAAGCGGCCGATCCCGGTCTATCCGGTCAAGGGCTATTCGATCACGGTGCCGATCAAGGACGCCGACGCGGCACCCGTCTCGACTGTGATGGACGAGACCTACAAGGTGGCGATCACCAGGCTTGGAGACCGCATCCGCGTCGGCGGTACGGCGGAGATTTCTGGCTTCGATCTCAGGCTGCACGAAACGCGCCGGCGCACGCTCGAGCATTCGGTCGGCGATCTGTTTCCGGGCGGCGGTGACCTCAAGGCGGCGAGCTTCTGGTGCGGCCTGCGGCCGATGACGCCGGACGGGCCGCCGCTGATCGGCCAAAGCGAATTGTCCAACCTCTACCTCAACACCGGCCACGGCACGCTCGGCTGGACCATGGCCTGCGGCTCGGCCAGGGTGCTGGCCGACATCATCTCCAACCGGGTGCCGGAGATCAACGCCCGCGACCTCAGCCCAGACCGCTATCTGAAGTAGCTTTTGAGCATGATATTTACCGAACCTTCGGTTCGAGATCACGCTTATCTCTTTGTTTGATGCAATCCCGGACGGAAAACCGCTTCACACTTTTCCTGGAATTGCTTCAGAACGCCTGCTTCACCCAGCCTTCTGAGAACAGCAGCCGGTAGGCCCAGGGGATCGTCACGTTGGTGGATACCGGGTTCGAATGGGCGAGATAGTCGTCATAGATCGGCTTCATGCGGCGATAGAAGGCGGGATCGAGCACCATCATGCCGTTTTCCGAGTCGTGGAAGAAGCTGCGGTTGTTGAGGTTGACCGACGAGATCGTAACCAGCCTTTCGTCGATCATCATGATCTTGGAATGCAGCACGACGTCCGGCGCCTTGAATTCGCGGATGTCGATGCGGTCGCCATACTTCTCGACGAACAGCTTGTTGAGCGCGGTGAGGAATTTGCCGCCGATGTCGCCCTTGAGGTCGATGCGGCCGACGATATCGATCTTCACGCCGCGCGCCAGCGCCCGGTCGAAGGCCAAAGCGAGCTTCGGCGTCAGATTGAGATAGGGATTGACGATCTGGATGTGATGCTCGGCGGTGTCGATCAGCTCGACGAAATAATTCTCCAGCGCATGCCCGTCCTCATAGGGCACGGAAATGAAATGCCGCGCCACGCCTGACGGAAGCCGGCTGCCTGAGCGGACGGGGATGGAGAACGGCCGGGAGATGTTGGTGTCGGCGTCGTGCAGCCACAGGGTCGAAAGATGCGCGGCGAGCGTTTCGACTGTTGCCGGGTCGGCGATCTCGATGTCGAAGTCGCTCCAGTTCGAGTAGTAGTTCAGCGAGAAGCCGTCGGTCTTGCCGTATTGCTGCAGGTAGGGGTAGCGCGACAGGTCGACCGGCTTGTGGAACAGGAAGCCGTCATGAATGTTGCGGCCTCCGATGATGACGCGTGAGCGGCCGGGATCCGCGGCCAGCGTCGCCAGCATCTTGACGTGATGGGTCTTGTGCAGCTGCGACAGCTGCTCGTCGATCGGCGCGCCGCGGTCGGCCTTCCAGCGGTATTCCTGCAGTTCGACATTGGGGAATTCGGCCGCCAGCCGGTGCAGCATGGCGTCGTCCTTCTCGCGCTCGAGCACGTCGGTCACCATGATGCGCAACTTGGTGCCCAAAGCGGCGTGGTGGCGGATCAGCCGCTCGATGATGCGTCCGGAAAAATCCGCCTTGAACTCCAGCGACGACAGATAGATCAGCCTGAGCTTTGGCGCGTGCGAGAAATCGAGCGGCAACTCCGGGTCGCCCTTGTCGAAGGCGCTGTCAGGCAGCGTCGCGCCCAGCAAGGCTTCGACCTTGGCGTTAAAACCGTCGCGCGATTTGCGCAGCAGGCGCGGCTTAGCGAGCGGCATCGCGCAGCTCTGCGACAGCCAGCGGCTGGCGTAGAAGACGCGGTCGAGTTCCTTCAGCCCCGCCGGATCAGGTTCCGGGCAGCGCTCGTATAGGCTGTCGAGTGCGGCAAGCGCCGGATCGGCGGTCTCTTCGCGCAGGATGGTGAGCGGCGCGCCGGCCGGCGCCAGGCTGGAGCGGATTTTCAAGTCGCAGCGGTTCAGGGTCTCGTCCGGAAACAGGCTGATCGAGGTGTCGCTTGCCGGCAGGCGGAAGCTGAAGGCCGCACCCCGCTCTATGGTGCGGGAGCGGCCATCGGCGCGGATCGCCAGCGCCCCGTCGCAGGTGCCGCCAATGTCGACCGCCTTGGCGCCGGCCTGGCGCAGCGCGATCTCGACCGAGCGGGACTGCAGGCCGGAAAAGGTGAACGTCTTCGCCTCGGAAGGCCGAGCCGCGGCATCGACATAAAGCGTCTGCCGCGACGCCCGCCAGCGCGCCGTGAAGTGGCCTTCGCCGGGTTTGCCGTGCGTCGGCGGTACCTGTGTCGCGGCGACAGGCTTTGCCAGCCGTTCCAGCGTCCGGTATGTCGCCTGGAAGTCACTGTTGGCGATGTCGTGGCGGTCGTGACCGAAGGGGCCTGTGCCGTTCGCCCGGTCCATGGCACCGATCTCGTTGTGGGCGAGCAGCGCCAGGAACTGCTTCTCGTAGTCGCTCTCGCCAGGGCCGCCGAAATACTGGGCAGCCGCGATGTCCGGTCCAGGCGCCTTGGCCGACAGGGACGGGCGCGTGCAGGTGTTTTCGCCGGGAAAGAAATCGCATGTGCCGCGATGCGGGCCGGCGCAACCGGCCAGCGCCATCCACGCCAGCCAGAGCAGGGCCAGGCATCCAGTATTACGCTTACTCACCCTGTCGCCCCGTTCATCGCCTTGAGCTGGGCGGGATCGCGCGGCGGCATGAAGCCCTGCGGAAACACCTTGCAGACGGGGACAGCGAAGGTGGCGATCAAAAGCTCGGCCTCGTTGCGCATTTTCCGTGGAGCCGAATTGTCGTCGCGGATCGTCCTTGCCGAGGCGACAAGCGCGCCATCGCAATCGCAATGATCGTGGCGGGCGATGTAGCAGGCGTCATGGGTCTGGCAGGCGGCATCGAGGCGGTCGACCGGCCTCAACGACAGGTCGCCGCTACGCGTGCCCGGGCCGCAATAATTGCCGAAGACGAAAGGTGAGGGGCGGGCCAGGGCATAGCGGATCGGTTTCGGCAATTCCGCTTCGGGCACCTTGGTCCAGGGGTTGGCGCAGCCCGATAGGAAAACCAGCGGCAGGATGGCAAGAACGGCTCGCATTGTTTCCGCGCCAGCTTTCGAAAATGGTCCACCCGCGCTTGCCGCTCGGTGGCGGATGCCACACTGGCCGATTTTGTGGCAAGGGCAAGGCGCTCAGACGAACAGCGTTCGCTCCCGCTCCACCACCTTTGTAATGAAGCCGGCGACCACCTGGACACGGCGCAGCGGCCTCACCGATTCGTGATAGACCAGCCAGTAGGCGCGGCGGATAGGGGCCACGATGTCGACGGGCACCAACTCCGGCATGGAGCGGGCGACGAAAGTGTGCAGGATGCCGATGCCGGCGCCGGAGCGCACCGCCTCGGCCTGGCCGAGCGCCGAGGAGATGGCGAAGCTGGTGCGCCAATCGGCGCTGAACTCGGCCGCATAGTCGAGCGAGGGGCTAACGATGAGGTCGGGCACGTAGCCGATCAGCGTATGCTGGCCAAGCGCGGCTGCCGTTTGCGGCAGGCCATGCGCCTCGACGTAGGTGCGCGAGGCAAACAGGCCGAGCGTGTAGTCGACCAGCTTGCCCGCCACCAGCCGGCCCTCGGTCGGCCGCTCGACGGTGATGGCGATGTCGGCCTCGCGCCTGGACAGCGAGAACGAGCGCGGCACAGGCACCAGCTGGATGGTGAGTTCGCGGTGGAGTGTCGTCAGCTGGCCGAGGTGCTTGGCCAGGAAGGCGACGCCGAAGCCGTCGGGCGCGCCAATGCGCACCGTGCCGGAGATGTCGTCGCCTTCGCCGGCCACGGTCGAGCGCGCGGCGATCATGTCGCTCTCCATGCGCTCGGCAATGTCGAGGAAGCGTTCGCCCGCCGGCGTCAACTCACTGCCGGTGGTCAGCCGGCGAAAGAGCTTTGTCCTGAGCGCGTCCTCGAGCGCGGCGATGCGGCGCGAGACGGTGGCGTGGTTGAGTTCAAGGCGCTTTGCCGCGCCAAGGATCTGCCCGGCGCGAGCCACGGCGAGGAAGATGCGGACGTCATCCCAGTTCATGGGGGTGGTCCGTATGATGATGGTCGACGTTGCGTTCCTTCGCGCCCCCCTCTGTCCTGCCGGACATCTCCCCCTCTAGGGGGGAGATTGGCGGTTTCGCCGGCAGCTCCCAATTGCCAACCTTTGTGATTGGCGAAAGCAGAGATGACAGCTCAATCTCCCCCCTGGAGGGGGAGATGTCCGGCAGGACAGAGGGGGGCGTGACGAAGCTCAACGTTGGAGTTCCTGTGACGACAAGCACACCCTATCATTTGCGGCAATTGATGCACAGACACCCAGCGCTATCTATTTCCCGCACAACGGTTGCGTTCTGGCTCGCGTTGCCATCGCCCCGACAAAGGCGGACAATGGCTCATCCAAAACAAGGGAGAGAGATCATGATCGAATACGGTCATTACATCGGCGGCAAGCATGTCGCCGGGACCAGCGGCCGCAAGCAGGATGTCATGCAGCCGATGGACGGCTCCGTGCGTGGCACGGTGGCACTGGCTTCGCAGGCGGAACTGCGCGCTGCGGTCGAGAACGCCAAGGCGGCGCAGCCGAAATGGGCCGCCACCAACCCGCAGCGCCGCGTCCGCATCCTGATGAAATTCCTCGAACTGGTCGCCAGGGATTATGACCAGTTGGCCGACATCCTGGCGCGCGAGCACGGCAAGACCATCGCCGACGCCAAGGGCGACATCCAGCGCGGCCTCGAAGTGGTCGAAGTCTGCATCGGCGCGCCGCATATGATGAAGGGCGAATTCACCGACGGCGCCGGCCCCGGCATCGACGTCTATTCGATGCGCCAGCCGCTCGGCGTTGTCGCCGGCATCACCCCGTTCAACTTCCCGGCGATGATCCCGCTGTGGAAGATCGCGCCGGCCATCGCCTGCGGCAACGCCTTCATCCTGAAGCCTTCCGAGCGTGATCCGGGCGTACCGATCCGCATTGCCGAACTGTTCCTCGAGGCCGGCCTGCCGGCCGGCATCCTCAACGTCGTCAATGGCGACAAGGAAGTGGTCGACGCCATCCTCGACGATCCGGACATCAAGGCCGTCGGCTTCGTCGGCTCGACGCCGATCGCCCACTACATCTATTCGCGCGGCACCGCAGCCGGTAAGCGCGTGCAGTGCTTCGGCGGTGCCAAGAACCACATGATCATCATGCCCGACGCCGACATGGACCAGACCGTCGACGCGCTGATCGGCGCCGGCTATGGCTCGGCCGGTGAGCGCTGCATGGCGATCTCGGTGGCTGTGCCGGTCGGCAACGACACCGCCAACCGGCTGATGGAAAAGCTGATCCCGCGCGTCGAAAGCCTGAAGGTCGGCCCGTCGACGGATTCATCCGCCGATTTCGGCCCGCTGGTGACGGCGCAGGCGCTGGAGCGGGTCAAGGGCTATGTCGACATCGGCGTCAAGGAAGGCGCCAAGCTGGTCGTCGACGGCCGCGGCTTCTCCATGCAGGGTTACGAGAACGGCTACTATATGGGTGGCTGCCTGTTCGACAACGTCACCGCCGACATGCGCATCTACAAGGAAGAGATCTTTGGGCCGGTGCTCTCGGTGGTGCGCGCGCCGACCTACGAGAACGCCATCAAGCTCGCCAACGACCACGAGATGGGCAATGGCGTCGCCATCTACACCCGCGACGGCGACGCGGCGCGCGACTTTGCCTCGCGGGTCCAGGTCGGCATGGTCGGCGTCAACGTGCCGATCCCGGTGCCGATCGCCTATTACACCTTCGGCGGCTGGAAGGCGTCGTCCTTCGGCGACCTCAACCAGCACGGCGCGGATGCGTTCCGCTTCTACACCAAGACCAAGACGGTCACCTCGCGCTGGCCGTCCGGCATCAAGGACGGCGCGGAATTCGTCATTCCGACGATGAACTGATCCGTTTCGAATATCGACAATCAAAGGCCCGGCCAAGAACCGGGCCTTTTGCTTTCTGGGATTACGGATCGCGGCCAGTATCTGCCGGAATGCTAATGTGATGGAACCATGCGGGCAGCGGTGATCTTACCTCGCTAAGCGCCGCCGCGGAGGGCCGGCGGATCGATGGCGGTGGCGATTGTTTCGAGCGTCACCGGTGCAAGGAGGTGTGAGATGGTACGTCTCACGGCAATGATGCTTTGCGTGGCGACGGCGCGTCCTTTGCCACCCCAGCTGCGGCGGCCGAACAATGCGCGGCGCGCGCCGACATCGTCAGGGCGCTCGGCGACAAGTTCCACGAAAGCGAAACCGCACGCGGCCTGGTCAATCCAAGCGTCATCCTTGAGGTCTTCGTTTCCGAGCAGGGCACCTGGACGATCCTTGCCACCGACACGCAAGGTCAGAGTTGCGTCATCATGGCGGGCGAAGGTTGGGACGGTGCGACGATGGTGGCTGCCCTGCCGGGTACCTGAAGGTTTTCCAAGGCTGTTGCGGCATGGCCAGACCGCGACTGTCTTTCGGATCTAAAAGGGAACAAGCGGGCGGCGCCCGCTTGTTATTTTCCTTGGCCAGCACCATATATGGAACATAGCGGGAACATCCGCTGGACGGCAGACCGGAACACAGAAAGGAGCGACGCGATGATGACGTCGGAACCGGCCTGGGTCGCCCCGGCAAAATGAGGCCGTCAACCACCTCTTCTTGCCGGGACGCGATGGCAAAGGAGGTGCTTTATGGCACGCAAATCTCTGTCAGCTTGGGTGAAGACCCTGGTTCTTGCCGGTGCACTGGCGATGGGTACGAGTGCCGCCAGCGCCCAGTACCAGTTCTGCGTTGAGCACGGCGTTCTCGTCGCGCATCTGAGCGAGAATTTCCAGGAAAAGCAGTTTGCGTTCGGGCTGATCGGTCAGACCGCGATCATGGAAGTCTTCGTCGCCAAGAGCGGAACCTGGACGATCGTCGTCACCGATGTCGCCGGCACAAGCTGCATCATCGCGGCCGGCAACAATTGGGAAAACGTGGTGGCCCAGCCCGGCCACGATGCGTGACGGAACGAGCGCTGTGCCTTGCGCGCCCGCCGTCAAAGCCGATGAACAATGGCCTCGCCGGCAGCATCGTCATGCGCCGATCTCCAACCGCGTGATCCCTTCGTCGGCCAGCGTGAAGTTGTAATGGAGTGTCGCCGGACTGCCGGGGAAATTGCCCGACACGATGCCGGCGACCCGCCATGCATGGCCATCGACCGTCGCGCCGGCAACCTCGACCGTCACCCGATATTTGCGTGTGGTTGCTTCCATCCAGTCACGGATGGCGGCTGCCCCCTGATGGGTTTCGCCTTCATCACGGACCGTTGCGTTCGGTGAGAAGGGGATGAGCATTCCGTCGATGTCATGCCTGTTCTTGGCGGCAAAATAATCCACCAGTGGCTGGGGCAGTTTCATGGTCATGGGCTCGTCTCCGGTTCCGATTGCCACTGTCGACCTGACGGCCGCGGCGCTTGTCCGGTTCCTAAAATGAGATATGCTGAAGAAATGACAAGAACCGACGAAAAAGTAAGGTACTTACCTGAAAGTAAGGACGGGCCCGAAGGTAAGGTCGAGGTGCTGACGCCGTTGTCAGCGGCGAGTGGCGTCGAGAATGTGCTGCGTATTCTGGAGGGCCGTTGGAAACTGGTGATCCTGTTTCACCTGTTCGGCGGCAAGGTGCTTCGCTTTTCCGATCTCGAACGGGCGATCCCGGCGATCTCGCAGAAGATGCTGATCCAGCAGCTGCGGCAGATGGAGGCCGACGGCATCGTACGCCGAATCGTGCATCACCAGGTGCCGCCGAAGGTCGAGTACTGCCTGACCGACTGGGGCCAGGCGCTATGCCCGGCTCTCGACGCCTTGTTGAAATGGGCGGCGCAGAAGGAGCCGGCCGAACGCTGATTCCGATTCGTCTATCGCGTCGCCGCCGTCTCGGCATGGCCACGCAGCAGCGCCATCAGCCGCTTGGCGTCCTTTGCTGCTCCTTCCTCGTCGCCATCGAGGATCGAGCGGATCAGCGCGACATGGTGCTCGGCCGATTCGGCGAGCCCGGTATCGGCCTTGTAGCGGAACCAGAAGCGGCGGCTGTGGGTCTGCAAGGGTGCGGCAAGCCGCGCCGCGAACGGGTTGTCGGCGGCCTGCGCAAGCGCCTCGTCGAGCGCCTTGTCGGCCTGGATGAAGGCCAGCACATTGCCCGAAATCACCGCCTTCTGCATGGCAAGGGCGGCTTCGTGAAACAGGTCGGCCGCCTCGCGGGTGACGAAGCGTGCGGCCGAGCGGGCGAGCACCACCTCGACGCCGCGACGCGCGTCGAGGACGCGCAGCCAGTCGCCGGGATGGAGCGGAGCAATCGCGATGCCGGCACGTGGCCGGACATCGAGCAGTCCTTCCCAGGCCAGGCGCTGGATCGCTTCGCGCACCGGCGTGCGGCCGAGGCCGAGGCGTTCGATCAGCGCGCCTTCGGTGACGAAACTGGCCGGCGCCAATTCGAGCGTCACGATCATGTGCTCGAGCATGCGATAGGCTTTTGCCGCCGCTGGCTCGGAGCCAGATATATCATCCCACAATGCCATCGCGCCCTCTGATATATTTTAGATATATCATAACAGATTCCGCATTGACAGCGGGTTTCTTGTCAAATATATCACTGATATATCAGATGGAGAGATAACTATGTGGACCGGAGTTTTCCCCGCCGTCACGACCAAATTCACCGAGGACGACCGCCTCGACCACGCCGAGATGGAGCGCTGCTTTGCACTACAGATGGAGGCCGGTTGCGACGGCATCATCGTTTGCGGCTCGCTCGGCGAAGGGCCGATGCTGTCGCATGACGAGAAGATCGAGGTGCTGAAGACGGCACAGAAGGTCGCCGGCAAGAAGCCGGTGCTGCTGACGGTCAACGAGGCCGGCACCCGCGAGGCGGCCAGCATCGCGCGCCGCGCCGCCAAGGAAGGCGCCAACGGACTGATGGTCGTGCCGAGCCCTATCTATCACACCAATGAGGAAGAGACGGTCGCGGCGCTCCGCGCCGTCGCCGAGGCCGGCGACCTGCCGGTCATGATCTACTCCAACCGGCTCGCCTACCGCGTCGACGTTACCGTCGACCAGATGGAGGAACTGGCGGCCGACAAGCGCTTTGTCGCCATCAAGGAATCCTCCGACGACATCCGTCGCTCGACTGAGATCATCAACCGCTTCGGCACACGCTACGACCTGTTCACCGGCGTCGACAATCTCGCCTTCGAGGCACTGTCGGTGGGCGCCATCGGCTGGGTGGCCGGGCTGGTCACCGCCTTCCCGCGCGAGACGGTCGCCATCTACCAGCTGATGAAGCAGGGTCGCCGCGAGGAGGCTCTCTCCATCTATCGCTGGTTCCGGCCGCTGCTCGACCTCGACGTGTCGACCTATCTGGTGCAGAACATCAAGCTGGCGGAAGTGTTTGCTATTCAAACCAACGACCGCGTGCGCATGCCGCGCCAGCCGCTGTCGGGCGAGCGCCGCAAGGCGGTCGAGAAGATCGTCAAGGACGCATTGGCAGTGCGGCCGAAGCTGCCGCAGTTATAAGTAATCTCTTAGAAGATGGCGGCAGCTGATAAGGGGTAGCGCCCACGTGCAAGGAAATTCCAAATCGGCAGAAGAAGGGCGCAGCCCCTCATCCGCCCTTCGGGCACCTTCTCCCCGTGAACAGGGAGAAGGTGAAGACATCGCCATCGTCGGTGGCGGCATCATCGGCATCTGTGCCGCCGCCTATCTCACCGAGGCGGGGAGAAACGTCACGATCTTCGATCGGACCGGCATTTGCGAGGAGACGAGTTCCGGCACTGCCGCCGCCTTCGCCTTTTCCGACGTGCTGCCGCTCGCGCACAAGGGCATGATCAGGCAATTGCCGAAATGGCTTGCCGATCCGCTGGGGCCGCTCAGCATTCCGCCCGCCTATCTGCCGAAACTCCTGCCCTGGCTGTTCCGCTTCTGGCGCGCCGGGCGGGCCGATCTCTACGAAGCCAGCCTTGCGGCGCAGGTCGGCATGATGCGGCTTGCCGAGGCGGAATGGATGGGCCTGCTCGATCGCTCCGGCACGCGGCCGATGCTGCGCGAGGACGGCTCGCTGGAGTTCTACGAGAGCGAGGCCGAGTTTCGCGCTTCGCTGCCGAGCTGGGCGGCGCGCGAGCGCTTCGGCATCGGCTTCCGCCATGTTGAGGGCGAGGAACTGGCGGGGCTGCAGCCAGGCCTGTCGCCGCGTTTCGTCAAGGCCACGTTCGTGCCGGGATGGAAAACCGTCGCTGATCCCAAACTACTCGGCAAGGCGGTCTGGGCCTATGCCGAGGGTCTTGGCGCCCGCTTCGAAAAAACCCGGATCGAGCGTGTCGATGCGGGCCAGGACGGTGCGACGCTGACGCTTGCCGATGGCACCACGCGACGGGCAAGGCAGCTCATCATCGCCGCCGGAGCATGGTCGCATCTGCTAGCGAAAAACCTCGGCGAGCGCATCCCGCTGGAGACCGAGCGCGGCTACAACACGACGCTGCCGAAGACCGCTTTCGACGTGAAGCGGCAACTGATCTTCTCCCGCCATGGCTTCGTCATCACGCCGCTCGAAACGGGCTTGCGCGTCGGTGGCGCGGTCGAACTCGGCGGCATCGAGCGGCCGCCGAATTTCGCCCGCTCGAAGGCCATGCTGGAAAAGGCGAAAGCCTTCCTGCCCGGACTCGATCCGGCCGGCGGTCGCGAATGGATGGGGTTCCGGCCGTCGCTGCCGGATTCGCTGCCGGTCATCGGCGGTGCCCGGAACAGCGCATCGGTCTTCTATGCCTTCGGCCACGGCCATCTTGGCCTGACCCAGTCGGCGGCCACCGGCCGCTTGATCCGCGATCTGGTTCTCGGGCAGACTCCGCCGATCGATCTCGCTCCCTTCAGTCCACAACGGTTTTGAGTTCCAGGAGACGTCATGGCCAAGCAATCCTTCTTCTGCATCGACGGCCATACCTGCGGCAATCCGGTGCGGCTGGTCGCCGGCGGCGGGCCGCTGCTCCAGGGTTCGACGATGATGGAGCGGCGCGCGCATTTCCTCGCCGAATATGACTGGATCCGCACCGGGCTGATGTTCGAACCGCGCGGCCACGACGTGATGTCGGGCTCGATCCTCTATGCGCCGACGCGCGAGGATTGCGACATCGCCATCCTGTTCATCGAGACCTCGGGCTGCCTGCCGATGTGCGGCCACGGCACCATCGGCACGGTGACGATGGCGATCGAGCACGGGCTGATCAAGCCGAAGACACCGGGCGTGCTGAGGCTCGACACGCCTGCCGGCCTGGTCATCGCCGAGTACAAACAGGTCGGCGAGTATGTCGAGGAGGTGCGCATCACCAATGTGCCATCCTTCCTCTATGCCGAGGGCCTGACGGTGGAATGTCCGCAGCTCGGCGAGATCAAGGTCGACGTCGCCTATGGCGGCAATTTCTACGCCATCGTCGAGCCCCAGGACAATTACCGCGACATGGCCGATCATTCCGCCGGCGACCTCATCGCCTGGAGCCCGGTGGTGCGGCAACGGCTGAACGAGAAGTACACATTCGAGCATCCCGAGAACCCGGGCATCAACCGGCTGTCGCACATGCTGTGGACCGGCAAGCCGACGCATCCTGAAGCGGATGCGCGCAATGCCGTCTTCTACGGCGACAAGGCGATCGACCGCTCACCTTGCGGCACCGGAACCTCGGCGCGGATGGCGCAGCTTCATGCCAAGGGCAAGCTCAAGGCCGGCGACAGCTTCGTGCATGAATCGATCATCGGCTCGCTGTTCAAGGGCAGGGTCGAAAAGGAAGCCAGCGTCGCGGGCAAGCCGGCGATTATCCCCTCGATCGGCGGCTGGGCGCGGATGACCGGACTGAACACCATCTTCATCGACGACCGCGATCCGTTCGCGCATGGGTTCATCGTCAAGTGACGTCGATTGGGCCGGCCTGAGATTGTTTGTCGGCTGAAACCTCCTGGCGAAACCAGTCGGCGAATTTGAGCGCTGCCGGTGAGGCTTGCGCCGACATCGTCAGGAAGTAGCCCTTGTCGCGGTTTGTCGCGACCTCCGACAGAACGATCAGGTCGCCGCGCCTCAACTCGTCGCGAAAAACCTCGACCGGACAGAGCGCCACGCCGTGACCGGCGATGACCGCCGTGGCAAGAATGTTGAAGTCGGCAAAAACCGGTCCGTTGCCCACATCGACCCCGGGCAGTCCGGCCTCCAGAAACCATTCACGCCAGCCCTGGCGAGTCTCGTCGTGCAGAAGGTCGGCGACGGCGATGCCGGCCGGCGTGCGCAGATGCTCCCTGCGTGCGAGATAGTGCGGGCTGCATACCGGCCGATTGAAGCGTGAAAACAGCTTTAGGCTGGTGACGTCGGGAGATGGATCGGCACCGAGCGTGATCAGCACGTCGTTCTGGTCGTCGCCGAGCCTCTCGTCGGCCTTGGCGTAGGCGACCCTCATGCCGATACCGGGATGACGCGCGGTGAAGTCCGACAGACGCGGCACCAGCCAGCGGCTGGCGATGGATGGAATACAGCCCACGGACAACGTCTCAAGCCCGGCATTGCGCCGTATTCGGCGGCACGTGGCGCCGAGTTCGGCAAGC
Source organism: Mesorhizobium sp. CNPSo 4689 (assembly GCF_057784325.1). NCBI lineage: Bacteria > Pseudomonadati > Pseudomonadota > Alphaproteobacteria > Hyphomicrobiales > Phyllobacteriaceae > Mesorhizobium > Mesorhizobium sp. CNPSo 4689. The sequence continues at coordinate 288,021 of NZ_JBWLUZ010000003.1, forward strand.
GCGCCGCTCGCCGAGGCTAGCAGGAGCACCCCCGCTTCCGTCAGGCGGACCTTGCGGGCATCCCGGTGAAAGAGCGAGACGCCCAGCCATTCCTCGAGCCGCCTGATCTGGTGGCTGATGGCGGGATGGGTGACGTGAAGCTCTTCGCCGGCAGCCGAAAAGCTCAGATGGCGGGCAGCCGCCTCGAAAGCGCGAACGGCATTCAGTGGGATGTAGTCCATCTGTAGAATTTACTAACATATCGTGTGAGAAGCAATCATTTGAAATCCTGCCTTCGCTGCGGCATTCGTTGGCCAAACTATGCCTTTGGAGAGAACGATCGTGTTTACAAGACAACTGACTGATGTAGAAAAAACTGACTTCTTCGTCGATTGGGGCAATGGCACAAGCCATCGCCTGCTGACGCAGCAGGACGGCATGGGCTTCACCGTCTGCCATACCATTGTGCGCGCAGGCAGCGAATCTCGCCTGCACTACCGGAGGCATTTCGAGGCCTGCTACTGCATCGCCGGCGCGGGCGAGGTCGAAGACATGTCCGGCCAGGTGCACCGAATCGAGCCGGGCACGATCTATGTGCTCGACGAACATGACGAGCACTATTTGCGTGCGGACGCGGCCAGCGACATGGTCCTGGTCAGTGTATTCAATCCCCCGTTGAACGGCACCGAGCGGCACGTTCTCGGTCGGGATGGCGGCTCGGCTTACTGACCCTTGCCGCACGATCATCCCCTCTATCGGCGGCTGGGCGCGCATGACCGGACTGAACACCATCTTCATCGACGACTGCGACCCGTTGGCGCATGGTTCGTCGTCAAACAGGGAGAATCCTGACCAAGCGGAACAGCAGGAGCGCAAACGGGACGGCCTTGGCCGGCGCAACGATCCTGCCCATCACCTAATTTTGACGGCGATTTCTTCGAAATGGGGTGCATGATACGGCTGAATCGTCAAAGACATTGCGTTATGCCAATGATAGGGTCCGCGATAGTCCAGGGGTCGGGTAGCGAAAAAACGGGCAATCGGATGGCGTGCCGGCAAAACACGTTCGACGATTGAAAAATCACGTTGCAATCCGGGCTCGAAACTTTACGACTAGGGGAAATACGAAAAGGAATGCGTCCACAAAGGCGACATTCCAGGGGAGCCACGGCAGTATGCAGTACTTCGTCCAGCAGCTTATCAACGGGCTGACGCTGGGATCGATCTATGGGCTGATCGCAATCGGCTATACGATGGTCTACGGCATCATCGGCATGATCAATTTCGCCCATGGCGACATTTTCATGGTCGGCGCCTTCACCGCCCTCATCGTCTTTCTCATCCTCGGCGCGATGTTCTATTCAGTGCCGGTCGTCATCGCCCTGCTGATCATGATAATCGTGGCGATGCTTCTGACCAGCCTCTACAACTGGACCATCGAAAAGGTGGCTTACCGGCCGCTGCGCGGCTCGTTCCGGCTGGCGCCGCTGATCACCGCGATCGGTATGTCGATCGCGCTGTCCAACTTCGTCCAGGTGACGCAAGGGCCGCGCAACAAGCCGATCCCGCCGCTGGTGTCCAAGGTCTACACGATCGAGGGCGTCAGCGTGTCGCTGAAGCAGATCATCATCGTTCTGGTCACGGCAATCCTGCTGGCGATCTTCTGGTATCTCGTCAACAAGACCTCGCTTGGCCGGGCGCAGCGCGCCTGCGAGCAGGACCGCAAGATGGCGGCACTGCTCGGCATCGACGTCGACCGTACCATCTCCATCACCTTCATCATGGGCGCGGCCCTTGCCGCCGTCGCCGGCACGCTGTTCCTGATGTATTACGGCGTCGTGGTGTTCTCCGACGGCTTCGTGCCGGGCGTGAAGGCCTTCACCGCAGCCGTGCTCGGCGGTATCGGTTCGTTGCCCGGGGCCGTGCTCGGCGGGCTGTTGATCGGCTTCATTGAAAGCATGTGGTCGGCCTATTTCTCGATCGACTACAAGGACGTCGCCGCCTTCTCCATCCTGGCGATCGTGCTGATCTTCCTGCCTTCCGGCATTCTGGGCCGGCCAGAAGTCGAAAAGGTCTGAGCTCATGGCAGTCACCGTTTCCCCGGAGCGCGACGTCGTCGCCACTCCCGTGCAGCGCGCTTTCCGCGAGGCGCTCTATGCCGGCGCCATCGCGCTCGGCCTGTTCGTGTTGTTCATCGGCCTGAAGACCGACCAGAACATCTCGAACGAGCTGATCCTGGTGCAACGCTGGGTCCTCCTTGCCATCGTCGTCATCGCTACCGCCGTCGGTCGCTTCGTCTATGTCGGCTATGCGCAGCCGGCGCTGGAACGGGCCAAGGCGCAAAAGGCCGCGGCGCCAGCGGCGGCCGCAACTGCGCCCGGCTTCGTACGCCGAAACTTCAACCAGATCGGCGTTGCCGTGCTGTTGCTGTATCCGGTGGTGATCGTGCTTATGTTCGGCTTCCAGGGTTCGCTGAAATGGGTCGACAATTTCGGCATCCAGATCCTGATCTATGTGATGCTGGCCTGGGGGCTGAACATCGTCATCGGCCTCGCCGGCCTGCTCGATCTCGGCTATGTCGCCTTCTATGCCGTCGGTGCCTATGCCTATGCGCTGCTCGGCACGCATTTCGGCCTGTCGTTCTGGATTCTGCTGCCGGCTGCCGGCCTGATGGCCGCGTTCTGGGGCGTGATGCTCGGTTTTCCGGTGCTCCGGCTGCGCGGCGACTATCTGGCGATCGTGACGCTGGCCTTCGGCGAGATCATCCGTCTGGTGCTGATCAACTGGCGCGAGGTGACCAACGGCTCGGCCGGTATCTCCGGTATCCCGAAAGTCACGTTCTTCGGCCTGATGTCGTTCAACGTTTCTGACCCGAACTACATCGCCAAGGTTTTGGGCATCGCCCAGTCGGGCGCCTACTACAAGATTTTCCTCTATTATCTGATCCTCGGGCTCTGCTTCCTCACTGCCTTCGTCACCATCAGGCTGCGCCGCCTGCCGGTCGGCCGCGCCTGGGAAGCGCTGCGCGAGGACGAGATCGCCTGCCGCTCGCTCGGCATCAACACCACCACCACCAAGCTCACCGCCTTTGCCACCGGCGCCATGTTCGGTGGCTTCGCCGGCTCCTTCTTCGCCGCGCGGCAAGGCTTCGTCAGCCCGGAATCCTTCGTCTTCCTGGAATCGGCGATCATCCTGGCCATCGTCGTGCTTGGCGGCATGGGGTCGCTGGGCGGCATCGCGGTGGCGGCGCTGGTGATGATCGGCGGCACCGAAATCCTGCGCGAGCTGAACTTCCTCAAGGTGGTGTTCGGTCCCGACTTCACGCCGGAACTCTACCGCATGCTGTTGTTCGGCATGGCCATGGTCATCGTCATGCTGTGGAAGCCGCGCGGTTTTGTCGGCAGCCGTGAGCCAACCGCCTTCCTCAAGGAGCGAAAAGCGGTATCGGGCTCCTTCACCAAGGAAGGTCACGGCTGATGAGTGCGAGCCCTTCCACGAACGACTTCATCCTGCAGGTCGAACATTTGTCGATGAAGTTCGGCGGCCTGATCGCCATCGGCGACCTGTCCTTCCAGGCCAGGCGCGGCGAGATCACCGCGCTGATCGGCCCGAACGGCGCCGGCAAGACCACCGTGTTCAACTGCATCACCGGCTTCTACAAGCCGTCGGAAGGCATGATCACGCTCAACCGGATTGACGGCTCGAGCTACCTGCTCGAGCGCTTGCCGAACCACGAGATCCCGGCACGCGCCAAGGTGGCCCGTACCTTCCAGAACATCCGCCTGTTCTCGGGCATGACGCTGCTGGAGAACCTTCTGGTCGCCCAGCACAACAAGCTGATGAAGGCGTCCGGCTATACAATGCTTGGCCTGTTCGGTTTCTCGAGCTACCGCAAGGCATCGACGGAATCGATCGACCTGGCCAAGCACTGGCTGGAGAAGGCCAACCTCGTTGATCGCGCCGACGATCCCGCCGGCGATTTGCCCTATGGCGCGCAGCGGCGCCTGGAAATCGCCCGCGCCATGTGCACGGGGCCGGAGCTTCTGTGCCTAGACGAGCCGGCCGCCGGCCTCAATCCGAAGGAATCGGCGGCACTCAATGAACTGTTGATGGACATCAAGAAAAGCACCTCGATCCTTTTGATCGAGCACGACATGTCGGTGGTCATGCAGATTTCCGACCATGTCGTGGTGCTCGAATACGGGCGCAAGATCTCGGACGGCAGTCCGCAATCGGTGCGCACCGACCCGCGCGTCATCGCCGCCTATCTCGGCGTTGACGATGAGGAGGTCGAGACGGTGCTGATCGAGGTCGGCGACGAGGACGTCATCGAGCAGCTGGACACCGGCCCCGACGCCGCGCACGGCCCGGGCACGTCGTCTTCGTTTCTCGCCGGACCGGTGACCGACACGATCGGCCATAGCGAGGGCGAGCGCGTCACGGTGTCGAAGGGCGCCTCGAAAGCAGAGCAGGTCGATGCAAAGGCCAACGCCGCGCCAAGAACGCCTGCCAAGCGGGCCACGGCCAAGCCGACCGGGTCGACACCCAAGCCGCGCGGAGGGCGTAAGTAATGGCCGGTACAACGCTGCTCGATATAAAGGGCGTCGAGACCTACTACGGCAACATCCGGGCGCTGAACGGCGTCGACGTCAGCGTCAACCGGGGTGAGATCGTGGCGCTGATCGGCGCCAACGGCGCTGGCAAGTCGACGCTGATGATGACCATCTTCGGCGCGCCGCGGGCTCGCGCCGGCACGATCACCTTTTCCGGCACCGACATCACGCAGATGCCGACGCACGAAATCGCGCGCATGCGCATCGCCCAGTCGCCGGAGGGTCGCCGCATCTTCCCGCGCATGACGGTGATGGAAAACCTGCAGATGGGCGCCAGCCTCGACAACCTCAAATATTATGATGAGGATGTCGAGAAGGTGTTCACGCTGTTCCCGCGCCTGAAGGAGCGCATCGCCCAGCGCGGCGGCACGCTATCGGGCGGCGAGCAGCAGATGCTGTCGATCGGACGCGCGCTGATGGCGCGGCCGAAGCTGCTCCTGCTCGACGAGCCGTCGCTGGGGCTGGCGCCGCTGATCGTCAAGCAGATCTTCGACGCCATCCGCGAATTGAACCGCACCCAGGGGCTGACCGTGTTCCTGGTCGAGCAGAACGCCTTCGGCGCGCTGAAGCTCGCCACCCGGGGCTACGTCATGGTCAACGGCAATGTGACGATGAGCGGCACCGGCAAGGAGCTGCTCGCCAATCCGGAAGTGCGCGCCGCCTATCTCGAAGGCGGGCACCACTGAGTTCAGGAGACATCATCATGCAGGGCATTCTCTACGAGGAACCCTCGATCTGGCAGTTCTTCTTCGTCACCTGCCTGCTCGGCGGCTGGGCCGCATGGATGACGGGCAAGGCGAGTGCGCAGACCTGGCGCAGCTTCTTCCAGCTGTTCCTCTACATGCTGGGCCTCGGAATCGGCATCAGGTTCATCCATCACGCGCTGTTCGACGGCACGATGTTCTCGCTGCGTTACTACATCGTCGATACAATCGTGCTGATGATACTGGGCTTCATCGGCTACCAGTACACGCGCACCAACCAGATGGTGACGCAGTATAATTGGCTTTACGAAAGAGCATCGCTTTTGAGCTGGAAACCGAAGGGTTGACGTTCATGATTAACGCCGCTTCGGGGATGAATCGGCGTGACAAGTGCCTGAAAATCGGCAAACTGAGCTTTCTGCGATAAGGGTGGGCATCGCATGAAAGTGTCATCCACGCCCACTCCGTAAATGGGAGCGTTTATATGAAAAAGTCACTCTTGTCCGCCGTGGCCCTGACCGCGTTCATCGCGTTCAGCGGCAGCGCGTGGGCTGACATCCTGATCGGCGTCGCCGGTCCGATCACCGGCCCGAACGCCGCTTTCGGCGCCCAGCTGCAGAAGGGCGCAGAGCAGGCCGTCGCTGACATCAACGCGGCCGGCGGAGTCCTCGGCCAGCAACTCAAGCTGAGCGTCGGTGACGACGTGTCGGATCCGAAGCAGGGCATCTCGGTCGCCAACAAGTTTGTCGCCGACGGCATCAAGTTCGTCGATGGCCACTTCAATTCGGGCGTCTCAATTCCTGCGTCGGAAGTCTATGCCGAAAATGGCATCCTCGAGATCACGCCTGCCGCGACCAATCCGAAGTTCACCGAACGCGGCATGTGGAACACGTTCCGCACCTGCGGACGCGACGACCAGCAGGGCAAGGTTGCCGGCGACTATGTCGCCAAGAACTTCAAGGACGCCAAGATCGCGCTCATCCATGACAAGACGCCTTATGGCCAGGGCCTTGCCGACGAAACCAAGAAGGCGCTCAACGGCAATGGCGTCACCGAAGCCATGTATGAAGGCATCAATGTCGGCGACAAGGACTTCTCGGCGCTCATCGCCAAGATGAAGGAAGCCGGCGTCACCGTCGTCTATTATGGCGGCCTGCACACCGAGGCCGGCCTGATCATCCGCCAGCTCGCCGACCAAGGCCTCAAGGCCCAGTTCATGTCCGGCGACGGCATCGTCTCGAACGAATTGGCCTCCATCGCCGGCGACGCCGTCGAAGGTACGCTGATGACGTTCGCTCCCGATCCGCGCAAGAACCCGAACGCCAAGGAGCTCGTCGAGAAGTTCCGCGCCGCCGGTTTCGAGCCGGAGGCTTATACGCTCTACTCCTACGCCACGATACAGATCATCGCGGCGGCTATCACCAAGACCGGCTCGGCCGACGATGCCCAGAAAGTCGCCGAGACGATCAAGTCGAGCGGCCCCTGGACGACGGCCATCGGCGACATCGGCTATGACGCCAAGGGCGACATCACCCGCCCGGACTACGTCATGTACACCTGGAAGAAGGGTGACGACGGCAAGTACTCCTACTTCGAGCAATAAGCCGACAAACGTCTGAAACCGGAGAATGCCCGGCGCGCCGCGCCGGGCATTTTTCGTTGCTGGCGCGAACAAACCATTTAAATCGGTTTAGATGTCGCGCGAATCCGTTTGCACTGCAGCATTTTCACGTTAATCATTGCGGCAGCCCCCATCCTCTCCGCCTTTGGAGCGCAGTCCTTGGCCATCACGAAAATCCTTGTCGCCAACCGGTCCGAAATCGCCATCCGCGTCTTCCGCGCGGCCAACGAGCTTGGCCTCAAAACCGTGGCGATCTGGGCCGAAGAGGACAAATATTCGCTGCACCGCTTCAAGGCCGACGAAAGCTACCAGGTCGGGCGCGGGCCGCATCTGGCCAAGGACATGGGGCCGATCGAAAGCTATCTGTCGATCGAAGAGGTGCTCCGCGTCGCCAGGCTGTCGGGCGCCGACGCCATCCACCCGGGCTACGGGCTGTTGTCAGAAAGCCCTGAGTTCGCCGAGGCCTGCGCCGAGGCCGGCATAACCTTCATCGGACCCAAGCCGGAGACCATGCGCCGGCTCGGCAACAAGGTCGCGGCGCGCAATCTGGCAATCGAGGTCGGCGTGCCGGTCGTGCCCGCCACCGAGCCGCTGCCGGACGACATGGAGGCAGTCAAGGCGCTCGCCAAGACCATCGGCTATCCGGTGATGCTGAAGGCATCGTGGGGTGGTGGCGGCCGCGGCATGCGGGCCATCCGCTCAGAGGCCGATCTCGCCCGCGAGGTGATGGAAGGCAAGCGCGAGGCCAAGGCCGCCTTCGGCAAGGACGAGGTCTATCTCGAAAAGCTGATCGAGCGCGCCCGCCATGTCGAGGTGCAGGTGCTGGGCGACACGCATCGCAACGCCGTGCATCTGTTCGAGCGCGACTGTTCGATCCAGCGCCGCAACCAGAAGGTCGTCGAGCGCGCGCCGGCGCCCTATCTGAGCGAGGCGCTGCGCCAGGAGCTGTGCGGCTATGCGCTGAAGATCGCGCGCGAGACCGCCTATATCGGCGCCGGAACGGTCGAGTTCCTGCAGGACGCCGACACCGGCAAATTCTACTTCATCGAGGTCAATCCGCGCATCCAGGTCGAGCACACCGTCACCGAGCAGGTGACCGGCATCGACATCGTCAAGGCGCAGATCCACATCCTCGACGGCTTTGCAATCGGCACGGCGGAATCGGGCGTGCCAGCGCAGAAGGACATAAGGCTGAACGGCCACGCGCTGCAGTGCCGCATCACCACGGAAGACCCCGAGCACAATTTCATCCCGGACTATGGCCGCATCACCGCCTATCGCGGCGCCACCGGCTTCGGCATCCGCCTCGACGGTGGTACTGCCTATTCGGGCGCGGTCATCACCCGCTTCTACGATCCGCTGCTGGAGAAGGTGACCGCGTGGGCGCCAACGCCCGCCGAGACGATCGCCCGCATGAACCGTGCGCTGCGCGAATTCCGCATTCGCGGCGTGGCTACCAATCTCACCTTCCTCGAAGCGATCATCAATCACCCGAGCTTCGCCGACAATTCCTACACGACCAAATTCATCGACACGACGCCGGAACTGTTCCAGCAGGTCAAGCGGCAGGACCGCGCGACCAAGCTGCTCAATTATCTGGCCGATGTCAGCGTCAACGGCCATCCCGAGACGCGCGGCCGCCCCATGCCCAAGGCCGATGCGGCGGCACCGGTGGTGCCCTATCTCAACGGCAAGGTGCCTGGCGGCAGCAAGCAGAAGCTCGATGCGCTCGGTCCGGAGAAATTCGCGGCCTGGATGCGTGCGCAGAAAGAGGTTCTGGTCACCGACACGACGATGCGGGACGGACACCAGTCTCTGCTCGCCACCCGCATGCGCACGCATGACATCGCCGGTATTGCCGGCACCTATGCGCGGGCGCTGCCGCAATTGCTGTCGCTCGAATGCTGGGGCGGTGCGACCTTCGACGTCGCCATGCGCTTCCTCACCGAGGATCCATGGGAGCGGCTGTCGCTGGTGCGCGAGGCGGCGCCCAACCTTTTGCTGCAGATGCTCCTGCGCGGCGCCAACGGCGTCGGCTACACCAACTACCCCGACAATGTCGTGCAGTATTTCGTCCGCCAAGCGGCTAGCGGCGGCGTCGACCTGTTCCGCGTCTTCGACTGCCTGAACTGGGTGGAGAACATGCGCGTGGCCATGGACGCGGTCGGCGCCGAGGGCAAGCTGATCGAAGCCGCGATGTGCTACACCGGCGACATACTCGATCCGGCGCGGGCCAAATACGACCTCAAATATTATGTCGGACTGGCGAAGGAATTGCAGGCCGCCGGCGCCCATATCATTGCGGTCAAGGACATGGCCGGGCTGCTGAAGCCGAGTGCCGCGCGCGTGCTGTTCAAGGCGCTGCGCGAGGAAACCGACCTGCCGATCCATTTCCACACGCATGACACTTCGGGCCTGTCGGCGGCGACGGTGCTGGCGGCGGTGGAAAGCGGCGTCGACGCCATAGACGCAGCGATGGACTCTTTCTCGGGCAACACCTCGCAGCCTTGCCTCGGTTCGATCGTCGAGGCGCTGAAGGGCACCGAGCGCGACCCCGGTCTCGACCCGCAATGGATCCGCAACATCTCGTTCTACTGGGAAGCGGTGCGCAACCAGTATGCCGCGTTCGAGAGCGACCTCAAGGGACCGGCTTCGGAAGTTTACCTGCACGAGATGCCGGGTGGACAGTTCACCAACCTCAAGGAGCAGGCGCGCTCGCTGGGGCTCGAAACACGCTGGCACGAGGTGGCGCAGACCTATCACGACGTCAATCTGATGTTCGGCGACATCGTCAAGGTGACGCCGTCGTCCAAGGTCGTCGGCGACATGGCGCTGATGATGGTGAGCCAGGATCTGACCGTCGCCGATGTCGAGAACCCGAACAAGGACATCGCCTTCCCGGACTCGGTGGTGTCGATGCTGCGCGGCGATCTCGGCCAGTCGCCTGGCGGCTGGCCTGAGAAGCTGCAGAAGAAGGCGCTGAAGGGCGACAAGCCGATCACGGCGCGGCCGGGTTCACTGCTCAAGCCGGCCGATCTCAAGGCCAGCCGCAAGGAGATCGAGCAGAAGCTCGAACGCAAGCTCAGCGAATACGAATTCGCTTCGTGGCTGATGTATCCGAAAGTGTTCTCCGACTTCGCCGCCACGCAGGAGATCTACGGGCCGGTCAGCGTGCTGCCGACTCCGACCTATTTCTACGGCATGAAATCGGAAGACGAGATCTTCGTCGACATCGAAAAGGGCAAGACGCTGGTGGTGCGCTGCCTGGCGATCGGCGACGTCGACGAGAAGGGCATGGTCACCGTGTTCTTCGAGCTCAATGGCCAGCCGCGCCGCGTGAAGGTTCCGGATCGCGCACATGGCGCGTCGGCGGCCAAGGCACGGCGCAAGGCCGAGCCGGGCAACGAGGCGCATGTCGGCGCGCCGATGCCGGGCGTGGTCTCCGCGCTTGCCGTTGCCGCCGGTCAGGCGGTCAAGGCCGGCGACGTGCTGCTCTCCATCGAGGCGATGAAGATGGAAACGGCGCTGCATGCCGAACGCGACGGCACCGTTGTCGAGGTGCTGGTCAAGGCCGGCGACCAGATCGATGCCAAGGATCTGCTGATTGCGTTTGGATAAGATCGCGGCGGCGCCGTCGGGAGGCGCTGTCTGCGGCTGGCAGCAACCCTTCGTGTCGCATCGATAACGGCTTGACCCGCGCCGCCCGCTCGGGCATCGAACCCGCTCGAATTTGCCGCGGCGAGAATCGCCTGATCGCGGCGCCGAAACGACGTGGAGAAAAAGATGGCCGACGACATCACCGAGACCAGCCAGACTGTTGCCGCCGGCCAGTTGCGCGCCTTCATCGAACGCATCGAGCGGCTCGAGGAAGAGAAGAAGACGATTTCCGACGACATCAAGGAAGTGTTCGCCGAGGCCAAGGGCACCGGCTTCGACACCAAGGCGATGCGGTCGATCATCCGGCTTCGGAAAAAGGATCAGGCCGAGCGGCAGGAAGAGGAAAGCATCCTCGACCTCTACAAGGCCGCTCTCGGCATGGTCTGAGACTGGTTCGCTTTTCTTTTTAGGCTTGAGCCGATTACCTTCGCGCATGACCCGCGCGGAATAGTCTGCCGAGCGCTTCGAAGCGCGCTGTCGCGCCGGAGGCCACAGGAAGGGGCTATCCCGGCGATAGAGTCGAGCCAGGCGCAGATCTCGGCGAGTTCTGCCAGGAGCATCTCTGGACTTAGCTCCAATGCCCTACTTCAAAGTAGCCGCTGCACGTGTTCAAATTCCATGTTCACCAGCCGCCACGGCTGGTGCCCGGACTTTGGAAGGAGCAGCGCGATGGCAGGTCTCTGGCAATTTGCATCGGCGGCGCTTGCTGCATCGGCGCTCATGGCATTGACGGCGCAGGCAGCGCCGGTGTTGCCGCGAGCGCCGGCAAATCTCTTCGCAGGCGAGGGCCATCCTTGTCGGCACGAAATCCGTATCGACTTCGAAATCGTCCAGCTCGTCGAAATCGACGTCGAAGAGCTGCTCCGGCGGCTCCTGCAGCAGTGACAGGGATCGCGACCGCGACAGAAATACAAACGGCAGCACGTCGACCAGCACCAGCACCTCGACGAGCTCGTCCAGCAACTCGAATTCCAATTCGAACTCGAACTGATCGAACCCGTCTCATCGCTCCAGAGCCCGCTTCTCGTGACGGCAACGCAAAGCGGCTGCGTGGGAGAGGGCCAGCGGGGCCTGAGTGCCCCCTCTTTTGGATTTCTGTTGTTTTAGCTTCGCTAAGCTGAACCGTCGCGCGAGGGTATCGCGCGCGGGCCGATGCCGTTTGGAGCTCGGCGTCCACCTTGGCGGATGGCCGATGCCATGGGTTCGCAATATGGCTTCGCCAGTGCCCTTTTTCGGCATCTTTCGTCGCCTCGCATCAGGGGTGCGTTTTCCCTTCCCACATGCCCTATGACCGGTTGACTAAGAAACATGACTCTCTTAGTCAACATTGAACTTGAATCAGCTAGTCAACAATTCACACGCGCCGGTGACCACTGTCCGCGGCGACCAAAGCAGTGGGGCATATCGAAATGGCATTTCATCGTGGTGGCGACGTGGTTGAACGTGGCGGAGTCCTTTACCGAGGAAGGCTGATTGCCTGCCTGTCGACGCTGCTTTGCGCAGGTCATGCGGCGGCGCAGGAAAGCGGCGCTTCCGCATCGGACGGCACGACGGTGCTGGAGCAGATCACGGTGAGCGACAAAGCCGCCCAAAGCGCGTCCGAGGATGACAGCAAGACGGTCGTCGCCAAGCGCAGCTCCGGCGCAACCAAGACCGACACGCCGCTGATCGAGACGCCGCGCTCCGTGTCGGTGGTGACGCGCAAGGAGATGGAACAGCGCGGCGCGCAGGACATCATCGAGGCGGTCCGCTACTCGGCGGGCGTGACGACCGGCGCCTATGGCTTCGATCCGCGTTTCGACCAGATCTACATCCGCGGCTACAGCACGACGACGATCGGCGATTACAAGGACGGCCTGCGCCAGCCATACATGAACTACGGCACCTTCCGCACCGACCCCTATTCGCTCGAGCGCGTCGAGGTGATCAAGGGGCCGGTGTCCGTCCTCTACGGTGCCGGCACGCCCGCCGGCATCATCAACAAGGTGTCGAAACTTCCCACCGAAGAGAAGATCCGCGAGGTGGAGTTGCTCTACGGAACGCAGGACAGGGCGCAGGCGGCATTCGATTTCAGCGGCCCGGTTCAGGAGGGCAGCAACGATTTCTTGTACAGGGTCGTCGGCCTGGCGCGGAACGGCGAAACCAATTTCGACATCGCCGACGACCGTTATTTCCTGCAGCCTTCGCTGACCTGGGCTCCGGATGCCGCCACGTCGTTTACGATCTATGGGCTGGTGCAGGCCGACGAAACCGACACCGACGTCGGCGCCGTGAAGGACCCGTCGGGAAACATTCTCCAGCTGCGTTCCAGCGATCCGGACTACGACTACCAGAAGATGCGGCAGCAGCAGATCGGCTACAGGTTCGAGCATGAGTTCGACGGCGGCATCACGTTTCGACAGAACCTTCGCTATTCGCATCTGGACCTGAGATCGCGCTATCTCGGCATCTATGACTGGACGGGCACCGTCGCCCATCGCGGCGCGAGCTCGATCCGCGACGAGATGAACGTCTTCCAGGCCGACAACCAGCTCGAAGCCAAGTTCGACACCGGGCCGCTGGCGCATACAGTTCTCTTCGGCCTCGACTATACCAACGTGACGTCTTCCTTCGGCTACGGCTTGGACTTCGTCACCAATCCGGCCTACGACTTCGACATCGCCAATCCCACCTATGGTGTCTCCGGCCCGACGCCGGATTACACTTTTATGCAGTCCGACGCGGATCTGCGCCAGACCGGCCTCTATGTGCTGGACCAGATCGAAATGGACAAATGGCGCTTCACGCTTGGCGGTCGCCAGACCTGGGTCGAGCAGACCCGCGTTCAGCTTCTGAGCGACGGCTCCGAGGATGTGAAGAAGGACGCATTCAGCGTCCAGGCCGGGGCCCTCTATCTGTTCGACAACGGCGTCGCGCCTTTCGCCAGCTACGCGACCTCGTTCGAGCCGATCAACAACCAGTCGGTGTCGGGCGGCATCCTCAAGCCTCAGGAGGGCGAGCAGTTCGAACTGGGCGTCAAGTACCAACCGCCGGGAACCGATATGCTGCTCTCGGCGGTCACCTATCATCTTGTTGAGAAGAACAAGCCGGTCGTCGTCGACGCCAATCTGGGGACATACCGTTCGCTGGGCGAGGTGACCAGCAATGGCTTGGAGCTGGAGGCGCGCGCGGCCGTCATGAACGGGCTGGAGGTGGTCGCCGCCTACACCTACAACCATGCCGAAATCACCGCAGGCGACGGTGTCGGCAATGCGCCGGCCGTCACGCCCGAACATGTGGCGACCCTCTGGGCGAACTACACGTTCGATCAGAGTTCGACCGTTTCGGGCCTGTCGGTGGGGGCCGGGGTGCGGCTCCTCAGCGAGACCTATACGGACACCGCCAACACCAGCAAGAATGACGCGGCCTTCTATCTTGATGCCTCCGCATCCTACGATTTCGGCGCCATCGACAAGAAGTATGACGGCGTCACCGCGGCCTTTGCCGTCCGCAACATTGCCGATGATCGCGCGACGGTGTGCAACGAAGGCTATTGCTATCTCGGCCAGGGCCGCAACATGACCGCGTCCCTGAAATACCGCTGGTAGGTTCCGTGCTCCCTGGCGATGGCCGGGCGTGACCGTTGCATGTCAGCATGATGGTGTGATGTAAGGCAGCCTCGGCTATCCATGAGGCTGCAACGAGCATCGAACCAACCATGAGCGAATTCGATTTCGGAGCCCGCCGCGGTTCGGAATTCCGGCATCGCGGCTTCTGGGCGCTGTTTGCGGAGCGGCATCCGGAAGAAAGGGCAAGGCTGGCCCGGCGCGGACCCTGGTTCTGGCAGCGCGGGCTGCCGGACTTCGCACTGGTCCTTTCCATGTATGTCGCGCCGGCGCAGAACCATGCCGGCGTCTTCTTCGGGCGCAATGAGAAGCTCGGCGCTACCGAGGTCTGGTCGCGGCTGAAGCCGTTCCAGCCGGCGATCGAAGGCAGGCTGAAGCTCAGGCCGGAACAGAGTTGCGAGGGGCTCGGCATCAATTCGCTGTGGCGCGTGAACTGCTTTGCCGAGGACAATTGGCCGGCGATGGCCGACTGGCTGGTGACGGAATGCTCGCGCTTCGAGCGCGCCGTGACCGAAGTGCTCGGAGATGGCGGCGACGGTTCATGAATCGCCTCGCCCTGCTTGCGACTGCGGCCATCCCGACAGGATCGCGATGGCCGCAGCCGGGTCAGGTCTGGTTTAGTTCGGCTTCGCCTGGTCGCGGCCGATCTCGTCCAGATGGTTTTGCAGCGTCAGATGGTCGAGCGCGTCCACAGGCAGGTTGGTGAACAGCGAGATGCGGTTGTTCAGCATGCGATAGGCATCGGCGAAGGCGAGGTGCATCTCAGCGGCGGTGCCGTCCGCCTTGGCCGGGTCCGGTATCGCCCAGAGCGCCGTCATAGGATGGCCGGGCCAGATGGGGCACGCCTCGTTTGCGGTGTTGTCGCAGACCGTGAAGACAAAATTCATTTCCGGCGCATCGGGCGCTGCAAACTCGTCCCAGCCTTTCGAGCGGGCAAAACTCGTGTCGTAGTTGAGGCTTTCCAGCAGCTGCAACGCGTGGGGATTGACCGTGCCTCTCGGCTGCGAACCGGCGGAAAAGGCCTTGAACTTGCCGGCGCCGATCCGGTTGAGGATGGCCTCGCCCATGATGGATCGCGCCGAATTGGCGTTGCAAAGAAACAGGACGTTGTAGAAATTGTCGCTCATCTCAAGACCTCCCTGGCAGGCGACTGGATGATTGGCCGGCAGTTCCGGCAGGTGCCGATGATGCCGACAGGGGCGACGTAGGAAGGTTTGACGACGGTTTGATGACAATCGTTCAAATAACAGGCTCGCGCATACCCGACTATAGCTTCGCGTCGACAGACTTGCTGCATTCGGCATGTCGGCCGCCGTTAAAAAGAAGGCCGCGGCAATGAGTTCTCCGGAGCCCCTGGCAGGCGAAGGCGGCGAGGCAGGCCGCACGCCGGGCTTCTTCCGCTCGCGCTGGCAAGGCCTGGTGCCGCTCGATCGACTGTTCTGGCGCGACCTGGTGCTTGTCGGCACGGCGATCAACATCGCTTTGTCGGTGGTGGCGCTGATCCTGCTCGGGATGAAGCTGTCGCTGGCCGTGGTCCTGGCGGTGCATTTCCTGCCAGTGCCCTACAATATCTTCCTGACCTTTGCCGTCTGGCGCACCGCGGAAAGATCCGGTGGTGCCAAGGCTTCGCTGATGATGCTGGGTTCCGCGCTTTGGCTGATCCTGGTGGTCGTGGTCTGACAGGCTCGAATGCTTGTTCACCGGCAAAGAAAAAGGCGGCCGAAGCCGCCTTTCCATTTTCATCGACTTGCCGCTCTATCTCTTGCTTAGACGCAATTCCGGACGGAAAACCGTTCACACTTTCCTGGAATTGCTCAGGCGGCCGGTTCGAATTTCAGCGCCACGCCGTTGATGCAATAGCGCAGGCCTGTCGGCGGCGGGCCGTCGTCGAAGACATGGCCGAGATGGCTGCCGCAGCGGGCGCAATGGCATTCGGTGCGGACCATGCCATAGCTGCGGTCGATCGTGTTCTCGACGGAGCCCGGCACCGGGTCGTTGAAGCTCGGCCAGCCGGTGCCGCTCTCGAACTTCAGTTTGGATTCGAACAGAGGCTGGTCGCAGCCGACGCAGGAAAAGGTACCGGCGCGCTTCTCGTAGAGCAAGGCGCAGCTTCCGGGACGTTCGGTGCCATGATTGCGCATGACGGCATATTGCTCAGGCGCCAGCCGGGCGCGCCATTCGGCGTCGGTGCGGGTAACGGGGTAGGTGTGGGTGTCCATGAAGAATCTCCTCGGCCTTGGCGGCTTGTTACTACAGCGCCGCGCGTCCGTCGGACGCGCAAAGGACGCTGTAGCGCTTTGGTTTGCGCATGATCCTTTCCGAACCGGAGGTTCGGGGTCATGCGCGAGTTGCAGCCTGTATTCGCACCAAGATAGGCATTTGTTACGGCGTTTGCCCGGATTTTCGATCGTGCTCTCAGGCGATCGCCGCGAGATAACGCGCAACCGAAGCTCCGAATGCCACTTTCGCCCCGCCGATGATGTTCTGGTTCCACCAGGCACCATAGATATGGTCGAACTCGAAAGGCTCCAGCGCCGCCGCGATGCGGCGCAAAGCCGTCGCGTTCAGCGGGATGTAGTTCGGGTAGCTGTACATGAAGCTGACATGACGGCGGGTCGGCGTGACTTGCAGGATGTCGCCGGACAGCAGGGCGTTGCCGCCGTCGCGCTTCCAGTGCATCACCTGGCCACCAGCAAAGTGGCCGCCGCAGCGGATGAGTGTCAGCGATGGATTGATGGCAAGCCTCTCGCCTTCCCAACTAACGATGGCAGGATGCGGCCGCATGATCCATTGGCGGTCGTCGGCATGGAGATAGATCGGCACGCCGCCAAACGCTTCGCTCCACTCGACCATCACCGAATAGTAGTGACAGTGCGAGATGGCGATGGCAGCCAGGCCGCCACGCCGGTTGATCTCGGCCGCCGCTGCGTCGCTGACCATCGAGATGCAATCCCACAGCACATTGCCGTGCGGCGTTTGCGCCAGCAGAGCCCGCTGGCCGATGGCGAAACGCGGCTCGATGCCGAAGGCGAGCACGCCGGCTTCGTCCTTCATCACAAGCCGATGCGTGGCGGCGAGCTCTTCCGGCGTGATCCAGGCCTGGCCCTCCCAGCGCACGAACTGCCGTTCGTCCTCGCAGATCGGGCAGTGTTGCGGCGGCGCATCGCTCGCCGCGAACTGGACACCGCATTGCAGGCAGAGAAAGCAGGTCATGGTGGCTCCGGGAGACTGCTCAGTGCTTGCGCGAAAGCTGCTTCGTCGCGGCCTCGAGCCCGGCCAGCGTCAGCGGAAACATGCGGCCGCCGAAGATGTCGCGGATGATAGTGATCGAATGGGTAAACCCCCAGTTCTTCTGGTTTTCCGGGTTAAGCCAGACGGCGTTCGGCCATTGCTGCAGCAGGCGAGCCAGCCAGATCGCGCCCGCCTCCGGGTTCCAGTGCTCGACCGAGCCGCCTGGGTGTGCGATCTCGTAGGGGCTCATCGAGGCGTCGCCGACTATAATCACCTTGTAGTCCGGCCCGTATTTGTGGAGCAGGTCGAAGGTCGGGGTCGTCTCGGCGAGACGGCGGCGATTGTCCCGCCAAACGCCTTCGTAGAGGCAGTTGTGGAAATAGAAATATTCGAGCTGGCGGAATTCGGCGCGAGCGGCCGAAAACAGCTCCTCGACGGTCCTGATGTGGTCGTCCATCGAGCCGCCGACATCGAAGAACATCAGGAGCTTCACCGCATTGCGCCGTTCGGGCCGCGTCTTGACGTCGAGATAGCCGTGCTCGGCGGTGGCGTGGATGGTGCCGGGCAGGTCGAACTCCTCCTCGGCACCCTCGCGCACCCAGCGCCGCAGCCGCTTCAGCGCGATCTTGATGTTGCGGGTGCCAAGTTCGACTGCGTCGTCGAAATTCCTGAACTCGCGCTTGTCCCAGACTTTGACCGCGCGGCGGTGGCGGCTTTCGTGCTGGCCGATGCGCACGCCTTCGGGATTGTAGCCATAGGCGCCGAAGGGCGAGGTGCCGCCGGTGCCGATCCACTTCGAGCCACCCTGGTGCCGGCCTTTTTGCTCCTCAAGCCGCTGTTTCAGCGTTTCCATGAGCTTGTCGAAACCGCCGAGCGCCTCGACCAGCTTTTTCTCCTCCTCGGTCAGGTGCTTTTCGGCGAGCCGGCGCAGCCATTCCTCGGGAATGTCGGCGACGTCGACCGCATCCGGTCCGCCCAGCGCCTCGACGCCCTTGAAGACATGCGCAAACACCTGGTCGAAACGGTCGATGTGGCGCTCGTCCTTCACCAAAGCGGCGCGGGCGAGGTAGTAAAAACCCTCGACGTCATAGTCGACCAGCCCGGCCTCCAGCCCCTCCAGCAGCGACAGATATTCCCAAAGCGAGACGGGAACCCGTGCGGCCTTCAGTTCGAGGAAGAAGGGGATAAACATGGCGCTATCTACAGCAGATCATACTCGATGAATCCCGTCCGCCGCGCCACATGGTCGTAGAGCTTGCGCGCGGTGGCGTTGGTCTCGTGCGTCATCCAGTAGACGTTCTTGACGCCGATCTTTGCCGCTTCCTGCTTCACCGCTTCGATGAGCGCAGCACCCACGCCCTTGCCGCGCACCTCCGGGTCGGCGAACAGGTCCTGCAGATAGCAATTGTTTTTTTCCGACCAGCAGGAGCGGTGGTAGAGATAGTGAGTGAGGCCAACCGCCTTGCCGTCGAGGGTGGCGATGAAACCCTTCGGCTCGAACTCGCCTGCCGTGAACAGCCGCTTCCAGGTGACGGCGTAGACCTCCTCCGGGAGCTTGGTTTCGTAGAAGGTGAGATAGGCGGTCCACAGGCGCTGCCAGTCGGCACGGTCGGACTGCGCCAAGGGGCGGATGGTGATCTCGGTCATTTCGTTCTCCTCCGAAGCTTGTGGCTTGAAGCTGCCTCGGCGCCCGGTTGGCGGCAACGGTCCAGCGAGGGGATAACCGCTGTCCGGTCTTTTCCTACCCCTGCCGTCTCGCCATGAAAGCCAGGCGCTCGAACAGATGCACGTCCTGCTCGTTCTTCAGCAGCGCGCCGTGCAGCTTGGGCAGGGCATTCTTCGGATCGGCGCGCAAATCCTCGGGCGCGATGTCGTCGGCAACCAGCAGCCGGATCCAGTCGAGCGCCTCGGAGGTCGAGGGCTTCTTCTTCAGCCCGGGCACGTCGCGGATCTCGTAGAACTGGGTGAGTGCGGCGCGAACCAGATTCTGCTTGATGCCGGGATAGTGCACGTCGACGATTCTGTGCAGCGTCTCGACATCGGGAAAGCGGATGTAGTGGAAGAAGCAGCGGCGCAGGAAAGCGTCCGGCAGTTCCTTCTCGTTGTTGGAGGTGATGATGACGATTGGCCTGACCGCGGCACGGATCGTCTCGCCGGTCTCGTAGACGAAGAACTCCATCCGGTCGAGTTCCTGCAACAGGTCGTTGGGGAACTCGATGTCGGCCTTGTCGATCTCGTCGATCAAAAGCACGACCTTCTTGCCGGCCGCAAACGCCTCCCACAGTTTGCCGCGCTTGATGTAGTTCCTGATGTCGTTGAAGCGGTCGTCGCCGAGCTGGCTGTCGCGCAGCCGCGAAACGGCGTCATACTCGTAGAGGCCTTGCTGCGCCCTTGTGGTCGACTTCACGTGCCATTCGATCAACTCGAGGCCGAGCGCTGCCGCCACCTGGCGGGCAAGCTCCGTCTTGCCGGTGCCCGGCTCGCCCTTGACCAGCAATGGCCGCTCCAGCGCGATCGAGGCGTTGACCGCGACCATCAGATCCTTGTCGGCGACATAGGCCGCCGTGCCTTCGAAACGCATTTTTGCTCCTCGGTTCGATCGAGCCGACCGTAAGGAGGCGGCTTGGCCGGCGCAAGGGTGGGTGGCGGTGGCGAGGGCCTGGACCCAGCGTGGAAAGAATGTCGTCTCTCTGGCGCTTGGCCACCCATCGGCCTATATTGGGGTTGGCGGTCTGCGCTTCCCGGCAGGAGACACTTTTCCCCGGGGCCTTAACGATCCTTAGGGAGCTGTCCCTGGGAAGACCCGTGGGTTTTCTCACACGGCGCCCACCTACTTTGTAGGCACCCGGGATCGACTTCTCCACCGGTTGTGTGGATCGTCACTCGTTGAAAAGATCATATTTGGCGGATTTTGTCGTCGCGCCGCTTTGTGCGGTGCTCACGAACGAAAAGTTCGCTCCGCTCCTCCAAAACGTCGCTCCTAAAACTCCATCCAAATCTGACCTTTTCTAGCGTCGCGCATGACATCTTCCAAAGAACTAAAAAAACAGCTGCGCAAGGAAGCTCTCGGGAGGCGCGATGCCCTCGACGAATTCTGGCGCGTGGAAATCGCGCTCGAAATGGCCGAGACCGCGCGCGACCAGCTCGCGGTCGAACCGGGCCAGATCGTCTCCGGTTTCTGGCCGATGCGTTCGGAAGTCGACGTCCGGCCATTGATGTTCGCCTTGCGCGAAAAGGGCGCGCGGCTCTGCCTGCCGGCCATTCTCGACAAGACCACCATCGTCTTTCGCGAACTGGTGCGTGGCACGCCACTGGTCGAGATGGGCTTCGGCACAATCGGCCCGCATGAAGAGGCCGCGGTGCTCGACCCGGCCGTAATGCTGGTGCCGCTCGCTGCTTTCGACGCGCGCGGCCACCGCATCGGCTACGGCGCCGGCTATTACGACCGCGCCATCGCCAAGCTTGTCGACAAGGGGCAGCCGCCACGGCTGATCGGCATCGCCTTCGACTGCCAGGAGGTGGCACAGGTGCCGGACGAAAACCATGACGTGATCATTCCGGAAATACTCACCGAGAGCGGGCTGCGCCGGTTCGGTATCTCTTGAAATATGATGATCCGCTTAACGCGTTTCTAAGACATATCGGATAGTACTTCTGTAATACAATCCGATTCGATGGCAGCAATAGCTATGATCTTATTGCGTTTCCTCCTGATGCCGTTCGCCTTGATCGCGGTAGTGTTGTTTGCGATGGGATTGCACATCACCGGAACCACCCTGTATCACAAAGCCGCCTGGTATCAGACGGTCGCCACCGTGACGGATGTCGATCCCTACACTGAAACGAAAAAAAACGGCCTCACGATAGATGGCATCAATGTCGCCGTTGCCTATGTGGTTGACGACGCGCCGATGACTTGGTCCGGAAAGGGAAACGTCATCGGTCTTTACCAGGCGGCCATAGGCGACAAGGTAGAAATGTATTACGACCCTGCCGATCCATCGAACCTCGATACCGCTGCAATGAAAGGCTGGCGCGGCGGGCTGTTGCTGGATGCCGCTACCGGCGGTTTCAGCGCCTTCTACGTCTGGTTCTTCTGGCTACGCCGGCGGAACGCGCCGTAGACGCCGCCTGGCCCGATCGCGTTGCGGGCGCACAGGTGCCGGATGAGAATCACGGCGTGATCATTCCGGAAATACTCACCGAGAGCGGGTTGCGTCGCTTCACCCCGCAATTGTAGATAGTCTTGGGGTGCATGGTCTTTTGCGGAAAGTCATGCAGCTGGTGCTTCATGGACTTTCGGCTCGGGATCTTATGAGACTTCTCTTCCTCGGCGACATGGTTGGCAAGACTGGACGGACAGCGGTGTGGGAACAACTGCCCGGCCTGATCGCCGATTTCAAGCTCGACTTCGTCATCGTCAATGGCGAGAATGCCGCTGGCGGCTTCGGCATCACCGAAGAGATCTTTCGCGAGACGATCGCGGCCGGTGCCGACGTCGTCACCACAGGCAACCATGTCTGGGACCAGCGCGACGCGCTTGTCTTCGCGCCGCGCGAAGAGCGCTTCCTGCGCCCGTCCAATTTTCCCAAGGGCACGCCGGGGCGCGGCTCCGGCGTCTACATCGCCAGGAACGGCGCGCGGGTCCTGGTCGCCAACATCATGGGCCGCGTGTTCATGCACCCCGAGTTGGACGATCCGTTCCAGGCCGGCGAGCGCGAACTCGCGGCCTGCCCGCTCGGCGAACAGGCCGATGCGGCAGTCATCGACTTCCACGCCGAGGCGACGTCGGAAAAGATATGCTTCGCGCATTTCGTCGACGGCCGCGCCAGTCTGGTCGTCGGCACCCATACCCACCAGCCGACCGGCGACCACCAGATACTCAATGGCGGCACCGGCTATATGTCCGACGCCGGTATGTGTGGAGACTATGATTCCTCGCTCGGCATGGACAAGGAGGAGCCGCTCAACCGCTTTCTGTCGAAAGTGCCGAAAGGTCGCTTCGAGGCGGCGAACGGGCCGGCGACGCTGTGCGGCGTCGGCATCGAGATTTCCGACCGCACCGGGCTGGCCGAGAAGATCGCGCCGTTTCGTCGCGGGCCGCGGCTCGAGGAAACCGCGCCGTCCTTCTGGTCATGACATTGATATAGACGCACGCAATACCTAATTGCCGGCGACACCTGCTTCAGATCGTAGAGGGGACGACCTCCATGCAGCTCATCGAATTCCTGGCACCGCATTTTGCCTTTGTCTCCGACCCGACCGCCTGGGTCGCGCTGTTGACGCTGGTGGTGCTGGAGGTCGTGCTCGGCATCGATAATCTGATCTTCATCTCGATCCTGACCAACAAATTGCCGGAAGCGCAGCGGGCCCGCGCCCGGAAGCTGGGCATCTCGGCGGCGCTGATCATGCGGCTGGTGCTGCTTGCCACCATCTCGATCATCGTCCAGCTGACGACGCCGGTGTTCACCGCCTTCGGTCATGGCTTCTCCTGGCGCGACCTGATCCTGATCGCCGGTGGCCTGTTCCTTGTCTGGAAAGCGACCAAAGAAATCCACCATACGGTCGATCTCGACGATCATCAGGATTCGATGATGGGAGAGACGCTGCAGCTTTCGCTCGCCGGCGCCATCTTCCAGATCCTGCTGCTCGACCTCGTCTTCTCGATCGATTCGATCATCACCGCCGTCGGCATGACCGACGAGATCGCCATCATGTACATCGCCGTGATCGTGGCGGTCACCGTGATGATGCTGGCCGCCGCGCCGCTCGCCAACTTCATCGCCAAGAACCCGACGATCGTCATGCTGGCGCTGGGCTTCCTCTTGATGATCGGCATGACGCTGATCGCCGACGGCATGGGTTACCATGTGCCGAAGGGCTACATCTACGCCGCTATGGGGTTCTCGGCGCTGGTCGAAGGCCTCAACATGCTGGCGCGGCGGCGGCGGAAGGCAAGGTCCGGCGGCGGGCACTGAGGCTGGCCGGCTCTTAGCTCGCCGGCACACCCTTCGGATGGCGATCGCCGATTAGGCCAAGCGTCAGGCCCTGTTCCAGCCACGCCTTGGCGCCGGCCAGCACGAGCGAGAAGCCGCCGGTCGAATCGATCGCCTGCTTGACCTGTTCGTCACCGCTGCCGGCGAAGCCGAAATTGCGGATATCGAGAAAGGTCGCGTTGCCCGGTATCTCGGTGAAGGTCCAGACCACCGTGGTCGGCGGGTCGCTCCACTGCATGACGATCTTCTTGTCCTTGACGATCTCGCTGACATCGACTGCCGTCGAGACGCCGTACATGCGCCATTCCCACTGAACCGGCTTGCCTGCGTCCAGCCGGCCGCTACCATGGGTGAACCAGAATTTCGTGGTGATCGCCGGGTCGACGATCGCTTCAAACACCTCGGCAACGGGCCGCCTGATCAGCATGGCGGTTTCGGCGGTTGGTGCTTCGCGGATTTCCATGGCGGTCTCCTTTCAGGCTTTGGCCCTCACCAGGCGTCCGGTTCGCGCACCATGTGGATGATGCTGGCCGGATTGGCGATCCAGAAGCCGCGAAAACCTTCGCCCAGGAGTTCGATCGCGTCGCAGCGCACAACGCCGGTCTTGGCGAAATGATCCGCGGCGACCGGGAAATCGTCCGTAAACAGCTCCAGCCAGATTTCGGCCTGGCTCATCATCGGCGCTTCATCGATCCACAGGCGGTTGGGGCCGAGCTCGAAGCCGATTGCCGGCGCCTTGGCGGTGAACGGCTTCAGGCCGACGACATCGCGGTAGAAGGCGATCGTCGCCTCATATTGATGCGGCGGTACCTTCATGGCGATGTTGACGCCGCCGGTGATCTTCGCGGTCATTGCTGGCTCCGTTGTCATGTTCAGCTGCTGCTTGTCGGCTCGGCCCAGCGCTCGCTACGCCAGATTGATCTGCCAGGAGACTCCGAACCTGTCGTTGAGCCATGCGAAACGGCGGCTGAAGCCATAATTGTCGGGCGCCATCAGGAACGCGCCGTCCTTCGCCATTGCCTCGACAATGCGGTTCAGCTCCTGCTCGGAGGAACAGTCCACGTAGAGCGAGGCCGACGGCGTGAAGGTGAAGGCATGGTGCACCGGGCTGTTGAAAACCATCACGTCCAGGCCGCCGATGGACACACGCGCCAGCTTGAGCGTTCCTTCCGGGCCATCTTCGCCGGGGCCGTAACGGGTGACGTCAAGGACACTGCTGTCGGGAATGGTCTCGCAGTAGAAGGTCGTCGCTTCCTCGGCCTTGCCCTCGAACATCAGGAATGGCGTCACCTTCTTCATAGCAGGTCTCCGTCTCCATCCACGGTCGCTCAGATATTGGTCTCGTTGGCGGGTTCGCCCTTCATCTCACTGCGGTAATAGCCATCGCGCAGGTTTATGCCGTATTCGACATAGGCCTTCATGCAGGCCAGCATCTGCGACCAGCCCTCGCAATTGAGGTAGGATTTTTTCAATCCGACCTCTCCTTCACGCCAGCCGGCCTCTGCGATGGTGACGAAGGTGCCGCCATCGTCCAGCGGCTCGAAATTCATTTCGATGCGCGTCTTGTAGGCCGACTTGCCGTCGGCGTCGGTGGCGTCCCAACGCAGCACGATGCGGCTGTCTTTCGCGACCTCGTCGACTTCGACGGGCACCGTCTTCCACCATGTTACGGTAGTGCCCGCCACCAGCGGTGCGCTGGCGCCGCCTATGGTGGTGAAGTAGCCGCTGAGCTTGTTCGGATTGACGACCGCGTCGAAGACTTCGGCGACCGGTTTGCCGATGCGTCCGGAGATCTTGTATCCAAGGGACATATCCACAGCTCCTTCCTTGATCTGCCCAACAATATGTTATAGAAATATAACATGTCAAGCCGATCGCAAGACGACAATGTTTTCAAGGCGCTGGCGCATCCACGCCGGCGCGAATTGCTTGACCAGATGAAGGACGCGCCGCGCACCACCGGCATGCTGTGCGAAGCCTTTCCCGACATGGACCGCTGTACCGTCATGCTGCACCTCAAGGTGCTGGAGGAGGCCGAGCTGATCGTGGCGCGGCGCGACGGGCGCGAGCGCTGGAACCATCTCAACGCGCTGCCGATCAAGCAGATCCACGACCGCTGGATCAGCCAGTATGCCGGCCACGCGATCAGCATCATCGACCGGCTGAAGTCCGATCTCGAGGCGTGAACGGCCGCGGGCCAGACCCGTCGGGCTGATCCCGTACTGGTCGCCAACGGCGCGGCTGGACGAATTGAGCCGATTTATTTATAAGCCGGCCATTCCGACAGAGAGCGTCGTATGTCCAACCGGGCATACTAGGGACGTTCTGAAAATTTGAATTCGAGCATTTTCGCAAACGTCGGGTGAAACCGCCCGGCCGCAAATGCTCTAGCCGAAGACGACAGGGGTGCCATGGCTGGCCATTCACAGTTCAAGAACATCATGCACCGCAAGGGCCGCCAGGATGCGGTGCGGTCGAAAATGTTTTCCAAGCTGGCGCGCGAAATCACCGTCGCCGCCAAGACCGGGACGCCGGACCCGTCGATGAACCCGCGCCTGCGCCTTGCCGTGCAGAATGCCAAGGCGGTGTCGATGCCGAAGGACAACATCCAGCGCGCCATCAACAAGGCGTCGATGGGCGATGCCGAAAACTACGAAGCCGTGCGCTACGAAGGCTACGGGCCGGGCGGCGTGGCGCTGATCGTCGAGGCGCTGACCGACAACCGCAACCGTTCGGCCTCGAACGTGCGCGCGGCCTTTACCAAGGCCGGCGGGGCGATGGGCGAAACCGGCTCGGTGTCGTTCATGTGGGATCGGGTCGGCGAAATCTATTATCCGGCGTCAGTCGGCAGCGCCGAAAAGGTCATGGATGCGGCGATCGAGGCCGGCGCCGACGACGTGCAGTCGGACGAGGAAGGCCACACCATCTATTGCGCCTTCGAAAATCTCGGCGAAGTCTCCAAGGCTCTGGAAGGCGCGCTCGGCGAAGCCGAATCGGTGAAGCCGATCTGGCAGCCGCAGAACAATATCCCGGTCGACGAGGAGCGCGCGCAGTCGCTGATGAAGCTGGTCGCCACGCTCGAGGACGACGACGACGTGCAGAGCGTCTACGCCAATTTCGAGGTCGACGACGAGACCATGGCCAAGCTCAGCGCGGCATGACCGAAAAGCCGCTGCCCACCATCCGCATCACCTATTGCACGCAGTGCCAGTGGCTGTTGCGCGGCGGCTGGATGGCGCAGGAACTGCTTTCCACCTTTGGCACGGATCTCGGGGAGGTGACTCTGGTACCGGGCACCGGCGGCATCTTCACCATCTCCTGCAACGACACGCTCATCTGGGACCGCAAGCGCGAT
Organism: Mesorhizobium sp. CNPSo 4689; assembly: GCF_057784325.1. Classification (NCBI taxonomy): domain Bacteria; kingdom Pseudomonadati; phylum Pseudomonadota; class Alphaproteobacteria; order Hyphomicrobiales; family Phyllobacteriaceae; genus Mesorhizobium; species Mesorhizobium sp. CNPSo 4689. Next base: position 314,782 of record NZ_JBWLUZ010000003.1, read on the forward strand.
GGCGGCTTTCCGGATGCGGCCAAGCTCAAGCAGCTGGTCCGCGACGTCATCGACCCGGACCGCGATCTCGGCCATGCCGACCGCAAGGGGCATACGTCAAAAGACACGCAAAAAGACACGGCCTGAGGCGAGGTCTTTTTTTGCCTTTGGGCGGTCGCTTTCAGATCAATGCGAAAATGAAGCAGGCCATCGCAACGATGGCGGTGATGGTGCGGACGTGGTTCCACATCACCCACTTGCTCAGATAGTTCGTCCACACGGCGGCACCGTTGCTGCTTGCCGGATCGACGGCGGCGAGCGCGTCGTTGAGCGGCACGTTGAAGACCATGGTCACGATCGGGCTGCCAACGAGATAGAGCAGCGCGCCGGTGAGCAGCCAGAAAGAGCCCGGCTGGCCCCAGCCGATGATCGCGCCGGCAATGAGCACCAGGCAGACCAGCCCGGTGCCGAAAAGCGCGGTCATGAACAGCGGCGTGATGACGGTGACGTTGATCGAATTCATCGCGGCGATGCCGCCTGGGGCGGGCAGCCGGGCAAGTCCCGCCATGATGAAATTGGAAAAGGCGAAGAACACGCCGCCGACGATGCCCGAGCCGAGCGCGGCGATGAAGATGAGGGCGGGAAGAAGCTTCGCGATCATGTCAGTTGCTCCAGATGCCGGAAGCGGCGGTTTCGGTTGTATAGGCGGAAAAGTCTTTTGGCGCACGGCCGAGAACACGCTGGACACCGTCGGTCAGCGCCTCGTTGCGGCCGTCGAGCACCTCGGTGAACAGCTCGTTGAGCAGCCAGGCAAACTCGGCCGGCAGTTCGTGCGCGGCGATTGCGGCGGCGAACTCGGCATGCGAAATCTGCTTGAAGCGGATGTCGCGGCCGGCCGCCTTGCCGATCTCGGCGATCGCGTCGGCGAAACTCAGCAGCCGCGGTCCGGTCAGTTCATAAAGCTGGCCGACATGCCCTTGCTGGGTAAGCGCCGTCACGGCGGCCTCGGCGATGTCGTCTGCATCGACAAAGGGTTCTCCGACATCGCCGACCGGCAACGCAACCTCGCCCTCGAGCAAGGGGTCAAGCAGAAAGCTCTCACTGAAGTTCTGGGCAAACCAGGCACAGCGCAGGATCGTCCAGTCGGCGCCCGAAGCCTTCAGCATCTCCTCGGCGCGCTGGGCCTCCGTTTCGCCCCGCCCCGACAGCAGCACCAGCCGCGTGATGCCGTTTTGCACCGCAAGATTGGCGAAAGCGCCGACCGCTTCAGCGGCACTCGGCACGGAAAGATCGGGGTAGTAGCTGATGTAGACGGCGCCCACGCCCCGCATTGCCGGGGCCCAGGTCGCGTCGTCTTCCCAGTCGAAGGATGGGGCGCCGGAACGTGAGCCGATGCGCACCGGAAGGCCGCGCGCCGTCAGCCGCTCGGCGATGCGGCGGCCGATCTTGCCGGTGCCGCCGAGGATCAAGGTCGGATGTTTCGCTGTGGTGTCAGTCATCTCGGTTTCCTCTTTCACAAACATGAGAAATCCTCACATTTGCAAAACGTGATAAACCCTCGTATTTTGCGAGTCAAGCCAGTTTGTCGAAGAATGTTTCCGGAGAGAGCCATGGAAGGCAGGATCGCGTCGCCTCAACAGGATGGGCAGGTCGCATCGCCGCGCCGGGCGCCCAGCCAGCAGCGCAGCCGCGAGCGGGTCGAGCGGATGCTGGCCGCCGCCTCGGTGCTGATCGCCGAGCAGGGCAGCGACGCCATGCGCATGGGCGAGGTGGCGGAAAGGGCAGGCGTGTCGATCGGCTCGCTCTACCAGTTCTTCCCGGACAAGCGGGCGATCGTTTGGGCGCTGGCCGAGCGCTACACCGCCGAAAGCCAGGCCTGCATCGCGGCCGCGCTGAAGGACATCGGCGATGCCGAAGGCCTGCGGCAGGCGTTTTCGGAGCTGGTGGACATCTACTACCGGCTGTTCCTGGCCGAGCCGGTCATGCGCGACATCTGGTCGGGCACGCAGGCCGACAAGGCGCTGCGCGAGCTCGAGCTGGCGGACAGCCGCGCCAATGCCGAATTCCTCATCGCGGTGCTGAGGCGGCTCAAGCCCGGTGCTGATCCGGTGGCGCTGGAGACGACGGCGTTTTTCGTCTGGCAGATGGGCGAGGCCGCGATGCGGCTGGCGATCTCTGTCGATCGAGAGGAAGGCGACAGGCTGGTGGCAGCCTACAAGCGCATGGCGCTGCGGGAATTGCTTGCCGAGTAGGCCGCGCGCTAGCGGCTGAGAAGTGGCAGGGCCCAATCAACAAAAAACCCGCCTCGAAGGCGGGTTCTTTATCCGTGAAAGGCTGTTGCGGCTTAGATGCCGAAGCCTTCGAAACGCTTCTTGAACTTCGACAGGCGACCGCCGCGGTCGAGCAGGGTCTGCTGGCCGCCGGTCCAGGCCGGGTGGGTGGTCGGGTCGATATCGAGGTTCATCGTATCGCCTTCCTTGCCCCAGGTCGAACGGGTCATGTATTCGGTGCCGTCGGTCATGACGACCTTGATCGTGTGGTAGTCGGGATGGATGTCGGTCTTCATGGTTCTGTTCCTGGCTTGCCGGCGCTGCCGACGGGCCCATGGCCTGCGTCGATGCGCCCCTTTTTAAAATTCGAAGCCGCAGCTATTGAGGAGCCACGGCTTCTAAAACGGTCGGCGAGCCTATACATCAGCCGGAATTGAATCACAAGGCCGCGGCAGGCGCATATTGAAGACGCCCACCTGGAAGCGGCCAGAGGAAACGGTCATGGCGGATATCAGCGGCGAGGAAGACGGGCGCCGGCGCTCGCTCGGGCCGCTGGGGCGCCTTTTTCCCTACATCACCCGCTACCGCAAGCTGGTCATCGGTGCGATCATCTCGCTGATCGTCGCCGCTGCGACGACGCTTGCCTTGCCGCTCGCCGTGCGGCGCATGATCGACCACGGCTTTTCCGCGTCCGATTCCAGCTTCATCGCCGAATATTTCGCCATGCTGGTGGTGATGGCCGCATTGCTGGCGGCGGCCTCGGCCAGCCGCTACTATTTCGTCATCACGCTCGGCGAGCGCGTTGTCGCCGACATCCGCAGCGATGTGTTTGCCCATGTCACGACGCTGTCGCCGGCCTTCTTCGACACCGCACAGTCGGGCGAGATCGTGTCGCGGCTCGCCGCCGACACCACGCAGGTGAAATCAGCGGTCGGCGCCACCGCCTCGGTGGCGCTGCGCAACGTCATCCTCGGCCTTGGCGCGGTGGCGATGATGGTCGTCACCAGCCCGAAACTGTCAGGCCTGGTGATTGCCGCGATTCCTGTGATCGTGCTGCCGCTGGTCGCCTTCGGGCGCTCGGTGCGGCGGAAATCGCGACAGGCGCAGGACACGCTGGCCGACGCCACCGCCTATGCCAGCGAGCAGATCGGTGCGGTGCGCACGCTGCAGGCCTTCACCAACGAAAAACTGGTCACCGGGCGGTTCTCGGCCGCCGTGGAAGCCGCCTTCGAGGCGGCGCGGGCCTCGATCTTTGCCCGCTCCTTCCTCACCTTCTTCGCCATCTTCATGATCTTTTCCTCGGTCGTGGCGGTGCTCTGGTTCGGCTCGCGCGACGTGCTTGCAGGCACGCTGTCGCCGGGCACGCTCGGCCAGTTCCTGCTTTATTCGGTGTTTGCCGCCGGCGCGCTCGGCGCGCTGTCGGAGGTCTGGGGCGAGCTTTCCCAGGCGGCGGGCGCGGCGGAGCGGTTGACCGAGATCCTGGCCGAGAAACCTGCCATCCAGTCGCCGGCCAATCCGGCGCCGCTGCCGGCGAAGGCGAGAGGCGCGATCAGCTTCGACGACGTGTCCTTCTCCTATCCGGCAAGGCCCGACCGCGCCGCCGTCCACGGCCTGAGTTTTCAGATCAAGCCCGGCGAGACGGTGGCGATCGTTGGTCCCTCGGGCGCCGGCAAGAGCACGGTGTTTTCGCTGATCCTGCGCTTCTACGATCCCGAGACCGGCCGTATCGTCATCGACGGGGTCGACTTGCGCGAGGCCGATCCCGCTGATGTCAGGGAGCGCATTGCGATCGTGCCGCAGGACGTCACCATCTTCGCGGCCAGCGCGCGCGACAATATCGGCTTTGGCCGGCCCGGCGCCAGCACCGCAGAGATCGAGGCGGCGGCCAAGGCGGCCCTCGCCGACGAGTTCATCTTGAAGCTCGATAAAGGCTATGACAGCCAGGTCGGCGAACGCGGCGTGACGCTTTCCGGCGGCCAGCGCCAGCGCGTGGCGATTGCCCGCGCCATCCTGCGCGACGCGCCGATCCTGCTGCTCGACGAGGCCACGTCGGCGCTCGACGCCGAAAGCGAGACGCTGGTGCAGACGGCGCTGGAGCGGCTGATGCAGGACCGCACCACTTTGGTCATCGCCCACCGGCTGGCGACGGTGCTGAAGGCCGACCGCATCCTGGTCATGGAGGCCGGCCGCATCGTCGAGGAAGGCACCCACCAGAGCCTCGTCGCCAAGGGCGGCATCTATGCGCGGCTGGCCAAACTGCAATTCGAGACCGGCGCCAGCGCCTTCAAGGGCGCGGCCGAGTAGCCGGCGCACCCGGCACGGCCCTGCTGTCAGGCGGTGCCGTAGCGCTTCTTCAGATGCTCGGTGAAATGCGTTGCGTTGAGTTCTTCGCCGGTGGCGCGTTCGAGCAGATCCGGCGTCGACCAGCGCGACCCTTGCGACCATATTTTTTCACGGCGCCAATCGTTGATGGCGCTGAAGTCGCCCTTGGCGAGGTCACTGTCGGTTAGAGGATGGTCACGCGTCAGCGCCGCCCATTGCTGCGCCGCCATCATGGCGCCCAGCGTGTAGGACGGGAAATAGCCGAACGCCGCACCTGGCCAATGCACGTCCTGCATCGGGCCGTCGGCGGGGTTGTCGATGGTCGACAGGCTGAGATAGTCGCGCATCTTGGCGTCCCAGGCCTCCGGCAGGTCGGCCAGGTCCAGCCGGCCCGAAACCAGTTCCTGCTCCAGTTCATAGCGCAGGATGACGTGCAGCGGGTAGGTGACCTCGTCGGCATCGACGCGGATCAGGCCGCGCTCGACCCGGTGTACATGCGGCAGGATGTCGTCGAGCGGCCAGGCCTCGCCGAGATGCTTTTCGACCACCGGCAGCGCCCAGCGCCAGAAGGCCGGATTGCGTCCGATCTGCTTTTCGACGAACAGGCTCTGGCTTTCATGCACCGCCATGCCGCGCGCCTTGCCGAGCGGCCAATGCGACCAGGCCGTGGGCAGGTTCTGCTCATAGAGCGCGTGGCCGGTCTCGTGCAGCACACCCATCAGCGCCGACAGGAAATCGGTCGTCTTGTAGCGGGTGGTGATGCGCACGTCGCTCGGCACACCGCCGCAGAAAGGGTGATGCGACACCGACAGCGAGCCGTGCGTCAGGTCGAAACCGACGGCCGCCATCATGGCGAGGCCAAGCTCGCGCTGCCTGTCGATCGCATAGCTGCCGGAGAGCGGCTTCAGCGGGCGCTCGGCCAGCCGCGCCTCTTGCACGGCCAGCGCTTCCGGCACGAAACCCTTGAGAAAGGTCTTCAGTTCGGCGAACACGGGTGTGATGTCGGCGGCGCGGTTGCCGGGATCGTACTGTTCCATCAATGCGTCGTAAGGGTCGAGGCCAAGCACGTCGGCGCGCAATGCCGCTTCCTCTCGTACCAGGGCGACTACGCCTTCCAGCGACGGCAGGAAGCCTGCCCAGTCGTTCTTGGCGCGCAGATCACGCCAGAGCTGTTCGGAGCGCATGCGCGCCGTCGTCTGGCGCTCGACGAACTCGACCGGCAGGCAGGTCAGGTTGGTGTATTGCCGGCGCAACTCCCCGACCGCCGCCTGCTGTTCCTCGTTCAGCACCTCTTGTTCCGCAGCGGCGATCCAGTCTGATATTTCGGGCGCGGTCGCCCGGGCGTGAAGCATGCCGGCAAGCGCCGACATTGCCTCGGCGCGCTTCTCGCCGCCGCCGACCGCCATATGCGTCGCCTCGTCGGCGCCGAGGATGGCAAGCGCATGCTCCAGCGCTTCGAGCTTGTGGCCGAGGTCGTCAAGTTTCTGAAAGGACATTGTGGATTCCGTCAGCTTCGATTGGCTGGCGGGAAAAGATACCAACATGCCGGGGTTGGCAACCCTGAGCCTAGCGAGAGCCGCGCTCGAGGCACCTTGCGCAGCGACGCCCGTGCGTGATCAATGCTGGCTGGCCGAAAAGACGGCAAACGGAAGGGCAAAATGATCGGCAACATTCTGGTCGGGCTGGTGGCGCTGATCCACTGCTACATCGTCTATCTGGAGATGGTGCTGTGGGATACGCCGCGCGGCCACAAGGCGTTCGGCCTGACACCTGACTTTGCCAAGGCGTCCACGGTGCTCGCAGCCAACCAGGGGCTCTACAACGGCTTTCTCGCCGCCGGCCTGATCTGGGGCCTTACGCTCGGGGCGGCTGGCTTCCAGATCAAGGTGTTCTTCCTGCTTTGCGTCGCCATAGCAGGCCTCTATGGCGCGGCGACCGCCAGCAGGAAGATCCTGTTCATCCAGACCGTGCCGTCCGTGCTTGCCCTGATCGTGCTCTGGCTTGGCTGGTAAAAAGGCGCCCTTGGGGATGAGTTCCCTTGGGCGCCAGGTCGTCCCTTCCTCTTGTTCCGATGATCAGCCGTTCGGATAGTGGCCGCCGTCGGCGCCGTCGCCCATCAGGAAGACGGCGCCGGTGTCGATCCGGAGGGCCTGGTCGACATTGTCGAGCCGGCGCAGCAAATCATGATACTGCGCAGCCGGTATCCGGCCATGATCCGCGGCGGCCGTTCTTGCTGCCGCCTGGCTGATATGAGCGGCGCGCATGTGCAGTTGCTGCGCCTCGGCCGGCGTAATCGTGTTCGCCTGCCTTGCGTCGGCGATGCCTTCGTCGACGCCCTTCACCTGATCGATCAGGCCGGTCACGCGCGGGCCGACCATGTCCGTCGGGTCCGTTGCGTCGAGAGCACCCTTGTGATGTCCGGCGGCATAGGCGCCGGCCAAAGGAACCGCCACGAGAAAGGCGGCGATCGTTGCAGTCCTGATTGTCTTGGGAGCAAAAGAGCGCATGGCTGCGTCCTCCTCTTTACTGTGGAAGGGGCGATTGCTGCGCCCACTTCCGGTCACAGGCCGTCCGGTTCCGTCGCGTCGCGATGATGGGAGTCATCGCCGGCGGTTCTCGGCCTCCGCAGCGAAAACTAGAAGCGACCGGCGGCGAAGTGTAATTAAAAAAAGATAATCTTTTCAGGCCTTGCCGGCCTGATATCTGCGCCCTAGCGTTGAACCGGCGAACAAATTCGCGTGATGCGCGATCACCGTTCGGTGAGCTTCAGTTCAATGCGGCGGTTCTTATTGCGGGCCTCGTCGGTGTCGGCGGGGTCGAGCGGCTGGAACTCGCCGAAGCCGGCGGCGACCAGCCGGTTGGCCGGCACGCCGTTCTCAATCAGGAACTTCACCACCGAGGTCGAGCGCGCCGTCGAAAGCTCCCAATTGTCGCGGTAGCGGCCGGTGCCGGACAGCGGCTTGTTGTCGGTGTGGCCGTCGACGCGCAGCACCCAGTTGATCTCCGGCGGGATCTCCTTCTGCAGTTCGATGATGGCATCGGCGAGCTTCTTCATCTCGACCTTGCCGGCATCGTTGATCACCTCGGAGCCGGTGGGAAACAGCACTTCCGACTGGAAGACGAAACGGTCGCCGACGATGCGGATGTTCTCGCGGTCGGCGAGGATTTCACGCAAGCGGCCGAAGAAGTCGGAGCGGTAGCGGTTCAGCTCCTGGACGCGCTGCGCAAGTGCCACGTTGAGGCGGCGGCCGAGATCGGCGATCTTGGTGTTGGAGTCGCGGTCGCGCGTCTCGGACACGTTGAGCGCGTCTTCGAGCGCGCCGATCTGCTTGCGAAGTGCTGCGATCTGCTGATTGAGGATCTCGACCTGGCTCAGCGCCTGCTGGCTGATCTGGCGCTGGCTGTCGAGTTCGCCGGAAAGGGCCGTGGCACGCTGGTTGGCCGCATCGCCGGCGCCGGCGCCTTGCGCGAGCAATTGCTGGAGCCGGCTCTTTTCCGCCTCCGACGCCGACAGCGAGGCCTGCAGATTGGCGAGCGAATCCTCCTTGTCCTGCGTCGACGAGCGCTCCAGCGCCAGGAGCTGGGTCAATTCGTTGATCTGCGAGTTGAGGCGGCTGAGCACAGTGTCCTTGCCGGAGATTTCGCGGCCGAGCAGGAACTGCGCCAGCACGAAGACGGTGAGCAGGAACATGATCGCCAGGAGCAGCGTCGACAGCGCATCGACGAAGCCCGGCCAGTAGTCGATGCGGCGATCGGCGCGCCGTGCCCTGGCGAGAGCCATGCTAGTGGACTCCCTGCTTCTTCAGGGCGTCGGCGATCTTTTCCAGCGTGTTGCGCATCGCCTTCTGCTCGTCTGACTGCGCCTCGACCCAGTCGCGCATGATCTGCTGTTCGGAGCGCATGTTCTTGACCAGACCGGAGATGCCGTCGGCGAGATTGGCCATGGCGGTGGCGACGCGCGGATTGGAGCCGCCGCCATTCTCCTGCAGGCTGCGCAGCCTTTCCGACAACAGGCGGATCTCGTCGGAAGGTTCGCTCCTGACCGGATCGGCAACGACGATGTCGGAGGAGAGATCGGTGACCGAGGACAGCCAGTTTTCCAGCTCGGTGTAGAAGCGGGTCTGGGCGCGGCCTGCCTGCAGGTCGAGGAAGCCGAGCACCAGCGAGCCGGAGAGACCGAACAGCGAGGACGAGAAGGCGGTGCCCATGCCGGCCAGCGGCGCCGACAGGCCTTGCTTGAGCGACTCCAGCACAGCGGCGGCATCACCGGTGCCGGGATCGAGAGATTCGATGGTTTCGCGGATCGAGCCGATGGTGTTGAGCAGGCCCCAGAAGGTGCCGAGCAGGCCGAGGAACACCAGGAGGCCGACGAGATAGCGCGAGGTGTCACGGCTTTCGTCGAGGCGGGTGGCGATCGAATCGAGCATGGTGCGCATCGAGGAGGTCGAGAAGGCCACCGTCGACGAACGGCCGATCATCGCCTTCATCGGCGCCAGCAGCACCGGTTCGGTGGTTTCCGAGCCGGCGCGGAAGGAGTTGACCCAGCGCACCTCGCGAAACAGGCGCCCGACCTGGGCGAAGGCCAGCAGGATGCCGACCACCAGCACGCCGATGATCAGCCCGTTGAGGCCCGGATTGGTGACGAATGCGCTCGAGACCTGGCGGGTCAGGATGGCGGCGATGAAGGCCACGATGACCAGGAAGATCAGCATGGTCAGCAGAAAAACCTGCGGGCTGGACAGTTTATGGGGGTCGTAGATCAGAACGTCGGAGCGCCTGCCGATGCCGAAGGATCTGAGAAAAGCCATTCGTGCCCCGTTTCCGATGCCGCTGCCGCCGATCAACTTGTTCGCGACTCTAAACGGAATTGTGACCAAATTGAATGGCGCTTGGCAATATTGCCGGCCAAAGCTCAGAAGCGGTTTATCACCAGGCAGTCGACCATGGCGGCCAGATGCAAGCCGGCGCCGGTCACGACAAAGCCGTGCCAGACCGCGTTGTGGAAGCGCAGGCCCTTCCAGGCGAAGAAGATGACGCCCAAGGAGTAAACAACGCCGCCGGCGACGATCAGCGCGATCGATATCGTCGGCAAGGTCTGCACCAGCGGGCCGACCAGGACGATGCCGCTCCAGCCGATGGCGAGATAGAAGACGACCGCCAGCCGGTCGAAGCGGCCGGGAAGAAACACTTTTATGGCGATGCCGATCGCCGCCGAGACCCAGACCAGGACGATCATCGAGACAGCCAACGGCGAGCCATCGAGTTGGGCGAGGAAGGGCGTATAGGTCGCGGCGATCAGGAGATAGATCGCGGCATGGTCGAAGCGACGCAGGATCCACTTCGCCGGCGACGACACCGGCCAGAGATTATAGGCCAGCGACACCGACAAGACGGTAAGCAGCGAGACGACGTAGAAGGCGGCGGCGATATACTCGCCGGGACCGGCATGGAAGGCCGCCAGCGCCAGGAATGCCGAGCCGGCCGAGATCGCCAGCACGATGCCCACCGCGTGGACGATGCCGTCGGCGATCATTTCGGCGCGCGAATAGTGCCAGCGGCCCATGAACGGGATGTCGAGCTGGGATTGTGGTCCGGTATCGCTCATGAATGGCCCTGCATCGCCCGTATCTGGGCGGTTGCCGGACAGTATTTCAAGCTTTGGTTGCGATTTTGCGACTGCGGCGCTTCAGCGCGGCAACCTTCATCAGAGCGGTTCAGTTTGGGTAGAATCGTTGAGCCGCCCTGAGTATTTGTCCTACGCAATTCCGGACGGAAAACCGCTACACACTTTTCCTGGAATTGCTCTAACGCGGCGTAACCGGCTTCTTGACCGTCTTCAACAGCGCGCGCTGGATGATCTCGTTGCCGGCGACGACCGAGCCGTTGTCCAGCATGTCCTGGCCGCCGTCGAAGTCGGAGACGAAGCCGCCTGCTTCGCGGATCAAGAGCAGGGCGGCGGCGATGTCCCAGGCCGACAGGCCGACTTCCCAGAACCCGTCCATGCGGCCGGCGGCGACATAGGCGAGATCGAGCGAGGCGGAGCCGAGGCGGCGCACGCCTGAAACCTCGGCCATCACATTGCGCAGTTCGACAAGGAAATTGCCGTGCTGGCCGCGGCCGAGATGCGGCATGCCGCAGCCGATCACCGCGTCGACCAGCTTGGTGCGGCCGGCGACGCGCAGCCGGCGGTCGTTCATGAAGGCGCCGCCGCCGCGCTCGGCGGTGTAGAGCTCGTCCATCGCCGGATTGTAGATGACGCCGGCGACGATCTGGCCCTGGCGCTCGAGCGCGATCGAGATGGCAAATAGCGGAATGCCGTGCAGGAAATTGGTGGTGCCGTCGAGCGGGTCGACGATCCAGCGGTGCTGGCCGTCATCGCCCTCGACGGCGCCGCGCTCCTCCATCAGGAAGGAGTAAGCCGGCCGTGCCTTCGACAGCTCGGTGAACAGGATGTCCTCGGCCTTGCGGTCGGCCTGGCTGACATAGTCGCCCGGCCCCTTCATCGAGACCTGCAGGTTCTGCACTTCGCCGAAGTCGCGCGACAGCGAGCGGCCGGCCTTCATGGCGGCCTGGACCATGACATTGAGGATCGCGGAGCGCGCCATTTTTGTTCTTCCCGCTGCTCGCAGCCCTAATCGGCGCGGCGAATGTAAGTGATTTCGTTGGTGTCGACGAGGATGCGCTCACCGGCGCCGATGAACGGCGGCACGAGAACGCGGATGCCGTTTTCCAGGATCGCCGGCTTATAGGACGAGGCCGCCGTCTGGCCTTTCACCACCGGGTCGGCCTCGGTGATGGTCAGCGTCACCTGGTCGGGCAGCGAAATACCGATCGGCCGCTCTTCATAGAGCTGCACCGTCACCATCATGCCGTCCTGCAGGAAGGCGGCGCGGTCGCCGACGAAATCCTTCTGCAGTTCAAGCTGTTCGTAGCTCTCGGTATCCATGAACACCAGCGCGTCGCCCTGCTCGTAGAGGAAGGAAAAGTCCTTCATCTCCAGCCTGATCTGCTCGACCGTCTCGGCGGAGCGGAAGCGCTCGTTGAGCTTGGTGCCGTTGATGAGGTTCTTCAGCTCGACCTGGTTGTAGGCGCCGCCCTTGCCGGGCTTGACGGTGTTGGTCTTGACCGCCACCCACAGGCCGCCATCGTGCTCGATGACATAGCCCGGACGGATTTCGTTGCCATTGATCTTGGCCATGTTGAGTTGTTCCGGAATGAGATTGTCGCCTGACGGCGATTTGGCGCCTCCAAGACCACAAATCGGCTGGAGAGGCAAGGGAGCGGGGCGACACAGGCCTGATCGGCGGCGACGGCGTTCCTACCTGACCTGCGGTAGCGTCAAGGCAGGCGGTTGGCCTTCTGCAGCGCCTGCCTCGTCTGGTCGTCGGTCAGGCCTTGCAGGAAATCGTCCATCTGCGGATCGATCAGCCCGGCGCGGCGGGCGACGACGTACCAGGCGCCGGCAAGGATCAAATCGGGGTCGGTGCCGATGCCTTCCATATAAAGCTTGGCGAGGCGGTTCTGGGCCGCGACGTTGCCGCCCTCGGCGGCCTGCTTCATCCAGCCGAAGCCGGATTTGAGATCGCGATTGCCGCCGCGCCCTTCGATCATCCAGGTGGCGAGGTCGATCTGCGCCGTGTCGTAATTCTGCCTGGCGGCCTGCGCCAAAAGGGTGCGCGCCTGGGCATCGTCGCGCGGCTTGCCGCCGATGCCATTGGCATAAATCTGCGCCATCGCATATTGCGCGTCTGCGAGCCCGGTGGCTGCGGCGCGTTCGTAGTAGGACGCGGCCTTGGCCATGCCGACATCGCCCGGGTCCTGCTGGACGAGCAATTGCGCGAAATTGAACTGCGCCAGCCGGTTGCCGGCCTCGGCGGCGGCCTGCATCAGCGCATAGGCCCCCTTCTCGTCCTTCTTGACGTAGCGGCCGTCGAGCAGCATCAGCGCGTACTGGAACTGCGATTCCGGCACGCCCTGCTCGGCGGCAAGCGCGTACCATTTCGCGGCTTCCGCCGCGTTCAACGGCACGCCAAGCCCGCGCGACAGGATCTCGGCCACCAGCGTCTCGGCAGCCGGATCGCCGTTCTGCGCGCGCACCAAAGCGAGATTGTAGGCGGTCTTGTAAAGCCCGCGCTGAAAGGCGCCATAGGCCGGATCCGCCGGCTTGGCGCCGAAACGATCGGGATTGATGGTGTCGACCGACGGCAGCGGTGCCGTGGTGGCGGGCTGCGGCAGCGGTGTCTCGATCGGCTTGTCGACATGCGCGCCTGCATCCGGCTTGGGCTGCGGCAGCGGAACGGTCTGCGCGGCAGAGGCGGGCTGGGCAGCAACGGCCACGACAAGAGCCAGGAGAGGAAACCGCAGCCAGCGCACGTCAGTCCTCGAAACGCGGCGCGGTTTCGTCTAGCATCGCATTGGCGGTGGCGACTGCCGCCTTCGGGTCGATGCCGTCGGCAAAGACGGCGCTGGACAGCGCCACGAATTCGGCACCCGTGACGGCCACGGTTTCGACGGAAGCGATCTCGGAGCCGGCCATGACGATGCAGGGAATCTGGATCATATCCGCCCACCATTGCCCGAGCGACAGATTGCGCGGATGCGGCTCCGGCTTGTTGTCGTAGCCGAAGCGGCCGAAGAAGATGTAGTCGGGCCTGGCTTCACCGAGTTCCAGCGCGTCGTCGCGGGTCTTGGCGCCGCCGGCGCCGACCATCATTTTCCCCTGAAAATGTTCGATGGTCTCGGCAAGTTCGCCCTTGGAGACCTCGACATGGATGCCGTCGGCCTGGACACGTCCGGCGATGCGGCTGTCGCCGGCGATGACGACGGCGATGCCGGCAGCCTGTGCGAGCGGCACGATCTGTTCGGCGAAGGCCTGGAAGGAGGCCTCGTCCATGCCGTTTTCAGGCAGGATGAGCGAGGCGACGTCGCCGCCTTCGAAGGCCGCCGCAATGCGCTCGGCCGGCGCGTCTTTCGGCGCGATCAGCACGATCCGGCAGCGGTTGGGCGGTGTGGCGTCGTTCATTGGCTTTCGATCCCGGTTTTCGCCTATGCCGGGCGAAGATGGTTGCATTGCGGCATAGAGCAAAGCGCCCGCCTTGAACAGGCGGGCGGGGATCATTGCGACGCCCTTGGTTTACGATCATCGGCGGGCGGCCGATCTGAGGCTCATTTGACGGCCTGAGCGCTTTCGACCGGCGGCTTCGATCTCCACAGCGACCAGCTGAGATTCATCCCGGCGGCGGCAACCAGGATGGCAGCAGCGCCGATGATCTGGGCGGGATGCAGACGATGGCCGAAGGCCACGACATCGACCAGGATCGCCACGACGGGATAGATGAAGGACAGCGATCCCTGCAGATGCGTCGGCAGCTTCTGGATGGCGCCATACATCAGGATGTACATCAGGCCGGTGTGGACGATGCCGAGCGTCGCCAGCATGGTCCAGCTCCACGCGTCGGCGGGAAGATCGGAAAGATTGGCAAAGGGCGCCAGCATGACGACGCCGACGCAGACCTGGATCAGCGCGATCAGGTGCGGCGGCGTGCCCCTGAGCTTCTTGGTGACGATGGCGGCGACGGCCCAGAAGAAGGCCGCCCCCAGCGCCATCGCGATGCCGGTAAAATAGTCGGTGCCGACATTGCCAGCGTCGGGCGTGGCCTGCACGATCAGCAGCATGCCGGCGAAGGCAATGCCAAGCCAGGTCAGCTTGGTCAGGGTCAGCCGCTCGCCGAAGAACAGCGCGCCGAAGCCGACCAGCATGAAGGGCTGGGTGTTGTAGACAGCGGTTGCGATCGAGATCGAGGCGCGCGAAAAGGCGCTGAACAGCAAGAGCCAGTTGATGACGATGGCCGCGCCGCCGAGGGCGGCGATCGCCACGATGCGAAGCGTCAGCCTGCCGCGCAGCAAGCCAAGTGCTGCGCAGACAACCAACAGCATCACGGCGCCAAAAGCGCAACGCCAGAACACCACGTCCATGATCGGCTGGCCCGACATGACGACGAACCAGCCGATCGTGCCGAGGATCGCCATTGCGGCCGTCATTTCGATCGTGCCGCGCACCGTGTTGTCCATAGCTTGCTCCCGGATCATCGATGCTTGACAATCCCATGTTGTGCCGGCGCGTTCCATGAGATAGGAAGGGGCATGTAGATATGTTGCCTAATTTAATTAGGCGTTGTCGGCTTTTTATCTCAGGAAGTAAAAATGCTGGACGAGCAGGACAAAAAACTTCTCGAGATCCTGGTGAGAGATTCACGAACCTCGCTGAAGGACCTGGCGCAGCAGATCGGGCTGTCGTCGCCGAGCGTCTCGGAGCGGCTGCGGCGGCTCGAGGAGCGCGGCGTCATCCGGGCCTTCACCATCGAGATCGATCCACAGGCGCTGGGCTTTTCGCTGCAGGCGATCGTGCGCATCCGGCCGCTGCCGGGCAAGCTGCATATCGTGCAGAAGCTGATCGAGGAGATTCCAGAGTTCGGCGAATGCGACAAGGTCACCGGCGACGACTGTTTTGTCGCGCGGCTGTTCGTGCGTTCGATCGGCGAACTGGACCACCTGCTCGACCGCATCGCCGACAAGGCGGAGACGAGCACTGCCATCATCAAGGCGCAGCCGATCAGGCGCCGCCCGCCGCCGCTCGATACCCCCGCCCGAAGCTGACCTACAGTTCGAGCTTGTAGCCGATATGGCTGGCCTTGAAGCCAAGCCGATCATAGAAGCGATGCGCGTCCTGGCGGCTCTTGTTGGTTGTCAACTGGACCAGCCTGCAGCCACGCTGGCGGCACTCTTCGACCGCCCACTCCAGCAGGCGTTGCCCCAGCCCCGTCCCGCGCCGGTCGTCGGCGATGCGGACGGCTTCGATCTGACCGCGCAACGCACCCTGTAACGACAGCCCGGCAAGGTAGGTGATCTGCAGCGTACCGATGATGCGGCTGCCCTCGGTCATGACGGCGAGAAACTGGTTGGGGTCCGCATCGACGGCCGCGAAGGCATCCCGATAGGCCTTGGCAAGTGGCTCGCTGGTGTCCTCGCGGCCGCGTCCAAGCGGATCGTCCGCAAGCATGGCGACGATGGCCGGAAGGTCGGCTTCTTCCGCGCGGCGGATATTGATTTCGTTCAATCTCAAAACCCTATGGCCCGGACATAGCGCGCTGGCGGACCATCTTATGCATCGGCCGGCCAGATGCCGCAAATCCGTGAAGCGGGGTTACGGACAGTTGATCGCCAGCAGCCGCTGCCTCCAATATTGGCTGTCGCGGCGCGAAGGTTTCTGGGTTATTGCAGGGGCCACCGTCTTCCCCTCCAGCCTTCCTTCACCGATGTCAGGTCTGCTCGCCGATCCGTGGTTCTATGCCGCCGCCCTTCCGGCGGTCATTCTCGTCGGCCTGTCGAAAGGCGGCTTTGGCGGGGCGGTCGGCTTTGTCGGCGTGCCCTTGATGGCGCTGACGATGCCGCCGGTGCAGGCCGCCGCCATCCTGCTGCCGATCCTGTGCCTGATGGACATCGTTTCGGTCTGGACATGGTGGGGCGTCTACGACCGCAAGATGCTGATCGACATGATGCCGGGAGCGGTGATCGGCATCGGCCTCGGCTGGTTGACGGCTGCTTTGGTCACCGAAGAGATGGTGCGGTTGATCGTCGGCGCGGTCGCGCTGATCTTCGTGCTGCGCTGGCTCTATCTGCAGTTCCGCCACGGCGCCGACCATGCGGCGGCACCCAACCGCGTGGCCGCCGCCTTCTGGGGCACCGTCGCCGGCTTCACCAGCTTCGTCGCGCATGTCGGCGGCCCGCCCTTCCAGGTCTATGCCTTGCCGATTCGACTCGATCCGAAGGTGCTGTCCGGGACGTCGGCGATCTTCTTCGCCGCCACCAATGCGCTGAAGCTGATCCCCTATTTCGCGCTCGGCCAGTTCGACACCGCCAATTTGACCGCATCGGCGGTGCTGATGCCATTGGCGCCGCTCTCGACCATCGCCGGCGCCTGGCTGGTGCGGCGCATGCGGCCGGAGATTTTTTATCCGTTCACCTACGCGACCGTGGCCGTCGTCGCGGTCAAGCTTCTGCGGGACGGGATTGCCGGCCTGTTTTAGATCGCGAGGGGCGGCCACGCGGCTGCCCCATCACCGTTTCAGGCAGCGCTCTCCACGAGCCGGCTGCTGCCGCCAAAGGCGAGCGTGGCGCCTGCCACCACGACCAGCGCCATGCCGGCGAGGACGGCGAGGTCATGCGCGGTCGGCTTGAGAACCATGTCGGCGACGATCACCAGCATCACCGCATAGTCGAAGCGCGCCACGCTCATCATGCGCTGGCCCATGGCAAGGGCGGCCGGCGTCACGCCGTCCTTGGCGATCATGCCGGCCATCCGCTCGGCGGTCGGCTTGAAGATGAACATGCCGATCGAGAAGGTGGTGGCGTAGCCGGCAAGGCCGATCAGGATCCAGAGGTCGGAGAAGCCGATCCAGAAGCCGCACATGATGAGCCCGAAGATGAGCGTCAGCATCGACATCGGCGCGAAAAAGCGTCCGCCCAGCTGGCCGCTGGCGCGCATCGCCTGAAGCTTGTCTTCGATGTTGCCGGCGCGCTCGGCAAGCACGCCAAGCAGGAACAGTACGAAACCGCCGCCGACCCACAGGGTGGCCGAGACGATGTGGAGGAATTTGACGATCGAATACCAGTCCATGGATCTCTCCCTTGGATATCCCAAATGATTGCAGGCGGCGCGGCCGCCCCGGTTCGGAGGAGCGGACGTTTAGCGTGGCGGCTGTTTCGGAACGATGTCGGGAGGGAGACCGGCTTGTATCAACGATGCGCACGCCGCCCGATCGGGCCCGTTTGTCCACGGGCGCGGCGATGCCCGCCCTGTCCCGAAGCGGTACAGATTTGCGGCACGATGAGAATTTTTCCGGCGCCGTTAAGGGTTCATTAAGCTTTACGGGCGTTTACTATGCGCATCCAGTGATCTGGATTCTTACCGAGTGGTTGGAGCCACTTTGTTTGACGCCTCCCTGTTAAACTCCTGAGAGCCGCCTTATCCGCGGCTCTTTTTTTGTCCGCGGCCCGCTTTGGCCAGGCCGGCTCCGCCGTTAACCCTTCGTTAAACATGTGCTTGCCTTCACCGGCGGCGAAGCGCATTTTCAAGCTTCAGTCATTTAGGGTTCAGGGCGTGACGGCATACGATGCCGAATCGGCTTGCGGCAGTGCAGGGGCGTAGCGATGAACGAGCCTTCCATGGGGAGCGCGAAAACCATCAAATTGGCGGAGCGCCGGGTTTTCTCCCAGTCCTTCAAGCCACTCTACCAGGAGGGCATGGGCCTGGTCGAGCAGGCAGCCGAGTATCTCGACGGCAAGGGCCGCGCCGAGGCCAAGAAGCTGTCGAGGACGGCTGCGACCCTCTATGCGGCCGAATCGATGCGGCTGACCACCAGGCTGATGCAGGTCGCTTCCTGGCTGCTTCTGCAGCGGGCGGCCAATTCCGGCGAGATGACCCGCGACCAGGTCGCGTCCGAAAAGTCCAAGGTGCGTCTCGACACCGCTTCCGCGCATGACGAAGCGATCGGCTGGGCCGAATTGCCGGCGGATTTTCTCGACCTCGTCACGCGCTCGCTGCGCCTGCAGGCGCTGGTGCGACGCATGGACGAGGAGATCTACGGCAACGCCTTCACTGATGCGCCGCCGGCGGTCCGCCGCGCCAATCCGGTTTCCGACCAGATCAGCTTGCTGAACACGGCGTTTGCCCGCGGCTGAAAAGCCGCGGCATCTCTCCCAACAGGGCGAACTCTCAAGCAGCCAGTGAGTTGCTGTGCGGCATCGTTTCTGGTTTGTTCACATTTCACTGGCATCGCTTGCCGCCAAGGGTAAAGTTGGCGGATGGGGGAAGCGATTCGCATCATCGGTATCGATCCGGGGCTCAGGCGCACCGGCTGGGGCATCGTCGAGAGCCTCGGCAATTCCCTGCGCTTCGTCGGCTCCGGCACCGTGCGTTCCGACGACAAGGCGGCGCTGGCGGTGCGGCTCTGCCAGCTGCATGACGGACTGGCCGAGGTGCTGCACGCGGCCATGCCGCACGAGGCCGCGGTCGAGCAGACTTTCGTCAACAAGGATGCAACGGCGACGCTGAAGCTTGGCCAGGCGCGCGGCATCGCCATGCTGGTGCCGGCGCGCGCCGGGCTGGTCGTTGCCGAATATGCGCCCAACGCTGTCAAAAAGGCGGTGATCGGTGTCGGCCATGGCGACAAGAAGCAGATCCATATGATGGTCAAGGTGCTGATGCCGAAGGCGACTTTCGACACCGACGACGCGGCCGACGCGCTGGCCATCGCCATCTGCCACGCGCATCACCGGCAGAGCGTCGCCTACCGGATGGCGGCGCTCGTATGAGGGGGCACGTATGATCGGCAAGCTCAAATGATCGGCAAGCTCAAGGGCACGCTGGACGAGATCGAAGAGGATTTCTGCCTCGTCGACGTGCATGGCGTCGGCTACGTCGCCTACTGCTCGGCGCGCACACTTGCCGCGTTGCCGGCGCCCGGCGAGGCTGTGGTGCTGTTCATCGAGACCTATGTACGCGAGGACATGATCCGGCTCTACGGCTTCCAGTCGGTGCTGGAGCGCGAATGGTTTCGGCTCTTGATGAACAATGTGCAGGGCGTCGGCGCCAAGGTGGCACTGGCCATCCTGTCGACGCTGGCGCCGGCCGATCTCGCCAATGCGATCGCGCTGCGCGATATCGCGATGGTCTCCCGCGCGCCGGGCGTCGGCAAGAAGGTGGCTGAGCGCATCGTCACCGAACTGAAGAACAAGGCGCCGGCCTATGCGGGTGCTGCCTCCGGCACCATCGGCCTCAAGCAGGAGCTCGGCGAGGGCGTCGCACCGGCGCCGATCACCGATGCCGTCTCGGCGCTGGTCAATCTCGGTTATTCGCGCGACATCGCTGCCAATGCGGTGTCGGCGGCGTTGAAGACGGCCGGCGAGGGCGCCGATGCCTCGAAGCTCATTCGATTTGGGCTGAAGGAACTGGCGCGGTGAGGCGTCGCTTGTTCCGTTCTCTGCCCTGTGCAAGGAAGGCAGCATGAGCCTTTCGCCCCGCCTGATTGCGCCCGACAAACGCGGCGAGGATGCCGAGCAGACCTTGCGGCCACAGACGCTTGACGACTTCGTCGGCCAGGCGGCGGTACGGGCCAACCTCAAGGTCTTCGTCGACGCCGCCAAGGGGCGCGGCGAGGCGCTCGACCATGTGCTGTTCGTCGGTCCGCCGGGTCTTGGCAAGACGACGCTGGCGCAGATCATGGCGCGCGAACTCGGCGTCAACTTCCGTTCGACCTCCGGCCCGGTCATCGCCAAGGCCGGCGATCTGGCGGCGCTGCTCACCAATCTCGAAGACCGCGACGTGCTGTTCATCGACGAGATCCACCGGCTCAATCCGGCGGTCGAGGAAATCCTCTATCCGGCGATGGAGGATTTCCAGCTCGACCTGATCATCGGCGAAGGGCCGGCGGCGCGTTCGGTCAAGATCGACCTTGCCCGCTTCACGCTTGTCGCCGCCACCACGCGGCTCGGCCTGTTGACCAATCCGCTGCGCGACCGTTTCGGCATTCCGGTCCGGCTCAATTTCTACACGGTCGAGGAACTGGAACAGATCGTGCGGCGCGGCGCCCGGATTCTCTCGATGCCACTGGGCGACGATGGCGCGCTTGAGATAGCGCGGCGCGCGCGCGGCACGCCGCGTATCGCCGGCCGACTGCTGCGCCGGGTGCGCGATTTTGCATCGGTCGCCGGTGACGGCCACGTCGACCGCAGGATCGCCGACGAGGCGCTGACCAGGCTGGAGGTCGATGCGCTCGGCCTCGATGCGCTTGACCGCCGCTATCTGTCGATGATCGCGCGCAATTTCGGCGGTGGGCCGGTCGGCATAGAGACCATCGCCGCGGGACTCTCCGAGCCGCGCGATGCCATCGAGGACATCATCGAGCCTTATCTCATTCAGCAGGGCTTCATCCAGCGCACGCCGCGCGGCCGGGTGCTGACGGCCAATGCCTGGCGCCATCTCGGCCTCGACGCACCGAAGGATCTGGCGCAGCAGCAGATCAGCCTGTTCCAGGAAGAGTAACGGAGATTTGTTCTTCGGTTGCCCGAGGGACGGCTTTTCTGCGCAAAATCTCCTCGCCTCCGCCAGCGCGAAGGCGCAATTGCCCGCTTCATGGCAAGTCTTGCTCAATGGACTTGCCATCCCAAAGAGGCCGGGGCTCATCGATGATCACCAGACGTGGCTTCCTGCGCCTCATCGGCGGCTCGTTCCTGTCGATGGTGTCGCTTGGCGCCTATGCAGTCGGCATCGAGCCGATGCTGCTGACGCATGTGAAGCGCTATTCGCTGACACCGCCGCATTGGCCGGCGGGTCTCAAGCTGCGCGTCGTTGCACTGGCCGACATCCATGCCTGCCGTCCCTGGATGACGCCCGAGCGGATTGCCTCGCTCGCCGCCGAGGCGAACGCCTTGCAGCCGGACCTGATCGTCCTGCTTGGCGACTATATTGCTGGCATGCGCCTGGTGACGGACCAGGTGACTGAACCGGAATGGGCCTCGGCTCTGTCAGGTCTCATGGCACCGCTCGGTGTCTTGTCGATCCTCGGCAATCACGACTGGTGGCACGATCATGCCGCGCAAAAGGCCGGAGCCGGACCGACGGTGGCGCGCAGGGCGCTTGAGGCCGTCGGCATTCCGGTACTGGAGAACGATGTCGTGCGCTTGGAAAAGGACGGACACGGCTTCTGGCTTGCCGGACTTGCCGACCAGCTTGCCTTGCGGCCGGGCGTAGAGTGGGGCCGGATTGGCTTCAAAGGCCTGGACGATCTCGACGGCACGCTGGCCAAGGTAAGCGACAGCGCGCCCGTCATCCTGCTGGCGCATGAGCCGGACATATTTCCGAAGGTGCCGTCGCGGGTTTCGCTGACCCTGTCCGGCCACACCCATGGCGGGCAGGTGCGGCTGTTCGGCTATTCGCCGGTCGTGCCGTCACGGTTCGGCAATCGCTACGCCTATGGCCACGTCGTGGAACATGACAGCAACCTGATCGTATCCGGCGGGCTCGGCTTCAGCATCATGCCGGTGCGTTTTGGAATGCGCCCGGAGATACTGCAGATCGATTTGGGTTAATTCCTCAATCCCGCCCGGCGTCTTAGTGAAGCGACCGGATCGCATCCATCACTTCAGGCTCGGCCTTGTCGCCATCGAAGGCATCGACGATGCCGAAGGCGCCGCCGAAACTCCACACCGACCAGGAAAAGCCGTGCGCTTCGGCGCGCGCGATCATGTCCCTGACATAGGCTGCGCGGTCATCACCAGGCATCACATAGGAATTGCCGTATTCCTGGCGAATCATGCCGAACTCACCCAGCGTGATGTTTTCCGGCTTGATGCCGTTGGCCTTGGCCCAACCTTCCACCGTCTTGAATGGTGCATCCATCAGCCCAAGCAGCTTTTCGTCCGTGTCCATACTGGCGACCTGCTCGTCGAGATAGGCAAGCATGCCGTTCTGTCGCGTCCATGGCGCTTCGGCCCTGATCCGGGCGCGGATCGTATCCAGCGCCACATCGAGCTGAGCGTGCGGCACCGCGGTCAGCGGAAAGGGCAGACCGGTGACATAGCGGATGAAATCGCCGGCCCAGGTCGCGCCCTGATGGGTGAGCAGGAACGGATCATAAGAATGGAAGGTCCAGATGATGTTGTCGTCGGCGATCATCTTCGGATCGATCTTCGCCAGCGAGGCGGCGTTAGAATAGCAGGCCCCGGTCAGGATCAGGGTGAGTTTGGTCGCCGAGGAGCGCGCCGCCGCGAACAGCTTCAGCTGCCGGTCGGGCCACAGGCTGGTGCCGTCGCCGTCACAGTCGACGATCGGCTCGTTCATCGGCTCGAAAGCGACCTGGTGCGGATCCTCGGCGGCAAGCGTGCGCGCCATCTTGCGCACCATCTCGACATAACCTTCGAAGATCTCGGGATTGTCCATCACCTGGCCCATGCCGATCTTGCGGCTGCCGCCGGACGGGATCAGGTGCATGTCGACGATGACCTTCAGCCCGGCACGGTTGATCATGCGCACCGAGTCCAGCACGCTGGCATAGAGGTCGTCGCGCAGCGCCACCGTCTCGGCGGAGAGGAACGGCGAGGGGTCGACCGGCATGCGCAGGAAATCGAAACCGGCATCCTTCAGCGCCTTGAGGTCATCGTCTTTGAGGAATTTGCGCCATTCCGGATAGGGCAGGATGGCTTTCGGGTCGTTCCACTTGTCCTCGCCGACCCAGGTCGTCCATTGGTCGAGGTTGAGGCCGCGCTTCATCGAGAAGGTTGCCGCCTGGCCAGGCAGCACCAGGTTGGTCAGCACAAGCAGCATCGCCAGCAAGGTCTTGATCATCGCGCCCAACAGTGCCATCCGGTTCCCGCGCCGCAACACCTGCCTGCTCATGCCCGAAAAGGAAAGCGCTATGGACGATCATGGTGAATCGGCAACGCTTGTGGCCGGGCTTTCCGGCGCGCTGACGGAATTCGGCCACCGGCTGATGGCGCGGGTCTATTATGCCGACACGGATTTCTCCGGCGTCGTCTACCATGCCCGCTATCTCGAATTCTTCGAGCGCGGCCGTTCCGATTATCTCAGGCTTGCCGGCGTCCACCACACCGAGCTGGCCAACGGCAGGCATGGCGAAAAGATCGTCTGGGTGGTCAGGCGCATGGAGATCGATTTCCGCTCGCCCGCCCGGATGGATGACATCCTGACCATCGACACGCGCACCGAGGATATTTCCGGCGCCCGCATCGTCATGGCGCAACAGCTGAAGCGCGGCAGCGAAGTCCTGGTCAAAGCGCGGGTCGAGGCAGCGATCATCGGCGAGAACGGAAGGCCAAGGCGCTTTCCGAAGGATTGGGTGGCGGCTTTCTTACCCAAGGCAAACGGCTGATATTTCGCGCATCGGCAACCTCGGCGACCATTCGAATAACAGACCCAACCACCAGCCAAGCGATCCGGAGGCGCGGCAATGCGCCGCGCTGTACGTCCTAACCCATCCTTAACCATAACGGTTCATGAAGAGATTGGTGAAGATTGGCGGAATCCGAACGCCTTCCTTTGACCAATATTTGCCCCGAAAAGGCCGAGAACGGCGCATTTGGGGTGCTCCGCAAGCTTCAAGCTTCGCGCGAACGGACCACAAGGGATGCCCATGGGCCAGCCGCCAGCGATGCCCGGAAAATCTTTAAGGACGTAACCATGGAAAACATCGCACTCGCCGAACCGGGCGCGCATCTGTCGATTTGGGCGCTGTTCATGCAGGCCAACTGGGTCGTCAAGCTGGTGATGATCGGCCTGCTCTTCGCCTCGATCTGGACCTGGGCGATCATCGTCGACAAGCTGGTCACCTATGCCCGCATGCGGCTCGCGCTCAACCGCTTCGAACAGGTTTTCTGGTCGGGACAGTCGCTGGAAGAGCTTTACCGTACGCTCGCCGACCGCAAGACCACCGGCATGGGCGCGATCTTCGTTGCCGCCATGCGCGAATGGAAAAAGAGCTTCGAGAAGGGCGCGAAATCGCCGCTCGGCCTGCAGACCCGCATCGACAAGGCGATGGACCTGGCATTGACGCGCGAGATGGAGCGGCTGGAGGGACGGCTCGGCTTCCTCGCCACCACCGGTTCGGCGGCGCCCTTTATCGGCCTGTTCGGCACCGTCATCGGCATCATGACTTCGTTCCAAGCCATTGCCGCTTCCAAGAACACCAGCCTGTCGGTGGTGGCGCCCGGCATCGCCGAAGCGCTGCTGGCCACGGCCATCGGCCTGCTCGCCGCCATTCCCGCGGTGATCGCCTACAACAAGCTGTCATCGGATGCGAACAAGATCGCCGTGCGCATGGAAGGGTTCTCGGACGAGTTCTCCGCCATACTCTCGCGCCAAATCGATGAAAAAGTCGCGCAGAAGGCCTGAGGTACAAACATGGGTATGTCCGTAGGCATGTCGGGACGCGGCGGGCGCGGCCACAGGCGGCGAGGCCGCCATCATGCGCTGATTTCGGAAATCAACGTCACGCCGATGGTCGACGTGATGCTGGTGCTTTTGATCATCTTCATGGTCGCGGCACCGCTGCTGACGGTCGGCGTGCCGATCGACCTGCCGGATACGCAGGCCAAGGCGATGAACGTCGACACCCAGCCGATCACCGTCTCCATCAACGCCTCCGGCCAGATCTATCTGCAGGAAACCGAGATCCCGATCGACGAACTGGTGGCAAAGCTGCAGGCGATCTCGAAGACCGGCTATGACGAGCGCATCTTCATCCGTGGCGACAAGCTGACGGACTACGGCACCGCCATGAAGGTGATGGCCCGCATTTCGGCTGCCGGCTACAAGAATATCGGCCTCGTCTCGCTGCAGGAACAGGATCAGTAGACAAGAAGATGAGGACCGGCCTCACCACATCGGTAATCTTGCATGCGGTGGCGCTCGCCCTCGGGTTGTTCACGCTGACGTCGCCGGCTGCGCTGCCGGCGGCCGATGTCGAATCCGTCTCGGTCGACATAGTGCCGACGGAAGCCATGGCGCAGGTGCTGCAGGGCGACAAGAAGGCGGTGATGCATGACAAGCCAGCGCCTGTGCCGACCCAGCGTCCCGATATCATTCCCGCTGCCCAGAAGATTGGCGAAAACAGCGTCGACACCGACAAGCCGATAACGCCGGAGGCCAAGCCGAAGCCGGTCGACATGACGTCGGCGCCGCCGCCTGCCCCAACGCCGGTCGAGAAGCCGAAGCCCGAGGACGTGCCGAAGCCGCAGGAAAAGCCGAAGCCGATTCCGGCGACCGAAGTGGCGCCAGAGCCGCAGCCCAAGGAAGAGGTCAAGCCAGAGCCGGTGAAACAGACGGAGCCCAAGCCGACTCCGGCCAAGGAGCCTGCCCCCACGCCGCCGGAGGACAAGACCGCCGCGATCGAGCCGAAGCCCGAGGTCAAGCCTGACGCCGTTGCCGAGGCCATTGCCCAGGAGCCGCCAACCGAAACGACGCAGCTGCCGGACTCTGCGCCTGCGCCGGAAGCCCGCCCGAAGCCGAAGCCGGCGCAGGCCGAAAGCGCCAAGGCGCCGGACCGCAAGGACGCCGAAAAGCCGGTCAAGGAAGCCTCATCCAAGCCCAAGTCCGAGGACAAGCAATTCAACGCCGACGAGATTTCGGCGCTGCTCGACAAGCAGAAGCCGTCCGGTGGCGGCGCCAAGCGCTCGACCCAGCAATCGTCGCTCGGCGGTGACAAAGATCAGGGCGCGAAGCTTTCCAAGTCGGAGCAGGGAGCGCTGGAAAGTCAGCTCGGCGGTTGCTGGACCCTGCCGGTCGGGCTCGAGGGTTCGGAGAATTTCGTCGTTGTGGTCCGGTTCAATCTGGACACTTCCGGCAAGCTGGATGGCCGTCCATCTGTCGAGCAATCGAGCGGCAACCGCCAGTTCGACGAAAGTGCGGTGCGCGCGGTGCAGAAATGCGACATGGCCGGCCTGCAGGTTCCCGCCGGCAAGCAGGACATCTGGAACGACATCCGGGTCACCTTCGATCCAAGGGAGATGCTTGGCCTCTAGGCCTGGCGTCTACATAATCAAAGAAGAGAAGCGAGAAGATATGAGATCTTTCCTCAAGCCGCTCCTGACGATTGCAGCGATGGCGCTGGGCATGACGGCCGCGGCTCCGCTGCCGGCGTGGGCGCTCGTCGAGCTCAACGTCAACAAGGGCAATGTCGAGCCTCTGCCGATCGCCATCACCGACTTCCAGGGCGGCGACGCGCTAGGGGCGGAGATCTCCGACATCGTCAGCGCCGACCTCAAGCGTTCGGGTCTGTTCGCGCCGATCGACAAGAGCGCCTTCATCGAGAAGATATCCAATCCCGACGCCCAGCCCCGCTTCGACGACTGGAAGGTGATCAACGCGCAGGCGCTGGTGACCGGCAGCGTCGGCAAGGAAGCCGACGGCCGCATCCGCGCCCAGTACAGGCTGTGGGACACCTTTGCCGGCCAGCAGATGTCGGGCGAGCAGTTTTTCGCCAACGACGCCAACACCAGGCGCGTCGCCCATATCATCGCCGACGCCATCTATGAGCGGCTGACCGGCGAGAAGGGCTATTTCGACACCCGCGTCGTCTTCATTGACGAATCCGGCGCCAAGAACGCACGCAAGAAGCGCTTGGCCATCATGGACCAGGACGGCGCCAATGTGCGCTACCTCTCGGACGGCCGGGCGATCGTGCTGACGCCGCGTTTCTCGCCGAACCGGCAGGAAATCACATACATGTCCTATGAGAGCGGCCAGCCGAAGGTCTACCTGCTGCAGATCGAAACCGGGCAGCGCGAACTGGTCGGCAACTTTCCCGGCATGACGTTTGCACCTCGCTTTTCGCCTGACGGCCAGAAGGTGATCATGAGCCTGCTGCGCGACGACGGCAATTCCAACATCTTCGCCATGGATCTGAGAAGCCGCTCGACCACCAGGCTGACCAATTCGACCGCCATCGACACCTCGCCGTCCTATTCGCCCGACGGCAGCAAGGTGGTCTTCACCTCCGACCGTGGCGGCCGCGCGCAGATCTACGTGATGGGCGCCGACGGCTCGGGCCAGACCCGCATCTCGTTCGGCGACGGTGTCTATTCGACCCCGGTGTGGTCGCCGCGCGGCGACCTCATCGCCTTCACCAAACAGACCGGCGGCGAGTTCCAGATCGGCGTCATGAAGACCGACGGCTCGGGCGAGCGCATCCTGTCGTCAGGCTTCCAGCAGGAAGGACCGACCTGGGCGCCGAACGGTCGCGTGCTGATGTTCTTCCGCGATGCCAATGGCGGGCCGAAGCTGGTTTCGGTCGATCTTACCGGCCGCAACGAACAGTCGATTCCGACGTCGAACTTCGCCTCGGACCCGGCCTGGTCGCCTTTGCTCGAATAGGCTGGCCGCGGAGTATACTTTGCTCCAGTTGCAAGCCGGCAACGGCGTCGGAAAAGCCCCATTCTGGGGCTTTTTTCACGCCTTGGTCGCGTTTCGGCCGCATTTCCGCCTACGGTCCGCGCACATTGTGGCGTTCGGTCATGACGGTTGCGGACGGCAGCCGAAACCAAATTTTAACCGTGTTTCTTGAATGCCGGTTAACCCAAACGTGGTTACTGGGTGATCAACGAAATCACTCGAAATGCGAAGGAGAGGCGGCATGGGCCGTATCGCAGCACTTACTCGAAACCCGGTGATGATCGCGCTGGTCGCAATGCTCGCCATTACCGGTTGCGCCTCGAAGAAGACCCCGAACAGCGCTGCCGATCTCGGCCTTAACGGTGCTGGCGCGGCGACCCCCGGATCGGCGCAGGACTTCACCGTCAACATCGGCGACCGCATTTTCTTCGACACCGACTCGTCCTCGATCCGCGCCGACGCGCAGACGACGCTTGCCCGCCAGGCGCAGTGGCTGAACCAGTACAGGCAGTATGCCATCGTCATCGAAGGCCATGCCGACGAGCGCGGCACGCGCGAATACAATCTGGCGCTCGGCGCCCGCCGCGCCGCCGCCACCCGCGACTTCCTGGTCGCCAAGGGTGTCTCGGCGCAGCGCCTGAAGACGATTTCCTACGGCAAGGAACGTCCAGTCGCGGTCTGCGACGACATCTCCTGCTGGTCGCAGAATCGCCGCGCCGTCACCACGCTGAGCGGCGCCGGTTCCTGATCGGCAAAAATACAACACACCTGTGCGAAAGGCGGCCTCGGGGCCGCCTTTTTCATGTGCAGCTTCGATATCCCTTGGCCAAACAAAATTTGGCCGAAGTCTCAGGCCCTGCTATGAGCCGAGGGCGCTTGGTCCCACTCTGATCGGAAGGGCGCAACAGACCAACGATTTTCACGGCGAGAGACATAATGCATTTCAGAACGGTCCTGAGCGGCACGCTTGCGCTGCTGCTCGTATCAAGCATCGCCGCCCCGGCAAGCGAGACCGGGCAGCCAGCAGACAGCGGGTTCTCCTTCCACCTGCCGACGCTGGGCATTTTCGGCCAGAAGAAAAAGCCGGACCAGCAGCAGGTGGCGCAGCAGGATCCTGCCGGCGCCACCGGTCTGGAAGACCAGCTCCGACAGATGAACGGCAAGATCGAGGAACTCAATTTCCAGATCCTGCAGATGCAGGAGCAGATGCGCAAGCAGCAGGAAGACAACGAGTTCCGCTTCCAGCAGCTTGAAGGCGGCACGCAGGGGGCCCAGCAGCCGCCGGCACAGAAGAAGTCGGAAGCGGCGCCGGAGAATACCGACAACAGCGTCGCCGAGGCCCCGGCGACGCAGGCACCTGCCGATACGGCCACGCCGCCGGCGGGTGGCCAGAGCGTCGGCGAGGTCATCGTCGAATCGCAGACCGGCGATCCCGGCAAGGTGATCACCGGCGCGCCGCCGAAGACGTTCGGCACCATCACCGTCGACAAGAACGGCAATGTGGTCGAGGCCGGCGGCAACACGCAGGCGAGCGCGCCGGCGGAGACTGCTGCTCCGGCTACCGAGGCTCCGGCAACCGGGTCCAAGACCGGCAAGGCCGACGGCACGGTGGTCGCGGCGCTGCCGTCCACCAACAATCCCGATGAGCTCTATCGCAACTCCTACCAATTCATCCTGTCGGGCGACTACGGCACAGCCGAACAGGGTTTCCGCGACCACATCAGCCGCTTCCCCAAGGACGCCAAGGCGGCGGACGCCCATTACTGGCTGGGTGAGTCGCTGCTCGGCCAGCAGAAATACCGCGACGCGGCCGAGATCTTCCTCGCCGCCAGCAAGGACTATCCGAAGGCCAAGAAGGCTCCCGACATGCTTTTGAAGCTCGGCGTGTCGCTGGTCGGCCTGAAGCAGAACGACGTGGCCTGCGCCACCTTCGGCGAGATCGGCAAGCGCTATCCCGACCTTTCCAGCGCGCTCAAGGAACGTATCAAGCAGGAAAGGGCGCTTGCGGCGTGCTGACGCTCGATACCAGGCCTGACCTTACCGGGCCTGACCTTTCGGATTTTTCCAAGATCGACTTTACCAACGGCGCCATTGCAGCCGTATCCGGCGGCAGCGACTCGACCGCCCTCCTCCTTCTCCTCAAAAACCATCTCGACCGCACCGCGCCGGCCACCAGGCTGCTGGCGGTGACGATCGATCACGATTTGCGGCCGGGCTCGGCGGCGGAAGCGCGAGCCGTGGCCAGCCTCTGCGCCGAGCGCGGCATCGCGCATCGCACACTTCGCTGGTCCGGACCAAAGCCGTCGAGCGGCCTGCCAGCCGCCGCGCGAGAGGCGCGCTACCGGCTGTTGGCGCAGGCCGCGGTAGAGGATGGCATCGACCTGATCCTGACCGGCCATACCGCCGACGACCAGGCTGAAACCGTGCTGATGCGGCAGGCGCGGGATGAGGGCCGCGGCCTTGCCGGCATGGCGCCGGCGACCCTCTACGATTGGCGGCAATGGATCGTCAGGCCGCTGCTCGGCGCGCGGCGCTCGGCATTGCGCACATTCCTGCGGCGCGAGAATGTCGGCTGGGCCGAAGATCCGACCAACGCCGACGCGCATTTCGAACGGCCGCGCGTCCGGGCAGTGCTTGGCGAAGACGATGGTCAGCGATTTGCCGAGGCGATCGGCCTAGCCAAGCGGGTCGCCGCCGAGCGCGAAGAGCTCGGGCAGCGCGCGGCCATGCTGATCCGTGACTTTGCCGCCATGCCGACGACCGGGCTCATCCGTCTCGACCCCGCCTTCACGGCATCGGGCGATGCCCAGGCCGCCGTCTACGCCATGCGCATCCTGCTGGCGACTATTGGCGGCGTATCCTTCCTGCCTGACGAGGCCCGCAGCCAGGCGCTGTTTTCCCGGCTGCGGGCCGGACCGCTTTGCGCCACATTGTCGCGGACGGTGGTCGACGCGCGGCGCGCCGGCATCTTCCTGCGCCGGGAAGCGCGCGGCCTGCCCTTGGCGGCACCGGTCAGCGACGATGTCTTTTGGGACGGCCGTCGGCGGATCACATTGGGCGACAGGCCGGGTGCATTGTTGATCGCGCCGCTCGGGCGGGCCGCGGCCGCAAAGCGGGCGGTTGCCGAGGACGGCACGCCGCCGAACCTTGCGCGCGCCGCTCAAGCCGCCGAGCCGGCGCTTTGGCACGGGGCCGAATGCCTGGGTTTTGCGGGCGACGGCGCGGTGCCGACGACGGTCGGCGTGTCTCCCGTCGTGGCGCCCTTTGCCTGCTTCCTGCCGTCCTTCGATCTGGCGCCCGCCGCGGCCATTGCCGCGCTGATCGGCGCGCTGCCGGTCCCGGCCCTGCCTTTCCGCGGCCATAGTGCCGGGCGATGATGGGCGAAAGCTTAACCCAGACGTGCTGTTATGCTTGGCAAGGGGAGGCGCTCTCCCTATGTTAGGCTCAAGCTTCCTCTCATCATGTGTGTCCGCGTGCGGGCGCTAACGGGACATTAGATGAATCCGAATTATCGCAACCTCGCGCTCTGGGCGATCATAGCGGTCCTGCTCATCGCCCTGTTCAACCTGTTCCAGACGCCGCAGACGCGGGGCGCCTCGAGCGATGTGCCTTATTCGCAGTTCCTGCAGGACGTCGCGGCGGGCCGGGTCAAGACGGTGACGATCGCCGGCGCCCGCATCTCCGGCACCTACACCGACAGCTCGACCGGCTTCCAGACTTATTCGCCCGGCGACCCCTCGCTGGTCACACGGCTGCAGGACAAGAACGTCACCATCAATGCCCGGCCTGAATCCGACGGCTCCAACTCGCTGTTCGGCTATCTGATCTCCTGGCTGCCGATGATCCTGATCCTCGGCGTCTGGATATTCTTCATGCGCCAGATGCAGTCGGGCTCCGGCCGCGCCATGGGCTTCGGCAAGTCGAAGGCCAAGCTTCTGACCGAAGCGCATGGCCGCGTCACCTTCCAGGACGTCGCCGGCGTCGACGAAGCCAAGGAAGACCTGGAAGAGATCGTCGAATTCCTGCGCGACCCGCAGAAGTTCCAGCGCCTCGGCGGCAAGATTCCGCGCGGCGTGCTGTTGGTCGGCCCGCCCGGAACCGGCAAGACGCTGCTCGCCCGCTCGGTCGCCGGTGAAGCCAACGTGCCGTTCTTCACCATTTCCGGTTCGGACTTCGTCGAAATGTTCGTCGGCGTCGGCGCGTCCCGTGTCCGCGACATGTTCGACCAGGCCAAGAAGAATGCGCCCTGCATCATCTTCATCGACGAAATCGATGCCGTCGGCCGCCATCGCGGCGCCGGCCTCGGCGGCGGCAATGACGAGCGCGAGCAGACGCTGAACCAGCTGCTGGTCGAGATGGACGGTTTCGAATCCAACGAAAGCATCATCCTGATCGCTGCGACCAACCGCCCCGACGTGCTCGATCCGGCGCTGTTGCGTCCGGGCCGTTTCGACCGCCAGGTGGTGGTGCCGAACCCCGACATCGTCGGCCGCGAGAAGATCCTCAAGGTGCATGTGCGCAACGTGCCGCTGGCGCCGAACGTCGATCTCAAGGTGATCGCGCGCGGCACGCCGGGCTTTTCCGGTGCCGACCTGATGAACCTCGTCAACGAGTCCGCTTTGATGGCGGCGCGGCGCAACAAGCGCCTCGTCACCATGGCCGAGTTCGAGGATGCCAAGGACAAGATCATGATGGGCGCCGAGCGCCGCTCGTCGGCGATGACGCAGGCCGAGAAGGAGCTGACCGCCTATCACGAGGCCGGCCACGCCATCCTGGCGCTCAACGTGCCGTCGGCCGATCCGCTGCACAAGGCGACCATCATCCCGCGCGGCCGTGCGCTCGGCATGGTCATGCAGCTGCCGGAAGGCGACCGCTATTCGATGAGCTACAAATACATGGTGTCGCGGCTTGCCATCATGATGGGCGGCCGCGTCGCCGAGGAGTTCAAGTTCGGCAAGGAGAACATCACCTCGGGCGCCTCCTCGGATATCGAGCAGGCGACCAAGCTGGCGCGCGCCATGGTCACGCGCTGGGGCTTCTCCGACAAGCTCGGCCATGTCGCCTACGGCGACAATCAGGAAGAAGTCTTCCTCGGCCATTCGGTGGCACGCACGCAGAACATCTCCGAAGAGACGGCGCAGATCATCGACGCCGAAGTGCGCCGGCTGATCGACGACGCCTATTCGACGGCGAAGGCCGTGCTGACCAAGAAGAAGAAGGAATGGATCGCGCTGGCGCAGGGGCTGCTCGAATACGAGACGCTCACCGGCGAGGAGATCAAGCAGCTGATCGCCGGCCACAAGCCGGCCCGCGACCTCGGCGACGACACGCCGCCGAGCCGTGGCTCGGCCGTGCCGAAAGCCGGCACCGGCGGCCGCCGCAAGAAGGGCCCCGAGCCCGAAGGCGGCATGGAACCTCAGCCGTCGAGCTGAGGTTCGGGTAGGAGACTGATTTCGAAAACGCCGCGGCTTGGTCCGCGGCGTTTTTGTTTTGCAGAGGCTTATTAGCGGTCTGCCGCAGCTGAAAGTCGTCGTTTGCAAAGATAGCCGGCCAATTGCTGATGTCTGCGCCGCCCCTCATCGCCCTGCCGGGCACTTCTCCCCGTATAATGACGGGGAGAAGGACGCTGGTCGCAGCCTTGGCACGCTTCCTGCCACGTTGGTGATTGGTGAAACCGCCGATGATGGCGTCCTTCGCCCCGTTTACGGGGAGAAGATGCCGGCAGGCAGATGAGGGCGGTGCCAACGTTCGCAAATGCTCCCCCGGCCTTGAAAGCGGACCAGTCTGTCCAATCAACCTGCGGAGAACATTCCGCTGCCGGCAGCAAAAGGCCCGCGCACTTTGCTGGTGCGCGGACCTTCGTCGTTGGGAATATTACTGCGCTATCAGCTCTTCAGCTTGGCGTTGCAGAGGCTGTAGAAGCCGCCGCCCTTCTGGATCCACTTCAGGCCGCCCAACGTGTTGGCGTCCTTGTTGGCATAGTACAGTTCGAGGCAGGTGTGCATGCGACCCTTGGCGGGCGTCTCGCCGGCAAACTTCTTCGAGATCGCCGTCGGGAACTTTACGCCCCCGGGCGCTGCAACCGTCGGCTTTTCGGGGTCGCTTGTGTAGGTCGCCTCGTCGGCGGCCGGCACGGTGTCGTCGTCGGAGGCGGAAGCACCGCACTCGCTCTTGCGGAAGTCGTTCCACTTCTTGCCGCCCAGCGAGTTGCTTGCCTTGGCCGCCTGATACTTGGCGCTGCAATCGGCCATGCTCAGGCCCTTGCCGTCTTCGGCGGCTGCCTTGGTCGTCGCCTTGGCGGGCTCAGCCGCGGCCGTGGCGCCGGCGGCGCATTCGGTCTTGCGGAAGTCGTTCCACTTCATGCCATTGAGGGTGCCGGCGGCCTTGGCGGCCTGGTACTTGGTGCTGCATTCCTTCGCCGTCAGACCCTTGGCGGCATCGTCGTCGCTGGCCGCGGCGGCCTTGGTCGTCGCCTTGGCGGGCTCGGCTGCGGCCGTGGCGCCGGCGGCGCATTCGGTCTTGCGGAAGTCGTTCCATTTCATGCCGTTCAGCGTGCCGGCGGCCTTGGCCGCCTGATACTTGGTGCTGCATTCCTTCGCGGTCAGACCCTTGGCGGCATCGTCGTCACTGGCCGCGGCGGCCTTGGTCGTCGCCTTGGCGGGTTCGGCTGCGGCCGTTGCGCCGGCGGCGCATTCAGTCTTGCGGAAGTCGTTCCACTTCATGCCGTTCAGCGTGCCGGCGGCCTTGGCGGCTTGGTATTTGGTGCTGCATTCCTTCGCCGTCAGGCCCTTGGCCGCATCGTCGTCACTGGCTGCCGCCGCCTTGGTGTCGGTCTTGGTCGTCTTCTTGGCCGGCTTGGTGTCGGTCGTCGCTGCCGCGTCCGTGCCGCACTCGGCCTTGCGGAACTGGTTCCAAGTCTGTCCGCCAAGTGTTCCCGCATCCTTGGCTGCGTTATACTTGGTGCTACACTCTGCCATGGTCAGCGCGTTGGCCGGCGCCGCCAGGAACAGGGTTGCGACGGCAAGGCCCGTCAGTGTTGCAAGTCTGTGGATGAGCATGGCGTTTCTCCGTTGCTGCCGCCCAAGTTTGTCCGTTGCGGAATCAATAGCTCTCAACGGCCGGTTGCGCCAGATGCTAACTGGCGCGGACGTCGCCGGAAACTGCGTTCTGCCGACAAGGTGATGAAAACGTTGCGGATCAAGGCCGCCGGGCCAAGAGTTGCCCGGCGAATCTGCGCCGTTCTGCCCGCCGCGACTGGTCTATTGTGGCGAGACAGTGTCATCGTGGTAGACTGTCGAATCGCTTGAACTAACCGCAACAATGATTTTCTAAGGAATCGTAATACATAATCACACAATGTGATGTTCGGACGCAGCCCAATTGTGGCAATACGAACGGCTGAAAAATCGACGGGGACCAAGGCAGGTATGGCAGGGCAGTATTTCGGCACCGACGGTATTCGCGGACGCGCCAACAAATTTCCGATGACGGCGGAGATCGCCATGCGGGTCGGCATGGCCGCAGGCCTGTCGTTCCAGCGCGGCAGCCATCGGCACCGTGTCGTGCTCGGCAAGGACACCAGGCTTTCCGGCTACATGATTGAGAACGCGATGGTGTCGGGCCTGTGCGCCGCCGGCATGGACGTGTTCCTGCTCGGTCCCATTCCGACGCCCGCGGTTGCCATGCTGGTGCGTTCGCTGCGCGCCGATATCGGCGTGATGATCTCGGCCTCGCACAACCCCTATTACGACAACGGCATCAAGCTATTCGGCCCCGACGGCTACAAGCTCTCCGACGAGATCGAGGAGCGCATCGAGGGGATGCTCGACAAGGATATCGAACTGGCGCTTGCCGATTCCGACGGGCTTGGCCGCGCCAAGCGCGTCGACGGCGTGCATGACCGCTATATCGAATTCGCCAAGCGCACCTTGCCGCGCTCGATGTCGCTGTCGGGTCTCAGGATCGTCGTCGATTGCGCCAACGGCGCCGCCTACAAGGTGGCGCCCGAGGCATTGTGGGAACTCGGAGCCGAGGTGGTGGCCATCAATGTCGAGCCCAACGGCTTCAACATCAACAAGGAATGCGGCTCGACCCATCCGGCCGGACTGCAGAAGAAGGTGCATGAGGTGCGCGCCGATATCGGCATCGCGCTCGACGGCGACGCCGACCGCGTCGTCATCGTCGACGAGAACGGCACGATCGTCGACGGCGACCAGATCATGGCGCTGATCGCCGAGTCATGGCACCAGAGCGGACGGCTGGCCGGCGGCGGCGTGGTTTCGACGGTGATGTCCAATCTCGGCCTCGAACGCTTCCTCGGCGACATGAAGCTGCAACTGCACCGCACCAAGGTCGGCGACCGCTATGTCGTCGAGCATATGCGCGCGCATGGGTTGAATGTCGGCGGCGAGCAATCGGGCCACATCGTGCTCTCCGACTTCTCGACCACGGGCGACGGCCTGGTCTCGGCGCTGCAGGTGCTGGCCTGCATCAAGCGGCAGAACCGGCCGGTCAGCGAACTGTCGAAGAAGTTCGAGCCGGTGCCGCAGCTTTTGAAGAATGTGCGTATTGCCGGCGGCAAGCCGCTCGAGGAGGCGCCGGTCAAGGCGGCGATCGAGGATGCCCGTCACCGCCTCGGCAAGGCCGGGCGGCTAGTCATCCGTCCTTCCGGTACCGAGCCGCTGATCCGCGTCATGGCCGAGGGCGACGATCCGCAACTGGTCGAGGCGGTCGTCAACGACATCGTCGGCATCATTTCCGAGACCCGCAGCGCCGCCTGAACCCTGGCGCGTCCGAGGAGGGCGCGGCGCGAAAACTACCTGTTCCAGAGTTGCAAAGGCCCGCCGTCAGGCGGGCCTTTTTGTGCTTGTCGGAACACCCTGCTGCTTGGGGAACATGCTCTACTTCTAAAATTCTATAGATTCGTGGTTAATCGATACGGTTAAACGCCTTTTAACCTTTGCAATTCATTATCCACGCCGAGGTCAATCACATTCGGGCGGATACGTCGTTCCGAGGCTTCTTAGGGGTGACAAGCATGTTCAGTACAGCAAGAATGGCACTGTTCGCCGCGCTGTTGGCGGGCGTGGCCGGACCGGCCTTCGCCGCCGATTTCGTGGAGCCGCCCGTGGTCGAGCAGGCGCCGCCGCCGGTGGCCTATCAAGAACCGGCCGATTTTGGCGGCTGGTACATTCGCGGCGACATCGACTACCATTGGTCGGAGTTCGGCGGTGGCGACTACACCACATACAGTGGAACAGCGCCCCAGAATCCTGGGTCTTTCGCCAGCGGTGAGCTGAAGGGCGCCTTCTCGGCCGGCGCCGGTGTCGGTTATCAGGTCAATCGGTACTTCCGTACAGACCTGACCTTCGACTGGATGGGCAAGTCTGATTTCCGCGGATCGACGAACGGCTTCTGCGGCCCTGCACCGCAAGTTGCCTGTACCTCGACCGACACATCGTCCTATTCGGCCATGCTGCTGCTGGCCAACGCCTATGTCGACATCGGCACATGGCACGGCGTGACGCCCTATGTCGGCGCCGGCATCGGCGGCGCCTGGGTCAAGTGGGACACGCTGCACAACAGCGACTCCGATGGTGAATTTGAACACACAGGCGGTAAGGGCTGGCGCTTCGCTTACGCCCTCATGGCCGGCGCTTCCTACTGCCTTACCGATCAGGTCAAGCTCGATGTCGGCTATCGCTACAGCCACATCAATGGCGGCAAGATGTTCGAATACGCTTCGGACAGCAATGTCGGCCCGGGCTACGATCACGGCATCAACGTGCACGAAGTGCGCGGCGGTCTGCGCTACCAGTTCGGCCGGTCCGACTGCGCTCCTCCGCCGGAGCCCTATGTGCCGGAGCCGGTCTACACCAAGTAATCGGTTCGATTTCAGACCTTCGCCAACCGCCCGGCCTTGCCGGGCGGTTTTCGTTTGTGCCGCTTCAGTCCGTGTCCGACCCTTTCCGAACCAAGATCAGCGAAGCAAAACCGGATCGCTTTCTGCCGCCGACCTTCAGTGGGGTAAATGCTCCAGTCAAAACCCTGCCGAAATCAATTCGCTAACGCTCTGTTATCCTTAACCGGCACTTAACCACTATGGTTAACAATGCTCCCTGAAACGGCGCGTGCCATTGCAATGCGCGCCAAGTTCGGGAGCCCGGGGACCATGGTACTCAAATCGCGTATAGCGCTGGCGCTTGCGGCAATCATGCTGATGCCGGTGACGCAGGCGTCGTCGGCCGACTACGATCCACCCATCTATGTCGACCAGGCGCCCGACTACGTGCCGGTCGAGGTCGGTTCGGGATGGTATCTGCGCGGCGATATCGGCTACGCCTTCAGCCATCCGTTCGAACACCAGACAGCAGCCAGCGGATCGACCACTTTCACCAACGACAGCAGCCTGTTCACCGGCAGCATCGGCATGGGCTATCACATCAACGATTACCTTCGGGTCGAACTCAACGGCGGAATTCTGCCGACCAACAAGTTCGGCGACCATGCGCTGGTGCCAAGCGGGTGCGCCGGCACAACGAACAGCCTGTTTCCGGACGGGGCTGGCGGCTTCATCATTGTTCCCACGGCTACGACCCAGGATTGCGAGGCCTCAAACTACGGCACCAACAAGGGTTACAGCGTGATGGCCAACGGCTATGTGGACCTCGGCACCTATGTGGGCATCACACCCTATATCGGTGGCGGCGTCGGTGTTGCCTACAACAAGTATTTCAAGACCCAGGGCGCGCGCAATTGCATTCCGATCGATCCCGATCCGACGTCGGGCGCGGGTGGCTTCCAGTGTAACGATCCGGCTGGATACAGCGGGTCGGAAGACTCAGAGGCCAAATTCAATCTCGCTTATTCGATCGGGGCCGGCCTGTCCTATCAAGTGACCAAGAACGTCTCGGTTGACCTGGGCTACGAGTATTTCTCGATCCCAAGCGCCAAATATGTCGCCTATGATGATGGCGCCTTCGGCATCCACAAAGGCATCGATTATCAGACGGTCAAGCTCGGCCTGCGCTACGATCTCTGGTAAGCGCGCAACGAAGCCCAAGGAATCGACGGCGAGCCCTCGGGCTCGCCGTTTGCATTATGCGCCTAAGATGGCATGGCGCGCCAGTATCCTGCCAGCGACAAAAACTTTCCTCTTGACGCCGAAAGCCTGAACGCATATCGCCGTCCGTGGGCCACCCCTCCCCAACGAGGGGCCACTATCTGGAAGGATAGACCACGATGACGACACATACGAAGCCCGGACTCCGTCCGGCAAACCCCAATTTCTCCTCAGGTCCCTGCGCAAAGCGCCCCGGCTGGTCGGTCGAGGCCCTCAAGAATGCCGCGCTTGGACGTTCGCATCGCGCCAAGATCGGCAAGACCAAGCTCGAACAGGCGATCGAGCTGACGCGCGAGATCCTCCAGGTACCAGCGGGCTACCGCATCGGCATCGTGCCGGCGTCCGACACCGGCGCAGTCGAGATGGCGCTGTGGTCGCTGCTCGGCGAGCGCGGCGTCGACATGGTCGCCTG
Organism: Mesorhizobium sp. CNPSo 4689; assembly: GCF_057784325.1. Taxonomy (NCBI): domain Bacteria; kingdom Pseudomonadati; phylum Pseudomonadota; class Alphaproteobacteria; order Hyphomicrobiales; family Phyllobacteriaceae; genus Mesorhizobium; species Mesorhizobium sp. CNPSo 4689. The sequence goes on from NZ_JBWLUZ010000003.1 coordinate 353,850, forward strand.
GGAGAGCTTCGGCTCCGGCTGGGTCACCGACGTGGTCAAGCAGCTGAAGCTCGCGGACGTGCGCAGGATCGAAGCCGGCTACGGCGAGCTGCCCGACCTGGCGAAGATCGACTTCGACCGCGACGTGGTCTTCACCTGGAACGGCACGACCTCGGGCGTGCGGGTGCCGAACGGCGATTTCATCCCGGCCGCTCGCAAGGGCCTGACCATCTGCGACGCGACGTCGGCGGCCTTCGCGCAAAGGCTCGATTTCGAAAAACTCGATGTCGTCACCTTTTCCTGGCAGAAGGTGCTGGGCGGCGAGGGCGCGCATGGCATGCTGATCCTCAGCCCGCGCGCTGTCGAGCGGCTGGAAACCTACAAGCCTTCATGGCCGCTGCCGAAAATCTTCCGCCTGACGTCGGGCGGCAAGCTGATCGAAGGCATCTTCAAGGGCGAGACCATCAACACGCCGTCGATGCTGTGCGTCGAGGATTATCTGGATGCGCTGCAGTGGGCGAAGTCGATCGGCGGCCTCGAGGCCCTGATCGCCCGCGCCGACGCCAATGCCGCGGTGCTCGATCGCTTCGTCGCCAAGTCCTCCTGGCTCGGCCATCTCGCCGTCCAGCCGGCAACGCGATCCAACACTTCGGTCTGCCTGTCCTTCATCGATCCGGATGTCGCGGCACTCGACGCGGACGGCCAGGCGGCTTTCGCCAAGGGACTGGTCTCTGTGCTCGACAAGGAAGGCGTCGCCTATGACATCGGCGCCTATCGCGATGCACCGCCCGGCCTGCGCATATGGTGCGGCGCTACGGTCGAGACATCCGACCTCGAAGCACTGCTGCCTTGGCTCGACTGGGCCTTTGCCATGCAAAAGGCGTCGCTGAAAGCGGCTGCCTGAGCTCATTGCGCGGCGGCCTTCGGGCCGCCGGTTTCCCGTACGGATCAATCCCATTTTCAAGGAGGCCGCCATGGCGCCCCGCGTTCTCGTCTCAGACAAACTTTCCACCACCGCCGTGCAGATCTTCAAGGACCGAGGAGTCGAGGTCGACTACCTGCCCGATCTCGGCAAGGATAAGGAAAAGCTCGCCGAAGTGATCGGTCAATATGATGGCCTCGCCATCCGTTCGGCGACCAAAGTCACGGAAAAGCTGATCAATGCCGCCACCAATCTGAAGGTCGTCGGCCGCGCCGGTATCGGCGTCGACAATGTCGACATCCCGGCGGCGAGCCGCAAGGGCATCATCGTGATGAACACGCCCTTCGGCAATTCGATCACCACTGCCGAGCATGCGGTTGCCATGATCTTTGCGCTGGCGCGCCAGATCCCGGAGGCCAATGCCTCCACGCATGCCGGCAAATGGGAGAAGAACCGTTTCATGGGCATCGAGATCACCGGCAAAACGCTGGGCGTGATCGGCTGCGGCAATATCGGTTCCATCGTCGCCACGCGCGGCGTCGGGCTGAAGATGCATGTCATCGCCTTCGACCCGTTCCTGTCGGACAGCCGTGCGGAAGAACTTGGCGTCGTGAAGGTCGAACTGGACGAGCTGTTCGCCCGCGCCGATTTCATCACGCTGCACACGCCGCTGACCGACAAGACGCGCAACATCATCGACGCGTCGGCGATCGCCAAGATGAAGGACGGCGTGCGCATCATCAATTGCGCGCGCGGCGGCCTGATCGTCGAGGCCGATCTGGTGGCGGCGTTGAAGAGCAGCAAGGTGGCGGGCGCCGGCATCGACGTGTTCGAGGTCGAACCGGCGGAGAGGAACGAGCTGTTCGGCATGGACAATGTCGTGGCGACGCCGCATCTCGGCGCCTCGACCACCGAGGCGCAGGAGAACGTTGCGCTGCAGGTCGCCGAACAGATGGCCGACTATCTGATCAAGGGCGCCGTTTCCAACGCCATCAACATGCCGTCGATCTCCGCCGAGGAAGCGCCGCGGCTGAAGCCTTTCGTCAAGCTCGCCGAAGTGCTCGGGGCCTTTGTCGGCCAGGTCACCGAGGATCCGATCAAGGAGGTCGAGATACTGTTCGACGGCTCGACCGCGACGATGAACACGCGCGCACTGATCAGTGCCGCCCTTGCCGGCCTGATTCGGCCGCAGGTCTCCGACGTCAACATGGTGTCGGCGCCGATCATGGTGAAGGAGCGCGGCATCATCGTCGCCGAGGTCAAACGCGACAAGTCGGGCGTGTTCGACGGCTACATCAAGCTGACGGTCAAGACCGAGCACCGGACGCGCTCGATCGCCGGCACCTGCTTCTCCGACGGCAAGCCGCGCTTCATCCAGATCAAGGGCATCAATCTCGACGCCGAGGTCGGCCAGCACATGCTCTACACGACCAATGCCGACGCGCCGGGCATCATCGGCCTGCTCGGCACGGTGTGCGGCGAAAATGGCGTCAACATCGCCAACTTCCAGCTTGGCCGCAACCGGCCCGGCGGCGATGCCATCGCGCTGCTCTATCTCGACGCGCCGTTCCCGGAAAGGGTGCTCGATCAGCTGCGGGCGCACAAGTCGATCGACTCGGCCAAGCCGCTGCACTTCGACGTCGGCAGCGCCTGACCTGATTCCAAGAAAGCTTTATCGAAGGCGCGGCTCCGTCCGCGCCTTTTCTGTTTTGCGGCGGCTCGGCCAAGTAAATGATGCAGAAGGCGAAAATTGTTGCGTTTCAAGCGGCAAAGAATGGTCGCATCGGCCTGCTCTTGACGCTATAGAGGCCTGTCGTTTCAAAGCCGCCGGTCGGCATCTCAAGGGAAAAGAAACATGGCCAATGTGGTGGTCGTCGGCTCGCAGTGGGGCGACGAAGGCAAGGGCAAGATCGTCGACTGGCTGTCGGAACGGGCGGACGTCGTCGTGCGCTTCCAGGGCGGCCACAATGCCGGCCACACGCTGGTCGTCGACGGCAAGGTCTACAAACTGTCGCTGCTGCCGTCCGGCGTAGTGCGGCCAGGCAAGCTGTCGATCATCGGCAATGGCGTGGTCTTCGACCCGCACGCCTTCGTCGCCGAAGCGGCGAAACTGAAGGCGCAAGGCGTGGAGGTGACGCCGGATCGCCTGAAAATAGCCGAAAACACCGCGCTTATCCTGTCGCTGCACCGCGAGCTGGACGGATTCCGCGAGGACGCCGCCTCCAATTCCGGAACGAAGATTGGCACGACCCGCCGCGGCATCGGCCCCGCCTACGAGGACAAGGTGGGCCGGCGTGCGGTCAGGGTGATGGACCTGGCGGATTTGGAAACGCTTCCCTTGAAAGTCGACAGGCTGCTGACGCACCACAACGCGCTGCGCCGCGGGCTCGGCCATGCCGAGGTCACGCATGACGCGATCATGGGCGAGCTGACTTCGGTCGCCGACGAAATCCTGCCCTATATGGATCGGGTCTGGAAGGTTCTCGACGACCGGCGCCGCGCCGGCGAACGCATCCTGTTCGAGGGCGCGCAAGGCACACTTCTCGACATCGACCACGGCACCTATCCATTCGTGACCTCGTCCAATACCGTGGCCGGCCAGGCGGCGGCCGGCGCCGGCGTCGGCCCCGGCGTCATCGGCTATGTGCTCGGCATTACCAAGGCCTATACGACGCGTGTCGGCGAGGGTCCGTTCCCGACCGAACAGAAGAACGAGATCGGCGAATTCCTCGGAACGCGCGGCCATGAATTCGGCGTCGTCACCGGCCGCAAGCGCCGCTGCGGCTGGTTCGACGCCGTGCTGGTCCGCCAGGCGGTCGCCGTCAACGGCATCAAGGGTATCGCGCTGACCAAGCTCGACGTGCTCGATGGCCTGGACGAGATCAAGGTCTGCACCGGCTACCGCCTCGACGGCGAGATGATCGACTATCTGCCCGCCAGCCAGGGCGCGCAGGCCCGGGTCGAACCGGTCTACGAGACGCTGGAGGGCTGGAAAGGCACCACCGCCGGCGCGCGCAGCTGGAACGATCTGCCGGCCCAGGCGGTCAAATATGTCCGTTACATCGAAGAGCTGATCGGCGCGCCGGTAGCACTCCTTTCCACCAGCCCGGAACGGGACGATACGATACTTGTGACCGATCCGTTTCAAGACTAGTTTCTGAGCCTTTCCGGGCATTGCGGCTGATTTGCGGGGGCCGGTCCGTGACAAAATACAGGTCGACTGACGCATGGCAGATTTCGTTGCTGTTCTGAAAAAGACGATCGACGGTCTCGGTGAGAACACGCCGGAGATTCGGGCGAGGGTCTACGACAAGGCCCGGGCGACGATCGCGAAGAAGCTCGCGGATCACGTTCCGCCTTTGGCCCCGTCGGTCGCCGACCAGCAGAAGCGCACGCTTGAAGATGCCATTTCCAGCGTCGAGCGGACCTACGCCAAGAACGTACCTGCCGCCGACCCGCTGGCGGAGCTGGAGCACATCTTCTCGTCCATAGACCGCAACAAGAACCAGCCGAGCCACACACGGCAACCGGCAAAGACGGAACCGACCTGGCCGCCGCCGCCTATGGCCAAGCCGGAACCCGCCAAGTCGGAGACCGTCAGGCCGGCGCCGCCCGCCGCCAAGGCAGAGCCGAGCTGGCAGAAGACGCCGCAGACGCCGCCATTCGACACTGCCGATAACCGCCTTCCGGGGATGGACGCGCAGGCGCCGAACGATCAGGACAATGTCTTTGCCAATGACGAGCAACCGGCGGCGGAGGACACCTTCCAGCGCTTGCGCCCCGCCGTGCGCAAACGCAGCTATGGCGGGCTGATCGCGACCGCCGCCGTGCTGCTGGTGGTTGCCGGCGGCGGGTACGGCATCTGGCTGAACAAGGACGCATTCGGCTCGATGTTCGGCCCTGGCGGGTCGAAGACCGTCACCACCGAGCCGCTGGTGAAACCGGCGGCCCCGGCCAAGCCGGCGGCCGATGCCGCGGCGGCACCGCCAGCGGCGGGCGCTACCGACACCGCCGAGACAACCAAGTTCACCCAGCGCCTGACGCCCGAGGGCAAGGAGACCGATCCCGGTCCGGCCGCCGGGCAAAGCGGCATAGGCGAAGGCGAATCCGTCGCCGCACTGACCACGCCGCCGCCGGCGACGCCGCCTGCGGCCACTCCCGCGCCGACCACGCAACCGCCGACCACTCCGGTGCCGACCACTCCGGCGCCTGCGCCGGCCGACCAGCCGGCAGCAGGCGCTCCCGCAGCGCCCGCAGCAACGCCGCCAGCCGACGGTGCCGCGCCGCCCGCAGCACCGGCTGACGCTACTGCCGCCGCTCCGACTGCGCCGCCAGCGGCCGGCACCACACCGGCCGCGCCTGCCGCACCGGCGGCCGCACCCGCCGAGGCCACGCTGCCGGTCGGTCAGAAAGCGATCTTCTACGAAGAACGCACAAGCACCGCGCAAGGCTCGGCCGAGCCTGGCAATATCGTCTGGTCGCTGGTGCAGGAATCGCCCGGCGGTGACCTGCCGCCCGAGCCGGCGATCCGGGCCGAAGCGACCATTCCGGGCAAGGACATCCAGCTGCGCATGACGATCAGGCGCAACACCGACCAGACGCTGCCGGCCAGCCACATCATCGAGATGATCTTCCTGACGCCGGAAAGCTTTGACGGTGGCGGCGTCGACAACATCCTGCGCATCGCCATGAAGAGCTCGGAGCAGGATGCCGGCAGCCCGCTGATCGGCATCCCGGCTAAGATCGCCGACGGCTTCTTCCTTGTCGCGCTCAACGACACCAAGGCGGACGAGGACGCCAACCTTACCCTGCTCCGCGGCCAGGACTGGATCGACGTGCCGGTTGTCTACAAGACCGGACGGCGGGCGCTGCTCACCATGGAGAAGGGCATCCCCGGCGAGAAGGTGTTCGACGAGGCGCTGAAGGCCTGGCAGGCCAAGACGTCGGGCTGAGCAAAGCTCGGCCCGACAATTCAGAAACCCTGGAACAACATGTCGAGCGCGCCGACGATGTCGTCGTGATGCTTGGTGATGTTCAACCTGATTTCACCCAGTTCGCTGCTCGGAACCGTGGCGATCAGATGGGTGGCCACAAGCAGCTTTCGGCCATTGATCTCGACGATGGGATGCAGTTTTCGAATCGCCGGTGGTGCGGCCTGGATCGGGAGAAGCGGGATCACCACGCGTGTCCTGAGATGGTCGAGCAGATCGGATTGCACGTTCAGCAAATAGCTGCCTTCGACGCGACCCGCGAAGACATCATAGCGGGCCATCAGAATTGCCGGTACTCTTCCAGCGGTATTCCTTGCTTTTCGGCGTATTCATTCCACGCTTCCATCGTGGCACGGTTCTCCAGCTTCCACAGCCGCGTCTTTTCGGCAGCCACGGCCTCTGCGATGCCGGCTTCCGCGGCGCGCGAGACATTGACGTCCAGCCCCTTGGCTTCCTTCATGAGATTGGAATCGATCGACAGGTTCGCCGGCTGGCGGATCGCGTTCGAGGCAAGCTTGCGCATGGTGACCTCCGCAACATGCGCATAATCTATGCGCATTTGCGCGCAGCGGCAATGGCGGTGTCCGATCGCGGTGCGCACGAGCCTGCTTCCTAGAGCGGTCCAACATCGGTAGAATCGTTGAGCCGCTCTAACTCTTTGTTTTTACGCAATTCCGGGCGGAAAACCGCTACGCACTTTTCCTGGAATTGCTCTGGGGACATGGGAGAAATTGTCTTCAGATGCTATACTCACTTAAACGGCAGGTCGAAACCGGGCACGGGCGATGACCAATGCGAAGATCGATCTTCGTGAGCTGGGCGAAACCGTTCTCCTGACGGATGGCGGCCTCGAAACGTCGCTCGTCTTCATGCATGGGCTCGATCTGCCGTTCTTTGCCGCTTTTCCCCTGCTCGGTGAGGAAGAAGGCCAAGACAGGCTCGCTCGCTATTTCCGCCAGTTTCTGGATATCGCCGAACAGCGCGGCGTCGGCTTCGTGCTCGACACGCCGACGTGGCGCGCCAATCCGGACTGGGGCGGGAAGCTCGGCTACTCGGATAAGGCGCTGTCGGCCGCCAACCGGCACGCTGTCTCGTGGGCACGGGCGCTCGGTGCGCCTTACGTCGCGCGCGGGATGGTCGTCCTTGTGAATGGAGTGGTCGGACCGCGCGGCGACGGCTACCGTGTCGATGCGGTGATGACGACGGCCGAAGCCGAAAACTATCACATCGAGCAAATCAAGGCGTTCCGCGACGCCGGCGCCGATATGGTCAGCGCCATCACCATGACCTATTCGCACGAGGCGGCCGGAATAGCCTGCGCCGCAATGGCATCGGGCCTTCCGTCGGTGCTCTCCTTCACTGTCGAGACCGATGGGCGCCTGCCCTCCGGCGAGAGCCTGAAGGATGCCATCGAAACCGTTGACGACGAAACCGACGGCGCACCGGCCTATTTCATGATCAACTGTGCGCACCCCAGCCATTTCGACGCCGTTCTTGCCGGCGACGGAGGCTGGGTGGGCCGCATTCGCGGCGTGCGCGCCAACGCGTCCGCCAAGAGCCATGCCGAGCTCGACGCGGCGACCGAGCTCGATCCCGGCGATCCGGTCGACCTCGGCCGGCGCTATCGCGCGATGCGCGACCGTTTCGGCCACATCTGCGTGCTCGGCGGCTGCTGTGGTACGGACGCAAGGCACATCGCCGCGATCTGCGATGCCTGCCTGTGACAGGCTGCTGTCAGAGAAGGCCCAGCTCTAACCTTCCATCTCCTCGCGCAGCATCTCCAGCTCCAGCCACTCCTCCTCGAGCGCGGCCAGCGTGGAGCGCTCCTTGTCGAGGGCGGCAATGGTCTTCTGGAACGAGGCCGGATCGCGCTCGTAGTAGGCGGGATCGGCGATGTTGTTCTCCAGCCTTGAGATCGATGCGGTCACCGCCTCGATTTTCTTCGGCAGCGATTCCAGCGCGAATTTCTGCTTGAACGAGAGTTTCTTGGCCGGAGCTTTCGGAGCCGCGGGTTCTGACCTAGCTGTGGCCGGCGCTTCGCCAGCGTCCTTCGGCCTCGCCTTGCGGTCTTCCAGCCTGGTGCCGCCGCGCTGCGCCAGCATGTCGGAATAGCCGCCGGCATATTCGATCCAGCGGCCGCCGCCGTCAGGCGCAATCACGCTGGTCACGGTGCGGTCGAGGAAATCGCGATCGTGGCTGACCAGGATGACAGTGCCAGCAAAACCGGCGACCAATTCCTGCAGCAGTTCCAGCGTCTCCATGTCGAGATCGTTGGTCGGCTCATCGAGCACCAGAAGGTTCGCCGGCCGCGCCAGCACGCGAGCCAGCAGCAGGCGTGCCCGCTCGCCGCCGGAAAGCTCGCGCACCGGCGTGCGCGCCTGCTCCGGCTTGAACAGGAAGTCCTTCATGTAGGAGACGACGTGGCGCTGCTCGCCATTGACGACGAGATTTTCGCCGCGCCCGTCGGTGAGGTAATGCGCCAGCGTCTCGGCCGGGTCGACGGCCTCGCGCTTCTGGTCGAGCGTGGCGATCTCCAGATTGACGCCAAGCCGGATCGAGCCGGCATCCGGTGCCAGCTCGCCGGTCAGCATCTTCAGAAGTGTCGTCTTGCCGGCGCCGTTCGGTCCGACCAGACCAACGCGATCACCGCGCTGGATCCGGGTCGAAAAGCCTTTGACCACGGTGAGGTCACCAAAACTCTTCTCGATGTTCCTGGCCTCGATCACCAGCTTGCCGGATTCAGCGGCGTCGCTGGCCACCAGGGTCGCCGTGCCCTCGGCGCCGCGATGGCCGCGAAAGCGCTGGCGCATGGTTTGCAGCTCGCCAAGCCGGCGCATGTTGCGCTTGCGCCGCGCCGTCACGCCGTAGCGCAGCCAGTGCTCCTCACGCACGATCTGGCGGCCGAGCTTGTGCTGCTCGCGCTCTTCCTCTTCCAGCACCTGGTCGCGCCATTCCTCGAAATGACCAAAGCCCTTGTCGAGCCGGCGGGTCTGGCCACGGTCGAGCCAGACGGTGGCGCGCGAGACGCGCTCGAGAAAACGACGGTCGTGGGAGATGAGGATCAGCGCCGACGAGGTGCGGGCAAGCTCCTCCTCCAGCCATTCGATCACCGACAGGTCAAGATGGTTGGTCGGCTCATCAAGCAGCAAAATGTCGGGCTCGGGCGCCATGACGCGGGCAAGGGCTGCGCGGCGCGCCTCGCCGCCGGAGAGATCGTTCGGCTTCTCTTCGCCGGTGAGGCCAAGGTGTTCCATCAGATAGGTGGCGCGGTAGGGATCGTCGGCGGGCCCCAGTCCCGCCTCGACATAGGCGCGAACGTTGGCGAAATCGTCCATGTCGGGCATTTGCGGCAGATAGCGCACGGTCGCCGAGGGCTGGCGGAACACTTCGCCATCCTGCGGCTCGATCATTCCAGCAGCGATCTTCAGCAGCGTCGACTTGCCGGAGCCGTTGCGGCCGACCAGCGCGATCTTGTCGCCGGCCGAGGCACTGAGTTCGGCGCCGTCAAGCAGCGGCGTGCCGCCGAAGGTGAGCTTGACCCCGTCGAGATTGAGAAGCGGCGGGGCCATGATCAGCTTTCAGGCAAGGGGTAGGGGTGGGCAAGCAGCAGCGCACGGCCGCTGCCCAAGGCGATTTCGAGGCGGCCCTTGACCTCGTTGGAAATGGTCAGCGACGAGCCGAACGCAACTTCGACATGGTCGAGCGGCCATTTGGCGCCAGTGACGCTCAAGCCGGCAAGGTCGGAGAAGCCGAGCACCGAAAACAGCGTGCCGTCGGCGTAGCTGAAACCGGCTTTTCCAGGCAAAAGCGGGATGCCTTCCTGTGCGCCGCTGGTCAAAAGCACATCCATCCCGCCTTCGGCCAGGCGCACCGCGAGGGCTAGGTGCAGGAAGGCGTGGTCGGCACGCTTGCCGCCGAAGGCGCCGGCGAGAACCAGGCTGGTGGCGCCGCGTTCGAGTGCGGCTGATATCGCCAGTTCGCCGTCGGTCTGGTCTTTCTCGGGCGGAAACACCTGGCGCGGCACGGCGGCCAGATCGTCCGGCAAATCCGCCGGCACGGAATCGAAATCGCCGACCCAGAGTTCGGGCATCACTCCCAGCATCCGAGCATGGCCGATGCCGGCGTCGGCGGCGATGACGCGCGTGCCCTCGATCTGGCGGTCGAGCAGTGGCGTGCGGATGAGATCGCCGCCAAGCAGGATGGTGAATGTGCTCATATCTCGTGGCCCTTACCAGCCCTGCCTGCGAAACGGAAGGCCGGGCCTCACGTGCGTCGCGTCTTTGGGCAACATGCACTGGATCCCCGGCAAAGTTCCGCTTGCACGCCACATCGGCCGGGCCTATGTGTCGAAACGCTCTAACGGGGTGCCGGACGCGATCTTCGCGGACCGGCTGAGAGGCAAACCAGCCAACCCGCTGAACCTGATCCGGTTTGTACCGGCGGAGGGATTAGACGTTTCGGACAACCCGACGCCTCAATTCCTTTCAACACGAACGAAGGAGGCGCCGATGCGCACGCTTTTATACGCACTGATCTCAGCAATCACCCTGGCTGTTACTGCACCCGCGCAAGCGCAGGACAAGCTCACCGTCTACACCTATGAGAGTTTCACCGCCGAGTGGGGTCCGGGTCCGTTGGTGAAGAAGGAATTCGAGGCCGAATGCGGCTGCACCCTCGACTTCGTCTCGGTCGCCGACGGCGTGGCGCTGCTCAACCGCGTCAAGCTCGAAGGGGCCTCGACCAAGGCCGACATCGTACTCGGCCTCGACACCAACCTGACGGCCGAAGCCAAGGCCACCGGCCTGTTCGCGCCGCATGGCGCGGTGTCCGATGTCAACGTGCCGGGCGGCTGGAGCGACGACACCTTCGTGCCGTTCGACTATGGCTATTTCGCCGTCGTCTACGATACCGAAAAGCTAAAAGTGCCGCCGAAGAGCCTGAAGGAACTGGTCGAAGGCGATGCAACCGACAAGATCGTCATCCAGGATCCGCGCACCTCGACACCGGGCCTCGGCCTGCTGCTCTGGGTCAAGTCGGTCTATGGCGACAAGGCGCCGGAGGCCTGGGCCAAGCTCAAGTCGAAGGTGCTGACAGTGACGCCGGGCTGGAGCGAGGCATACGGCCTGTTCACCAAGGGCGAAGCGCCGATGGTGCTGTCCTACACGACGTCGCCGGCCTACCACATGGTCGCCGAAAACACCGAGCGCTACCAGGCGGCGTCTTTCGAGGAAGGCGAGTATCTGCAGATCGAGGTTGCCGGCATCACTACGACCGGCGCCAAGAACCCGCTGGCGGAAAAGTTCATGGCCTTCATGACCGGACCGAAGTTCCAGAATGTCATTCCCGAGACCAACTGGATGTACCCGGCCGGCAAGACCGACAAGCCGCTCAACCCGGCCTTCGACAGACTGGTCAAGCCAACCAAGACCTTGCTGTTCAGTCCGGAGGAGGTCGCGGCCAACCGCAAGGTCTGGGTGGATGAATGGCTGGCGGTGATGAGCAAGTAGGGGTCGGGATGGTACCGGCGCGTTCGACCGATCCCCGCATCACCGCCGGCATCGTCGCGCTTTCGGCAATAGCGCTACTGATCGGCGGCGCGTTCGCCGGGCTCATCCTCGAAGGCGCACGCGACCTCTCCGGCGCTGCGTCCGCCTTCGATCCCTATCTCCTGCGCGTCGCCCGCTTCACGCTGTGGCAAGCGGCTCTCTCGACGCTGCTTTCCGTCGTGCCGGCGCTGTTCGTGGCGCGCGCCCTGTCGCGGCATCCGCGCTTTTTCGGCCGCGGCCTGATCCTGCAGCTCTTCGCCCTGCCGCTGGCACTGCCGGCCATCGTCGCTGCGCTCGGCATCCTGGCGCTCTACGGCAATGCCGGCTATTTCGCCGGCATTCTTGGCAGCCGGAATTGGCCGGGCATCTACGGGCTGTCAGGCATTCTCGTCGCCCATGTCTTCTTCAACCTGCCTTTGGCCACAAGGCTGTTCCTGGAGGCGCTGGGGACGGTGCCGGCCGACCAATGGCGGCTGGCGAGTCAGCTCGGCATGGGCGCAAGACCCGCCTTCCGGCTGATCGAATGGCCGGCGCTGCGCGCGGCACTCCCCGGTATTGCCGGGCTTGTCTTCATGCTCTGCATCACCTCCTTCACCATCGTGCTGACGTTGGGCGGCGGGCCGGCCGCCACGACGCTGGAGGTCGCCATCTACCAGGCGCTGCGCTTCGATTTCGATCCCGCGCGGACCGTAACGCTGACATTTCTGCAGATCGCGCTCACCTTCGTCGTCGTGCTGGCCTTGATGCGGCTCGGCGTCAACACGGTTGGCGATGCCAATCTGCCGGTGGCGCCGCGACGGTATCTTTCCGCCGGCATGGCCGAGACCGCGTTGAACGTCACCTTGATCGGTCTGGCCTTGCTGTTCGTCGCCGGGCCGATGGCCGCGACGTTGGCCGCCGGGCTTGGCGCCGATCTCGGCCGGTTGGCGGGCGAGGCTGCCGTGCGACAGGCGACGGTGACCAGCGTCGTGCTTGCCTTGCTCTCGGCGGTTCTTGCGGTGGCGCTGTCGTTGTCGCTCATCATGGCGCGGCGAGCACTCGCGCTGATGCGCGGCGTCGGTCCTCGGACGCTGCTCGAACATGCCACCGACACCGGCGCCGGCTTTGTGCTGGTCGTGCCGCCCATCGTCGTCGGCGCCGGCTGGTTCCTGCTGTTGAGTGCGATCAGCGACGTCTTTGCCGTCGCGCCTGTCATGGTCGTTGCCGTCAACGCGGTGATGGCAATGCCCTTCGCCATCCGTGCCGTGCGTCCCGCCTATGATGCGGCGAGCGAACGGCACGAACGGCTTTGCGCGCAACTTGGCATCTCAGGCTGGAGCCGGCTCATTCTGGTCGACTGGCCGTCGCTCAGGCGGCCTCTGGCCACAGCCTTCGCCTTCGCCATGGCCTTGTCGCTCGGCGACCTCGGCGTCATCGCGCTGTTCGGCAGCGATTCAGTGCAGACCTTGCCTTATCTTTTGCTGGCGCGCATGGGCAGTTACCGGACCGCGGACGCCGCCGGCTTGGCCTTGCTGCTCGGCATGGTTTGCCTGGCGCTCGTGCTTGTCGCAGACCGGCTGGGGCGGGGAGAACGAGCATGACGCCCACCCATGATGGCGCCGACGTGAAACACGGGGCAGCAGTGCGGCTGGACAATGTTTCGTTCAGCTACGGCGAGGCGTCGTTTCTCTTCAATGTCCAGTTTGCCGCTTCCAGGATCACCGCCATCATGGGGCCAAGCGGCTCCGGAAAATCGACGCTGCTCAATCTGGTGGCCGGTTTCGAGGCGCCAGGGTCGGGCCGCGTGCTGATCGGCGAGGCGGAAGTCAGCGCCGCTCCGCCTTCGGTCCGGCCAGTGTCGATGGTGTTCCAGGAAAACAATCTGTTTGCCCATCTCCCGGTGGAGCGCAATGTCGGGCTCGGCCGCTCGCCGTCGCTCGGCCTAAGCGGCGCCGACCGCGAGGCGATCGCCGGGGCACTCCAGCGCGTCGGCCTTGCCGGCAAGGAAAACCGCCTGCCGCGCGAGCTCTCCGGTGGCGAGCGGCAGCGCGTCGCACTTGCCCGCGTGCTGGTGCGCGACCGGCCGGTGCTTCTGCTCGACGAGCCATTCGCCTCCCTCGGACCGGCCCTGCGCGACGACATGCTGGATCTTTTGGCCAGTGTCCATGCCGAGCGGAAGATGACGGTTCTGTTCGTCACCCACCAGCCCGAAGATGCGCGCCGCATCGGCCAAGATATGGTGTTTCTCGACAATGGCGCGGTCGCCGCGGCGGGGACGGCGGCCGATTTCTTCGACGGCGCTGGACCGGAAGCCTTCCGGCGCTATATCGGCTCGGGACCGGTCAACACCGGATCACGAGATATTGCCCGGAAGCGGACATAATTTACGGCCAAACCGGGTTTGGACGATGCGGCGTTTGCTTGCCTTGACCAGAGGAGTGTGGCTAGGTCCGGCCATACTGGTCCGGCATAGGCCGTGATTTGCCGCAAACAACAGAAGGGACGCCGATCTGCCGACCGGCAAGGACAGACTGTTGATGAAGCCGCTGGCGCGATTCCTTGCGCTGGCCGGCTTGGCCGTGGCGCTGGCAAGCTGCCAGATGTTCACGCCGCCGGATGTGCAGGAATCCGGTTTCCAGCCGTCCGACAGGCCCGTCACCGTCGACAATGTCGTCGCCAACAGCAAGCTCGCCGAGATGGCGAAGGCGCAGCATCCGCGCATCCTCGCCACCTATGGCGGCGAATATTCCGATCCCAAGCTCGAGCGTATGGTGGCCAAGGTCGTCGGCAGCCTGACCGTGGTGTCTGCCAATCCGACCCAGACCTATCGCATCACCATCCTAAATTCGCCCAACGTCAACGCCTTCGCGCTGCCTGGCGGCTATCTCTACGTCACGCGCGGCCTGCTGGCACTGGCCAATGATTCGGCCGAGCTTGCCGCCGTCATCGCGCACGAGATGGGCCACGTCACCGCCAATCACGGCCTGCAGCGGCAGCAGCTGGAGGCCGAGGAAGGGCTGGCGACCAAGGTCGTCTCCGATGTGCTCGGCGACAGCCCGACCGCCAAGGCCGCACTCATCCGCGGCAAGCTCAGGCTTGCGCAGTTCTCGCGCAACCAGGAGCTCGAAGCAGATGCCATCGGCATCAAGTCGGTCGGCGAGGCGGGTTATGATCCTTACGCCGCCGGCCGCTTCCTGCAGTCGATGTCGGCCTATACCGATTTCCGCTCGATCAGCGGCGCCACCGATGCCAGCCTCGACTTCCTGGCGACGCACCCCAACACGCCGCAGCGCATCGACCTGGCACAGCGGCATGCCCGTCAGTTCGGCCCGCCGGGCGTTGGCACGCGCGACCGCGATGCTTTCCTCGCCGGCATAGACGGCCTGCTTTACGGCGATACGCCGGAAGAAGGCTATGTGCGCGGCCAGACCTTCCTGCATCCTGGCCTCGGCGTGTCGTTCACCGTGCCCGACGGCTTCGTCATCGACAATTCGGCCGCCGCCGTGACGGCGACCGGCCCGGGCGACATGGCGATCCGCTTCGACGGCGTTTCGATCGACAAGAACCGCCCGCTGACCGACTATATCCGCAGCGGCTGGGTGGCCGGTCTCGACGATGCGAGCGTGAAGCAGGAAACCATCAACGGCAACGAGGCGGCGACAGCGCATGCCGGCGCCGACGGCTGGCAGTTCGACATCGCGGTGATCCGCGCCGGCGGCCAGGTCTACCGGCTGCTGACGGCGGCACCCTCGGCCAGCACCACGCTCGATCCGGTGGCGCGCTCGGTGAGCGGCTCGTTCCGCATCCTCAGCGCGGCCGAGAAGGCGGCGCTGAAGCCGCTGCATATCCGCGTCGTCACCGTGCAGGCGGGGCAGACCATGGGCTCGCTCGCCGCGCAGATGGTCGGCGTCGACCGCAAGCTCGACCTGTTTAGGGTGCTCAACGCGATGTCGCCGGGCGCCGCCGTTTCGACCGGCGACAAGGTCAAGATCGTCACAGATAGATAAGGTTCAGGACGGCAAGGTTCAGGCGGCTGTCGCCATGAATTCGGGGTTCTGCTCGACCAGCGCAACCTTCAGCTTTTCCATGGCGCGGGCTTCGATCTGGCGGACGCGTTCCTTGGAAATGCCGAGCGCTTCGCCAAGCGACTCAAGCGTTGCGCCCTCGTCGGTCAGACGGCGCTGCTCGATGATCCTGAGTTCGCGGGCATTGAGCGCGCCGAGCGCTGCCTTGAGCCATAGCGAGCGGCGTTCGATGTCGATCGTGTCGCCGACAATTTCGTCCGGCAAGGGATCGTCCGAGATCAGGAAATCCATCCGCTCGGCCGTGCCGGCATCGTCGGCAAGCGGCGCGTTGAGCGAAGAGTCGGGAGCCGAGAGGCGGGAATCCATCATTGCCACGTCGGCCTCGGAGACGCCGAGCGCGACGGAAACTTCGCGGTAGAGTGAGGCGTTGGAGATCGGTTCGGCACCGTTCGCAAGCCGGGCGCGCAGGCGCCGCAGGTTGAAGAACAGAGCCTTTTGCGCCGAGCTGGTGCCGCCGCGCACGATCGACCAGTTGCGCAGGATGTAGTCCTGCATCGAAGCGCGGATCCACCATGTCGCATAAGTCGAAAACCGCACCTCGCGGTCCGGCTCGAAACGCGCCGCGGCTTCCAGCAAGCCGACATGACCCTCCTGGATCAGGTCGCCGAGCGGCAGGCCGTAGTGGCGAAACCGCGAGGCCATGGAAATGACCAGCCGCATATGCGCGACGGTGATCCGGTGCAGCGCCTGCTGGTCGTTATCTTCCTTCCAGCGCAAGGCCAGAAGATGCTCCTCCTCGCGCTCGAGATAAGGAGCCTTCATCGCCGCGCGGACCATGGTTCGTCCTGCCGTGTCTTCGATCATGCCGCGCTCCTGTTCCGGGTCTTGCCGGCGGGCTCGCCACCGCGATCTTGTCGGCGCTTCGGTTGAAATGTCGGCGCTGCGCCCTACAACAGCAAAACTCGCCACGCCGAGGAATGTTCCCCGGCGCAATCGCCCTGCGGTTGGACGGAGTGGAGCGAAGCGGGAACGCTGAAGGTTTGCGCCGCGTTCGTCGGTGTGGATTTTGAGAATGGGATTTCTGAAATGATCTATCTTTGAAATCCGATTCCTTATTTTGCCGAGCTGCATCTGCCAGTTTCCAGCCCTTCACAAAGTGCCGACCACCGGCCAAGACGGGATCACAGAAAAATGAAATGGCTCACTTCGCTCATCGTTGCCGGAACGCTGCAGGTTCTGGCGGTTACGTCAGGCCACGCCGGCGCCAACCTCGACCAGATCAAGCAGGCTGGCGTCATCAAGGTCGGCACGGAAGGCACCTATGCGCCCTTCACCTATCATGACGCTTCCGGCGCGCTGGTCGGCTTCGACGTCGAGATCGCCAAGGCGATCGCCGACAAGCTCGGCGTGAAAGTCGAATTCCTCGAAGGCAAGTGGGACGGGCTGATCGCCGGCCTCGACTCCAACCGCTATGACACCGTCATCAACGAGGTCGGCATCACCGATGCGCGCAAGGCGAAGTACGACTTCTCCGATCCCTATATCGCCTCCAAGGCGGTGCTGATCGTTCGCGGCGACAACACTGACATCAAGAGCTTCGCCGATCTCAAGGGCAAGAAGTCGGCACAGTCGCTGACCTCGAACTTCGGCAAGCTCGCCGAGACCAACGGCGCCGAGCTCGTCGGTACGGACGGCTTCGACCAGTCGATCCAGCTGCTGCTCACCGGACGTGCCGACGCCACCGTCAATGACAGCCTGTCCTTCCTCGACTTCAAGAAGCACAAACCCGACGCCAATGTGAAGATCGCGGCGCAGGAAGAGAACGCCGACTATTCCGGCGTGATCGTGCGCAAGGGCGATCCGGAACTGGTCGCCGCCATCAACAAGGCGCTGGCCGACATCAAGGCCGACGGCACGTACAAGAAGATCGCCGACACCTATTTCGGCCAAGACGTCTCGCAGTAAACGCATTCTTCTCGGGCGGGCCGATACCGGCCCGCTTTCCATATTTTGCGGTGAGCCGTCTTTGACGGCTCGCCGGTTTTCGCATGATATCCGGTCCTGTGTCCGCGCCTCGACGGATGCGGGCTGATGCACCGTAGATGATCTGGCAAGGAGGCCTTCTGTGCCGCACTGGCTGCAACTGATGCTGGACTCCTTGCCGACGCTGTTGTGGGCGGCGCTGATCTTTACCGTGCCGCTGACGCTGCTGTCGTTTGCCTTCGGCCTCGCCGCCGGACTGGTCACGGCGCTGATCAGGCTGTTTGGCCCGAAGCCGTTGGTTGCCGTGGCCCGTTTCTATGTCTGGATTTTTCGCGGGACGCCGCTTCTGGTGCAGTTGTTCCTGATCTTCTACGGCCTGCCGTCGGTCGGCATATTGCTCGACGCCTTTCCTGCCGCGTTGATCGGCTTCACGCTCAACATCGGCGCCTACACGTCGGAGATCATCCGCGCCGCCATCGGCTCGGTGCCGAAGGGGCAGTGGGAGGCGGCCTATTCGATCGGTATGAGCTGGAGCCAGGCGATGCGGCGCACGATCCTTCCGCAAGCCGGACGCGTCGCCGTGCCGCCGCTGTCCAACACCTTCATCTCGCTGGTCAAGGATACGTCGCTGGCCGCCGCCATCACGGTGCCGGAAATGTTCCAGGCGGCGCAGCGCATTGTTGCCACCACGTATGAGCCGCTGATCCTCTATGTCCAGGCTGCGGCGCTCTATCTGGCGCTGAGTTCGGTGCTGTCGGCGCTGCAGACGCGGCTGGAGGTACGACTCAACCGCTATGGCGGCTTCCTGGAGGCGCGCTCATGATCGGCCTCACCAATATCGAGAAGCGCTTCGGCGACAATCTTGTGCTGAAGGGCGTCACCGTCGCCATCGAGGAGGGCGGCGTCACCGCCCTTGTCGGCCCCTCCGGCGGCGGCAAGAGCACGCTTCTGCGCTGCATCAACCTGCTGGAGATCCCGACCTCCGGCACGGTGCGCATCGGCGATGAGACGCTGGAATTCCGCCCGGGCACCAAGGTCGCCACCAGGGACATCCGGCGCCTGCGGCTGCAGACCGGCATGGTGTTCCAGAACTTCCAGCTGTTCCCGCACCGCACCGTGATCGAGAACGTCATGGAAGGGCTGGTGACGGTGCTGAAATGGCCGGTTGAGAGGGCGCGCGAACGGGCGATGGCCCTGCTCGAGAAGGTCGGCATGGTGCACAAGGCCGATGCCTGGCCGGCGACGCTGTCGGGTGGCCAGCAGCAGCGGGTGGCCATCGCCCGGGCGCTGGCGCCGTCGCCGAAGGTGCTGCTCTGCGACGAGCCGACCTCGGCGCTTGACCCGGAACTGGCGCAGGAAGTGGTCGACGTGCTTGGTCAGCTCGCCAGCGAAGGCACGACCATGGTGATGGCGACGCATGATCTCAGGCTCGCTTCCAAGATCGCGCAGGAAGTGGTCTTTCTCGACGCCGGTGTCGTCGTCGAGAAGGGCCCGGCTTCCGTGGTGTTTTCTACCCCGGAGCATCAGCGCACCAAGCGGTTCATCGCCACGTTGAAGCAAGAAGCGGGCGGGTCCCAATAAAAAACCCGGCGCGAGGCCGGGTTTTCTGAATTTCGCGTACGAAAAGCTCAGGCAGCTTCTTCCTGCTCGGCTTCCTCGTTGTCGGCCTTGGCGCCGCGCTTCGGACCCTTGTTGAGGTTCACCTCGATGAGGCGCACCGCTTCGGTCTCCGACATGCGGTTGACGGCCGCGATCTCGCGCGCCATGCGGTCGAGTGCCGCCTCGTAAAGCTGGCGCTCGGAATAGGACTGCTCCGGCTGGTTGTCGGCGCGGTAGAGGTCGCGCACCACTTCCGAGATGGAGATCAGGTCGCCCGAGTTGATCTTCGCGTCATATTCCTGGGCGCGGCGCGACCACATGGTACGCTTGATGCGGGCACGGCCCTGCACCACCTTCAGCGCGCGGTCGACATAGTCCTCTTCCGAAAGTTTGCGCATACCGATGGAGGTCGCCTTGGCGACCGGCACCTTCAGGCGCATCTTGTCCTTCTGGAAGTCGATGACGAAGAGTTCCAGCTTGTGGCCTGCCACTTCTTGCTCGTCGATCGACACGATCTGGCCGACGCCATGCGCCGGATAGACAATGAACTCGCCGGTCTTGAAACCGTGACGCGCCGCGGTGGACTTCTTCTGCGGGGTGATCGTTGCCATACGCCCTGAACTCCTTGTTGTAGCGCCGGCGTGGCGGCGCCGGCTGAAACTTCGCGCGATCGGGGTGGCCGACCGTTAGCCGCACAACAGACGAACCCATCCGGAAAAGCGACCGGCAAACCGCAATATCGCGACCGCCTGCCCCAGATCGCTCTGGTCCGGATTGAGAAGTTCACCTTTCAGTGATTTGGGGCGTTTGCGCCATAAATCGATGTTGTGTCACCGGCATGTTTGGCTGATGTAGCACAAAAAGTCGGAAGAATCAAGGTTTTGCTGCATTAGCGAAGGCAACGGGCCATCACCGCCTGTCAAGACAGTTCATGTCTCATGCCCGTTACGCAGCGTCACGCCGGCCGAACCGGCGCGACCGTCAGTCGCCTTCGCCGGGCTCGGCGGAGAAATATTTCTCGAACTTGCCGGCCTCGCCATCGAAGGTCTTGGCGTCTGCCGGCGGCTCTTTCTTGGCGGTAATGTTGGGCCATTTCTCGGCGTATTCGGTGTTGACCTGCAGCCATTTTTCAAGGCCCGGTTCCGTATCGGGCTTGATCGCGTCGGCCGGGCACTCCGGTTCGCAGACGCCGCAGTCGATGCACTCGTCGGGGTGGATGACGAGCATGTTCTCGCCTTCGTAGAAACAGTCGACCGGACAGACCTCGATACAGTCCATGTATTTGCATTTTATGCAATTGTCGGTCACGACATAGGTCATCGGTCGGCTCCGGGACGTCCCATTTTGTTGGGCTTTTTTGGTGAGGTAACGCCTTTGCCTGCCGCTGGCAAGGGCGGCCATTCTCACCGGTGTCGGCGCTTCCGGAATGGATTTCCAGGGCGAGACGTTGGTGAAAGTCGCGCGTGCCTTCAATCGTCGCCGATGAGCCGCTCGGTTTGGCGGCGTTCCTTCTTGGTCGGCCGGCCGCTGCCGGCGTCGCGCAGTGCCGGAATCGCATCTGGAACGGCCTCGCCCTTCGGCGCCGGCGGTGGCGACATGTCCTCGTAAAGCAGGCGCGCTTCTTCAGCCGGGCCGCGCCGGACACCCGCACCGAGCACCTTCCAGACGAAGATGCGCCGCTCCAACGTGATGGTCAGGACATCGCCAGGCTTGACCAGATCCGAGGCCTGCGCTGCTTTGTCGCGATTGATGCGCACGCGTCCGGCGACCACCAGCTTCGCCGCCAGCGAGCGCGATTTCACCGCGCGGGAAAAGAACAGCCATTTGTCTATTCTCTGGCGGCCTTCGGCAACCATCGGACCTTTGACTTACTTCTTCAACTGGTCGCGCAAAGCGGCGAGCTTGGCGAAGGGCGAGTCCGGATCGAAACGCACCGGACGCTCCTCGCGCGGCTTTGCCTGGAATGCAGGCTTGCCACTCTGTGCGCCGCCCTTGCCGTCCTGCCGGCCGCCTTTCCAGTCGGGCCGGCTCTCGCGGCGATCGGGACGCTCACCCTGCGGCTTGCCCTCGCGCCGTTCTCCGGCCTCGCCTTGAGGCTGCGGCCTCGGCTTGAACTTGCTGCGATCGAAGCGCGGCTTGCCGGCACCGTCGCGCTGTTCGCGGCGACCCTCCTGAGGCGGCCGGCTGCCGGGGGCGGCTTCAGTGCCTGCCGGCGCATCGCTGCGGCTCTGCGCAGCCTGCCCGTTGCGCGGACGATTGTCCCGGCGGTTGTCGTGATGGCGGTGACGTGGGCGCTGCTCGAAACGACCCTGCCGCCACAAAAGGATGGGTTTTGGTTCTTCAGCCTCTGGAGCGGGCTCGCCGGTGGCGGTTTCCGCGGCCGTTGCGTCTTCGCTTGCAGATGAAGTCTCGGCGACCGGTTCTGCCGATGCGGCATCGACTTCGACAGCTTCGGATTCCGCCGCCGACTCTGCCGGTGCGGCCTCAACCTCGGCAGCTTCGGGCTTTGCCTCTGGCTCAGCCTCTGTTTCGGCGGGCCCTTCTGCAGCAACGGCTTCGGCTACTGGCGGCGCGTCGTCCGTGGCCTCTGCGGGCGTCTCCGGCTGCGCGTCGGTAACAGCCTCCGCGGCTGCGTCAGCGACGGGCTCCGCAGGAATTTCAGCCTCTACAGTGGCAGCCGCATCAGGCTCCGAACCTTCGGCCGTGGTCTGAGCGACAGTGTCGGCAACGGCTTCCGCCGCCACAGCCTGCTCGGCCTTTGCCGCCTCTTCCGCTGCCAGTTTGGCTGCGCGCGCGGCATTGTCCTGCGCTTCGAGCCGCGCCTTGACTTCGGTGGCAGGCTTCGGTTCGGCGCGGTAGCCGAGACCCTTCAGGATCTCTTCCATGTCGTCGGCGGTGGCGCCAAGGATCGACATCATCGGCGGCGTCACCATGAAGGCGTTGCCGTCATAGGCGCCGTCGGGGCGCTGTCCGAGGCCCGGCTTCCAGTTGGTCGCCGGACGGATCAAGTCGGCCAGCCGCTCGAGGATGTCGACGCGGACCGCGCGGCGGCCGAGATTGCGGTAGCCGGCGAGTTTGTAAAAGGATTTGTCGAAGGTCGGATCGATGACCACCGAGGTGCGGCCCGACGCCAGGGCGTGAACCACGTCGCCAAAACCCGGCTTCTCCTTGCCGTCATTCTTCAATGCCCAAAGCAATGTCACCAGTCCGGCAGGCGCCGGCTTGACCAGCGCCGGCACGAAGACATGGTAGGCGCCGAAGCGCACGCCCAGCCGGCGCAATGCGGCGCGACCTTCCTGATCGAGCGACTTCATCTCTTCGGCAATGTCGCGGCGGTTGATGAGGCCGAAATTCTCGACCAGCTGGAAGGCGATGCCGCGGCCGATGCCGGTGATCTGGTCGGCGTTCTTCAAGTCGACCAGCGGCTTCAGCAGGGATTCGACCTGGAAGTTGACGAAGCGCTCGGCGCGCGCCGCGACCTTGTCGCGGGCGGGACCGGTAAGCTGCTCGTCGGCCAACAGGACAAGGCGCGGCTTCAGCGGCTCGTCGCCGGCGACCAGCGTGCCGACCGGCGCGCCGATCCAGCGCAGCGTGCCGTCGGAGCCGAGCGCGATGTCGCCATTGGCGCAGGCGCCGAAGCGTTCGGCGCGCGCCTCGAATTCGGTGGCCAAAGCCTTTTGTGCCGCCGTGCGTACGGCCTTGGCATCCTCGCCGCCGGCGCTCTGGTCGGCGGTGAAGCGGAACCCTTGCAACTCGCCGACATGATGGCCTTCGACAAGGACGGTTCCGGTAGGGCTAATTTCGGCTTCAGGCATGGTATTTTCTCTAAGGCGCCGCATGAGGACGGAAGTCCTGCGGTCTACGAAGCGTTTCGTCAACCGCTCATGCAGCGCATCCGACAATCTGTCTTCGATTTCGCGCGTCTTTTCCTGCCAGTGTGCCTGATCGGCCAGCCAGCCGGGCCGGTTGGAAACGAAAGTCCAGGTGCGGATCTGGGCGATCCGGTGCGACAGCGTGTCGATGTCGCCGTCTGTCGTGTCGGCACGCCGCACCTGCTCGGCCATGTAGTTCTCGTCGACATGGCCATGCCGGGCGAGGTCCATATAGATCGAGGCGATGAGGTCGGAATGCTGGGCCGGCGCGATCTTCCTGTAGTCGGGGAGCGCGCAGGCTTCCCACAGCAGCGCCACTCGCTTGGCGTCGGTGGCCAGAGCGCGGATGTCCGCGTCGCGCGACAGGTGCTCGAGCGCTTGAGCATCGACCGCCGGCAGCGCCCGCGTCAGGCCCTCAACCGGCGCGTTGGTCTCGATCGAGCGCTTCAGCGCATCGAGGCTGGCGAAATCGAAATCGGCGGTGCGCCATTGCAGCACCTTCACCGGATCGAAATCGTGCCCCTCGATCTTCTTGACCAGTTCTTCGTCGAGCGGATCGACCTGGCCGGTGACGCCGAAAGTGCCGTCGCGCAGATGTCGGCCGGCGCGGCCGGCGATCTGGCCGAGTTCGGCGGATGTGAGGTCGCGAAACTGGTAGCCGTCGAACTTGCGGTTCTGGGCGAAGGCGACATGGTCGAGGTCGAGGTTGAGGCCCATGCCGATGGCGTCGGTGGCGACGAGGTAATCGACATCGCCGGACTGGAACAGCGCCACCTGGGCGTTGCGGGTACGCGGCGAGAGCGCGCCGAGCACGACGGCGGCACCGCCCTGCTGGCGACGGATCAATTCGGCGATGGCATAGACCTCGTCCGCCGAGAATGCGACGATCGCCGTGCGCCGGGGCAGACGGGTCAGCTTCTTCGAGCCGGCATAGGCGAGGTGCGACAGCCGCGGCCGCGTCACCACCGAGACGCCCTTCAGCAGGCGCTGCAGGATGCCGTGCATGGTGGCCGCGCCCAAGAGTAGCGTTTCCTGGCGGCCGCGCAGATGCAGGATGCGATCGGTGAAGATGTGGCCGCGCTCGAGATCGCCGGCGAGCTGGACCTCGTCGATGGCGACGAAGGCGGCGTCGGTCTCGCGCGGCATGGCTTCGACGGTGCAGACCGAATATTTGGCGCCCACCGGCTGGATCTTCTCCTCGCCGGTGATGAGCGCCACCTTATGAGCGCCGACCTTTTCGCAGACGCGCGTGTAGACTTCGCGCGCCAGCAGCCTGAGCGGCAGGCCGATGACTCCGCTTTCATGCGCCACCATGCGTTCGATGGCGAGATGGGTCTTGCCGGTGTTGGTCGGGCCGAGCACGGCCGTCACGTCGCGGCCCGAAAGGATCAGCGGCTGGGAGTGTTTCGGCTGGATGTTCATCGGCTCGGAAATAACGCTTCTGCCGCTCGTTGCCGGGGAGCACGCCAGTGGTGGCGCGTGTGACAGCCGACACATAAGGATTTCAGGCGCGAAGCGAAAGCGGAATGTTCCGCAGATGGGGCGAAGAGCCGTCCGGCTCGCGCGAAATCCGGTCCCGATTAAGAGTTGGAACGAGTCTGGAACGAATCGGCGACGAATCACCGACTCTCGCTGATTCAGGTTTTGTTCACGGCTACATGTGGATTTTTGGGTGGCGAGTCTCACCACATGCTGAATCGCTAAACTGGCCCGATTTATGCAGAGAGAACAACGCTGTTAACTTTTGCCGGGGAACGATCGCCGCACCCAGCTCGACCTCGGCCAACATTATGAAATCGTTGACTTTTCCTAACGGACCTTAACCATTTGGCCGAGATTTTCGGGCCTCGCCGTTAACGTTTCGGCCAAAGCCGGAACGAATCGGCGACGAATCAGCGATGTCAGTATGTTCCCGGTTTGTTCACCCCAACAGGTTGTGCTTAAAACAGGTTTTCCACCGAGGAGTCACAGCTTGTGACGTCGGTTTTGCACAGCCTTGGCAGCTGCCGTTAACCTTTGCGTGCCACTCCGGCACAGATCGGTGTTGGGCGCACCGGTCGGCCCGATCATAGCACCACGACCAGGCTCGGCCAGCAATGCCAAAACGGCTGCTTCAGGACAGATCCTCTTCCGTCACATAGCGCTGCAAGGCAGAGCCGACATTCCGGATTATCTCGTCGTGGGAGAGGGCGACGACCTGAGGAAGCCGCAGCAGGTATCGGCACATCGCCAAACCCAGCAACTGGCTTGAGACGAGACCGGCTCGTCGACCCGCATCGGCGGGGTCGCCGACCGCCGCAACCACTGGCCTCACCTGGCTGGCAAACACCTCGCGCAGCTTTTCGGCAGCAAAGTCGTTGGACATCGCCGAACGCAGCAGAATTGTCATGCCAGGACCGCTGGCCGGACCTTCCCAGATTTCGAGAAAGCGCCTGATCAGTGTTTCGCCGATGGCGGCTCGGTCAATCATCCGCAGCTCCGGCAGATGCAGGTCGACAACCGCCGCCCTGGCGAACAGTTCGTCCTTGCTGCGGAAATAGCGGATCACCATGGCCGGATCGATCGAGGCATGCGCCGCGACATCGCGGATGGAGGCGCCGTCATAGCCGCGCTCGGCGAACAATAGCCGTGCGGCCTCGAGGATATGGGCCCGCGTGCGGTCCGACTTGCTGATTTTCTTCGCCTGATTCTGAGCCATGAAAATTCATATGCCAACGACTGTTGACAAATGCAATGGCGTCGATTAGAAAGTCAACACTTGTTGATAAACGGAGAGAGAAAATGTTGCCCGATACAACGGAAGTCCTGATCATTGGCGCCGGCCCGACCGGCATGGCGCTGTCCATCATGCTGCACCAGGCCGGTGTCGATCACGTGCTGATCGACAAGCTGGCGCAGGGCCTTCAGACTTCGCGCGCCGGCGTCATCCATGCGCAGACGCTGGAAGCGCTGCAGCCTCTCGGTGTCACCGAGCGGCTGGACGAACTTGCCCTGAAGCTGCAAAATTTCGCCATCCGCGACCGCAACCGGGCGCTGCTCAATCTTGATTTCGGCAAGCTTCCATCAAGGCATCCCTATCTGTTGATGCTGCCTCAGAACCTGACCGAGCTGGTGTTCGCCGAGCGGATCGCTGCCCTGGGCGGCGTCATTCATCGCGAAGTCGAGGCCAGGGCGGTTGTTCACGATGCTGACGGCGCCCGCGTGACGGTGGTCGAGAACGGTCGCGAGAAGCTGATATCGGCGCGCTACGTCGTCGGTGGTGACGGCATGAACAGCCTGGTGCGTAGCGCGACCGGCATCGAGTTCGACGGCGCTGCCTATGACGGGTCGTTCGTGCTTGCCGACGTCCGCCTCGACTGGCCGATCGGGCCGAAGGAAGTGTCGCTGTTCTTTGCGCCGGCCGGGCTGGTGGTGGTGGCGCCGCTTCCGGACGGGTCATACCGTATCGTTGCAACAATGGATGACGCGCCGGAAAAGCCAGGGATTGCCGACATCCAGGCGCTGCTCGACAGCCGTGGGCCGACCAGACAGCGCGCCCGGGTGCTCGACCTGGCGTGGAGTTCGCGTTTTCGCGTGCATCACCGCCTGGTCCGGTCGTATCGCAAGGACCGGTTGTTCCTCATGGGCGATGCCGCGCACGTGCACAGCCCGGCAGGGGGACAGGGCATGAACACCGGCATTATCGACGCGGTCATGCTTGGCGAATTGCTCGGCGATGTGGTGAACGGCGTGCGCACGGAAGCCGAGCTCGACCTCTACGAAAAGCTGCGGCGACCGGCGGCCCAGGAGGTGCTTGAGCTGGCGGGCAGGATGACCGAGATGGCACTTACCCGTAATCCGGTGAAGCGGTTCGTCCGCAATCTGCTGCTCTCGCTGATGAACCTCAATCCATTGCTCAAGCGTCGCATGGCCTTGAAACTGTCGGGCCTCAGCCGCGCGCCGCTGGCCCGGTTGCCGGCACCTTCGCGTGTGCCGGGTTCAATTGCTCCCGGCAAGCCCGTAGCCAAACCAGCGCTGAAGCTTGCCGCCTGACAACTGCGATTGTCACGGCAACGAGCCTCGATCGTGGGCGCGTAGATCTGTACCGGCCGTTAGGCCGGTACGTCAGTTGTCGCGGAACGGACTCGAAACCTCAGGCGAAATACTGTCCGCCATTGGCGGAGATGGTCGAGCCGGTGATGAAGCCGGCTTCATCGGAAGCCAGGAAGACGACGCAGCGCGCGATCTCTTCCGGCTCGCCGAGGCGACCGACCGGGATCTGCGGGATGATGCGTTCGTTGAGCACCTTCTCGTCGATCGCCTTGACCATCTCGGTGGCGATGTAGCCCGGGCAGATGATGTTGACGGTGATGCCGGCGCGGGCGCCTTCCTGGGCGAGCGCCTTCGAGAAGCCGATGTCGCCGGCCTTGGCGGCGGAATAGTTGACCTGGCCGGCCTGTCCCTTCTGGCCGTTGATCGAGGAAATGGTGATGACGCGGCCGAACTTGCGGTCGCGCATGCCGCCCCACAAAGGATGCGTCATGTTGAAGACACCGGAAAGGTTGGTGTCGATGACTTCCTTCCACTGCTCGCGCGTCATCTTGTGGAACATGCCGTCGCGGGTGATGCCGGCATTGTTGACGAGCACGGAAACCGGGCCGAGATCGGCCTCGACCTGCCTGATGCCGGCGGCGCAGGCGTCATAGTCGGCGACCGACCATTTGTAGGTCTTGATGCCGGTTTCGGCAGTGAACTTCGTCGCCGCCTCGTCATTGCCGGCGTAGTTCGCGGCAACCGAATAGCCGGCGTTCTTCAGCGCGACCGATACCGCGGCGCCGATGCCGCGCGACCCGCCCGTGACGATTGCTACCTTGCTCATGCGTTTCCCCTTTCGGTACCGCCCTGTTTTCGGGCGTTTCATGCAGAATGGAACGGGCGGCTCGCGCCGCCCGGATAGTCTGTCACTACAGCGCTTCGATGCACATGGCGACGCCCATGCCGCCGCCGATGCAGAGCGTGGCGAGGCCTTTCTTCGCACCGCGGCGGCGCATCTCGAAGACCAGCGTGTTGAAGATGCGGGCACCGGAAGCGCCGATCGGATGGCCGATGGCGATGGCGCCGCCATTGACGTTGACGATCGAGGGATCCCAGCCCATGTCCTTGTTGACGGCGCAGGCCTGGGCGGCGAAGGCCTCATTGGCCTCGACCAGGTCGAGGTCGCCGACCGACCAGTCGGCCTTTTCCAACGCCTTGCGCGAGGCGGGAATGGGTCCGGTGCCCATGATCTGCGGATCGACGCCGGCGGTGGCCCAGGACACGATGCGCGCCAACGGCGTGATACCGCGCCTGATGGCTTCGGCCTCACTCATCAGCAGGGCACCGGCGGCGCCGTCATTGATGCCGGAGGCGTTGGCGGCGGTCACGGTGCCGTCCTTGTCGAATGCCGGCTTCAGCTTGGTCATGGCGTCGATGGTGGCGCCGTGGCGGATGTACTCGTCCTGGTCGACGATGGTGTCGCCCTTCTTGCCCTTGATGGTGAAGGCGACGATCTCGTCCTTGAACTTGCCGGCCTTCTGCGCGGCCTCGGCCTTGTTCTGCGAGGCCAGCGCGAACTGGTCCTGGTCGTCGCGGGTGATCTGGAATTGGCGCGCGACGTTCTCGGCAGTGTTGCCCATGTGATAGCCGTTGAAGGCGTCCCACAGCCCGTCCTTGATCATGGTGTCGATCATCTTGTAGTCGCCCATCTTGACGCCGGCGCGCAGATGTTGGGCATGCGCCGAGAGCGACATCGATTCCTGTCCGCCGGCGACGATCACCTTGGCATCGCCCGAGGCGATCTGCTGCATGCCGAGCGCAATGGCGCGCAGGCCCGAACCGCAAACCTGGTTGAGGCCCCAGGCGGTGGTCTCCTTGGGCAGGCCGGCGTTGATCGAGGCCTGACGGGCGGGGTTCTGGCCTTGGGCGGCGGTCAGCACCTGACCTAGTATGACCTCGTCGACCTCGCCCGGCTCGACTCCGGTACGCGACAGGAGTTCCCGGATGACGACGGCGCCGAGCTCGTGCGCCGGAGTGGCGGCGAAGGCGCCATTGAAGGAGCCAACAGACGTGCGTGCCGCGCCGGCGACAACGATGGCATTGGACATTTTCTTCTCCAGACTTCGAGTTGACGTGTTTTTGGGTATCGTTAGGGACTTTTCTTGCCCGTTCCATGACCCAAGTCAAACCGGAAATAGGCATGCCAGCCATGCGCGGCAAGCAGGCTGCCGGCGGTCAGCGCAATCGCCACGGCTTTCGCTGCGCAGCATATTTTGCCCGCCATGCAGCATAAAATGATGCCGCACTGCACAAACCACTTGGAATTGTGACGCTTTTGCGCATATCCTCGCAAGGGCGCAATCGTTACCGGCTGCTTACTCACATGCGCCGGTGTCCGGGGAGGATACTGATGGCCGCGAAAGACGATCCGATCATCATCAAGAAATATGCCAATCGCCGGCTCTACAACACCGGCACCAGCACCTATGTGACTCTCGAGGACTTGGCCGACATGGTCAAGAAGGGCGAGGAGTTCACCGTCCAGGACGCCAAGACCGGTGACGACATCACGCACCCGGTGCTGACACAGATCATCTTCGAACTGGAGAACAAGGATGGGCAGAACATGCTGCCGATCCCGTTCCTGCGCCAGTTGATCGCCTTTTATGGCGACCAGATGCAGATGATCGTGCCGAGTTTCCTCGAACAATCGATGATCGCCTTCTCCAAGGAACAGGAGCGATTCCGCGAGCAGATGAAGGGCGCCTTCGGCAAGTCTCCGATCGACGTGATGAAGATAGCCACGCCGATCAAGGCGCTGGAGGAACAGACGCGCCGCAACATGGAGATGTTCCAGAACGCGATGCGCCTGTTCACGCCGTTCCCATCGGCCGGATCGAACGGGCCTGCTCCTGCCCCGGCTGAGCCGGCCAAGAAGGAAGCGCCGGAGAAACCGGACGACCTTCAGGAACTGAAGGAACAGATCGCCGCCATGCAGCGCAAGCTCGACACCATGTCGTGAGCGCCAGACGGCGCCGGCTCGGCCGGTGCCGCAAACTCAGCTGCGACGGCAGCCGTCGTCATTCGTCGGGTCGATCTAAGGTTCCTTCACGGGCCCGTTGTAGCGGGCGCGGGGCCTGATCAATCCGTTGCTGGTCACCTGTTCGACGGCATGCGCGGCCCAGCCGATGCTGCGGCCAAGCGCGAACAGGCGAAACGGCGCTTCTGACGGCAGGCGCAAATTTCGGGTCAGCGCGGCCAGAGCGAAATCGATGTTCGGGCGGGTGCCTGTCGCGGCGAAGACAGCATCGCGCAGGTTTGAAAGTGCGCCGTCGACCTCGATATCGGTCAGCAGGGCGTCTGCCCTGGGATCGCCCTCGGGGTAAAGCTGATGACCGAACCCTGGCAGTGGCCTGTCATGGCCAAGCCAGCGCCCGACCGCGATATCGGCTCCCAGCCGCTCCGCATCTTCTACCAGATTGAGGGCCGCCTCGCCGGCGCCGCCATGCCGGGGCCCGGAAAGGGTGACGAGGCCGGCAAGCAGGCAGGCAGCAACCGGCGCGCCGGTGGAGGCGGCGACGCGCGCCGCAAAGGTCGATGCATTCAACTCATGATCGGCCAACAGCACCAGCGCCCTGCGGATCAAACCCGCGCCGGCGCCGCCGACGGACCAGCCACGCGCCAGCCTTTCGTGCACGGCGCGGCGTCCGGCAACCGCGCCAAGTGCCGCCGCCAGAGCGCCGATGGCGCCGGCCGCATCCTGATACAGCATGGTCGGCAAGCGTCCGAGGGAAGGCCGGCCTTCCGCCGCCAGCCGGGCAAGGCTGGTGAAGGCCGCCGCGCGGCTGCTTTGACCGCCGGGAGAGCCCTGCGCCGCAAATGACACGCCGGCATTCGTCGCCCAAAGCAGGCTCGCCGTCTCTTCCAGCGTGGCCGTGGCAGAGAGTGTCGCGGCGTCCTCGCCACGATAGACGAGGCGGCCGTGGACGATGGTCGAGATCGAGGTGGCAATGGCCGGCTCGCCCCAGGCGATGGCGCTTTCGGCGATCGCCTGCGGGCTTCGTCCACGCGCCCGGCGGGTCGCCAACGCCGCGATATCGTCAGCGCGATACTGGCTGCGGCGCGGATCGGCCTGATCCGGCCGCATGCCGATGCGGCCGCGGCTGACATAGGCATAGAGGGTCTGTGGCCGCACCCTGAGCCGCCCCAGAGCTTCCTCACGTGTCAGCCACTCGGACATGTTGCTCCAAGCCTATATTGATTATCTTGATCAAGATTGATGCATTGATCATGCACCATTAGTTGCTGTCGGTAAACCTCTCAAGGAGACAGATATGGCAAACGGGCTCGATGACGTGGTAGCGGCGGAAACCGTGCTTTCCGATGTCGACGGCCTTGGCGGCCGCCTCACCATAAGAGGCCATTCGCTGCCGGAGCTGGCTGGTCGCTGGCGTTATCCGCAAGTGGTTCGCCTGCTGCTGGACGGCTTCTTCGACGATCTTCCCGATAATGCCGAGCTTGCGCAGGCCATCGGCCGATCGCGCGTCGAAGTGTTCGAGCGGTTGCGGCCGATGCTCCCGGCCCAGGTGCCGCTCGATGTCTACAGCGGCATGCGCGCCGGCATCGCCTTGCTGCCGGACGGCGATACGTTGACGGACGCCTTGCTGTTGATCGCGGCGCCGGCGGTGCTGACGCCGGCTTTGCTGCGCGGCAAGCGCGGACATCCGGCGATCGCGCCGAACCCGCAGGCAGACCATGCCGCCGACATGTTGCGGATGCTGAGCAGCACCGATGCATCGCCTGCCTTGGCCACGGCCCTCGACACCTATCTAGTCACCGTCTGCGACCACGGCCTCAACGCATCGACGTTCGCGACGCGTGTGGTCGCCTCGACGCAGGCCGGCTTGACCTCGGCCATCCTGGCCGGCCTCGGTGCGCTCAAAGGGCCGCTGCATGGCGGCGCGCCCGGTCCGGTGATCGAGATGCTCGACGCGATCGAGGCAGGCGGCAATGCTGCCGGCTGGCTGCGGGCGGAGATCGCGCGCGGCGAACGCATCATGGGCTTCGGCCATCGCATCTACCGGGTGCGCGACCCACGCGCCGACGTGCTGAAGGCGGTGGTGCGGCAACTCGGTGGTGCCGGCGCAACCGGCCACCGGCTGGCCTTTGCCGAGACGGTGGAGCAGACCGCACTCGAGGTGCTGCGGCAGGCCAAGCCGTCGGCGTCGTCCAAGGTCAATGCCGAATGGGCATTCCTCGCCTATCTGCGCGATCTCGGCCGCACCGCGGCCAGCGACTGGCTGGAGGAGAATTACGACGCCGTCGGCAAGCGGCCGACGCTCGATCTCTCCGGCGAGCTCGACGACGGTTTCAAGCCGGTGCGCGGGCCGGCGCCCGGCCGGCGAGTCAAGGAGTTTTTGGCGGCGCGCAAGAAGCCCGAGCAGGCACGCCGTCAGGCCTGAGCAGCGGTCTTCAATTCATCTGCTGCCAAGTGCTTGCCTCGCGGCGAGAACAACGAGATGTCTGCCGGCGCGGTTCTTCCCCAACGGAACCAGGGAAGTGCTGGATTCGACCCCAGGTGCGATGTAACTTACCTAGACGTAAACGGGAGGTTGCGATGTTGCAGACCAGACAGGATGCCCTTGGCGCACGGTTCGAGTCGCAGCGCCGGGCATTCGAGAAAGAGCCTTTCCCAAGCCTTGATGTCCGCAAGGATCGTCTCAAGCGTCTGCTGGCGCTCACGGAGCAGCATGAGGCCGAGATCTGCTCCGCCATCGACTCCGATTTCAGCAGCCGTTCGGCCCACGAGACGCGCCTTGCGGAGCTGTTCGTCGTTGGCGCGGGGATAAAGCATGCGCTTGCGCATCTGCGCGGATGGATGCGGGAGCGCCGCGTCGCCACCAGCCTGCCGTTCCTGCCGGGGCGCAATCGGCTTCTGCCCCAGCCGGTCGGTGTGGTCGGCATCGTGTCGCCCTGGAACTATCCGTTCCAGCTTGCCATCGCGCCGGCCACGGCCGCGCTGGCAGCCGGCAACCGCGTTCTGATCAAGCCCTCCGAACTGACGCCGAAATTTTCCGCCTTGCTCGAACGTCTGGTCGGCGAGCATTTTGCCCCTGACGAGATGAGTGTCGTTGTCGGCGACGCCGAGGTCGGAAAAGCCTTCGTGTCGGTGCCCTTCGATCATTTGCTGTTCACCGGTTCGACGGCGGTCGGCCGCCAGGTCGCGATCGCCGCGGCAGCGAACCTTACGCCAGTGACGCTCGAACTTGGTGGCAAGTCGCCAGCTATCTTCGATGGGTCATGCGACCTCGACGCAGCCGTGTCCAGCGTCGCCTACAGCAAGCTTTTGAATGCAGGCCAGACCTGCATCGCTCCGGACTATCTGCTGGTTCCGCAAGGGCAGTCGGAGATGATTGCCACGAAGTTTGCGGCCGCGATGGCGCGGCTCTATCCGAGCCTGCGCAACAATCCCGACTATACGGCCATCGTCAGCGAGCGGCACCATCGGCGGCTCAGCGACATGGTCGCCGAAGCTCGTGAGAGTGGTGCCGATGTCATCGAGATCAATCCGGCAGGCGAAAAACTCGGCGACACGGATCGCAAGATGCTGCCTACGCTGATCAGGAACGCGGGCGAGGATCTGCGGCTTATGCGCGAAGAGATTTTCGGGCCGGTGCTGCCGATCATCGAATACGCCAACGTCGATGACGCCATCGAGCATGTGAACCGGGCGGAACGTCCACTTGCGCTCTACTGGTTCGGCCGCGACAGCGGCAATCGCCAACGGGTGATGCAGGAAACGATTGCCGGCGGTGTGACGGTCAATGACTGCATGCTGCATCTGGTGCAGGAACGCCAGCCATTCGGTGGCGTCGGCGCCAGCGGCATGGGTGCCTATCACGGCGAATGGGGTTTTCGGACCTTCAGCAAGGAAAAGCCGATTTTCCTTCAGTCCAAATTGAGCGCGGGCGCCCTTTTGCGCCCACCTTACGGCAAAACATTCGAGCGGCTTTTCCGCCTGTTGAAGCTCATCACCTGATAGATTTGCCCTCGGTTTCCTCGAATGCTTGAGAGGTTCCGCATCATCCTGACACCTGCTGCCAATGACCGTCCCGAACCAGTAAAGGCGAGCGGCCAGGCGGCCAAGAGCTGGAGAATGGCGGGCATACTCTGTCCGGTGGCGCAATGATCCATCAAACTTTCTGACTGTTTTGCAATGCAACTTTGAGGTAGAAGCGCGCTTCGCCGTTCACGGCAAATTGAACATGGCCCTGCGCGCACCCATATCGGCGACGCGCCCGCGTTTCGAAGACGTGACCTGGCCCGACCCGCAGTGGAAAAAAACGACATGCCGAAAATCAGGTTTCACAAGCTTGCAGCAATTGTCGTGCTTATCGGATTCGCAGCCTGGATGGGGACCGGCGCGTTCTCATCCGTCGGCAGCGCTGCCCCTGACAACAAGCCCAAGGCCGGCGAAGCCGATCAGCCCAAGGCGGCGGGCACCGACAAGCCGAAGGCCGCCGAGGCCGAGCAGCCCAAGGCCGCGCCGCGCACCGTCGCGGTGGTGACGCCGCCGCGCAAGACCTATGCGCGCGCTATCCGCATTTCCGGATTGACCGAGGCCGACAAGCGCGCGGTGCTGGCGACGCGGGTGGCCGGCATCATCGACAAGCTGCCGGTCAAGCAGGGACAGCACGTCAAGACCGGCGACCTCGTGCTGATGCTTGCCACCGAGGAAAAACTTTCGGCGGTCAGCAATGCCAGGCAGCTTCTTGCCCAACGCCAGGCGGAGCTTGCTGCTGCCGAGCGATTGGCCAAGACCGGAAATCTGCCCAAGCTGCAGCTCGATAACGCCCGCTCCAGCCTGACGTTGGCACAATCGGTGCTGGAAGCCATGCAAGCCGAGCTTGGTCGCAATGAGGTGAAGGCGCCTTTCGATGGCATCATCGACCGGGTGCCGGTGGAAGTTGGCAGTTCTGTGATGGCGGGCGGCGAGGTGGCGACCATTCTCAAGCTCGATCCGGTCATCGCCCGTGGCGAAGTCAGCGAGCGCGACCTGCGCTACATCAAGATCGGCGACGAGGCCAATGTGCGCCTGGTCAATGACCAGAAGGTCACCGGCACCGTGCGCTACATCAGCCGCGATGCCTCGTCGCAGACCCGGACCTTCCGCGTCGAGGTGGCGATCCCCAATGCGGACGGCAGCATCCCGGCCGGCATGACGGCGGAAATCGCGCTCAGCGCGCAGCCGACCGACGCGGTCATGCTGCCACGTTCGGTGGTGACGCTGGGCGACAAGGGCGATCTCGGCATCCGCACCGTTGGCAAGGACAACAAGGTCGCGTTCTTCCCGATCGATCTCGTCGACGACACGCCGAATGGCCTCGTGCTGGGCGGCATTCCCGATGATGCGCGCATCATCGTCGCCGGCCAGGAGCTGGTGAAGGAAGGCGATTTGGTCAAACCGGTCGAGGCCGACCAGGCGACAATCAACAAGCTGATCGGCGAGGCGACAGCCGGCACACAATAGCATGATCTGCCGGGGTTCCACCCTGGTGACGACACGCTGCCGCTCAGATCCCGAAAGCAACAGCAGGCCTAAGTCATGGATATCGTAAGACTCGCAATCCACAACGCCCGGCTGACCATTTCGGTCCTGGTCTTCCTCCTGCTCGCCGGCTGGGTCGCCTATCAGTCGACGCCGAAGGAAGCGGAGCCCGACGTTCCGATCCCGATGATGTATGTCAGCCTGATCTATCAAGGCATCTCGCCGGAGGATTCGGAGCGCCTGCTGCTGCGGCCCATGGAAAGCAAGCTGAAGAGCCTGAAGGGGCTCAAGGAGATGCGCTCGGCCGCCTTCCAGGGCGGCGGTTATGTGCTGGTCGAGTTCCAGCCGCAGACGAACCTGGCGACGGCGCTGCAGGATACGCGCAGCAAGGTGCAGGACGGCAAGGCCGACCTGCCGCAAGCGGCCGAGGAGCCGACGGTCACCGAGGTCAACGTTTCCGAATTCCCGGTGCTGGTGGTGACGCTGTCTGGCGAAGTGCCGGAGCGGGTGCTGACGGCGGCGGCGCGTGAATTGCGCGACCGCATCGAGGAAGTGCCCGGCGTGCTCGAAGGCTCGCTGCAGGGCGCGCGCGACGATCTCGTCGAAGTCGTCGTCGATCCGATGAAATTGTCATCCTATGGGCTGCAGCTCGACCAGGTCGTGCAAGGCGTCGCTGCCTCCAACAGCCTGGTTGCGGCTGGCAACATCGAAGGCTCGGAAGGCAAATACGCCGTCAAGGTGCCGTCGCTGATCGAAAAGCCGGAAGACGTCGCCAATCTGCCGGTGGTCGCCACGCCTGACGCGGTCGTCCGGGCCAGGGATATCGCCACCATCCGCTCCACCTTCAAGGATGCCGAGACGGTGACCCGGCTCGACGGCAAGCCGGCGATCGCCATCGAGGTGAAGAAGCGCATCGGCGCCAACCTCATCGATACGCTGACCAATGTCCGGGCGGTGTCGGATAGTTTCATCAAGTCGATGCCGGAAGGCATGCACGTCACCTACACGCAGGACAAGTCGGTCTTCGTCAATCAACTGCTCGGCGATTTGCAGAACCATGTCATGATCGCCGTCATCCTGGTGTTCATCGTCATTCTCTATGCGCTGTCCGGCCGCGCATCGCTGCTGATCGGCTTGGCCATTCCATCGTCCTTCCTGATCGGCATCCTGCTGCTCGCCATGATGGGCTACACGATCAACATGATCGTGCTGTTCAGCCTCATCCTGGCGGTCGGCATGCTGGTCGACGACGCCATCATCGTCACCGAATTCGCGGAACGGCGGATGAGCGAAGGCATGCCGAAGGAAGAGGCGTTCGCGCTTGCCGCAAGGCGCATGGCCGGGCCGGTGATCGCGGCGACGATGACGCGCATCGCCGCCTTCTCGCCGCTGCTGTTCTGGCCGGGCATCATCGGCGATTTCATGAAATACATGCCGATCACGCTGATCGTCACGCTGTCGGCCTCGATGCTCTATGCGCTGGTCTTCGCGCCGACATTGGGCGCCATCTTCGCCAAGGCGCCGAAGCATCACGAGGACGACAACCGCGATGGCTGGTACATGGCCGTGGTGAAGCAGGCGGTGCGCTTTCCCATCACCGTGCTCGTGCTCACGGTCGCTTTGCTGTTCGGTGTCG
Organism: Mesorhizobium sp. CNPSo 4689; assembly: GCF_057784325.1. Lineage (NCBI taxonomy): Bacteria > Pseudomonadati > Pseudomonadota > Alphaproteobacteria > Hyphomicrobiales > Phyllobacteriaceae > Mesorhizobium > Mesorhizobium sp. CNPSo 4689. Next base: position 390,944 of record NZ_JBWLUZ010000003.1, read on the forward strand.
GCTTCGCCTATTCGAAATTCGGCGCCGGCGTCGAGTTCTTCCCCAATGTCGAGCCCGACTACGGCCTGCTCTACGTGCATGCCCGCGGCAATCTTTCGCTTGCCGAAATGGACGCCGCGACCAAGGAGGCGGAGAACCGGCTGCTCGGCTGGCCGGGCGTGAAATCGGTCTATACCCGCGTCGGCAAGACGCAAGGCGGTGGCCAGGACGTTCCCGAGGACGTGGTCGGCGTGATCCAGTACGAATTCGTGGACTGGCGCGAGCGCAAATCCGCGAATGACATACTGAACGATCTGCGCGGCGTCATGGCCGGTATTCCCGGCGTCGATGTCGAGGTGCGCGTGCCCGAGGCCGGCCCGCCGACAGGCAAGCCGATCCAGATCAGGCTTTCGGCCGCCGATCCTAAGGGGCTCGACGACAAGGCGCGGGCCGTCGCCGCACGGATCGCCAAGGTGCCCGGCGTCATCGACATTTCCGACGGCCTGCCGCCGCCCGGCGTCGACTGGGCGATCGACGTCGACCGCGCAAAAGCGGCGCAGTACGGCATCAGCCCGACCTCGGTCGGCACCGTGGTGCAGCTGGTGACCAACGGGCTGAAGCTTTCGGAATACCGGCCCGCGGGCGCCGATGACGCCGTCGACATTAGGCTGCGCCTGCCCGAGGACCGGCGCACGCTGTCGACACTCGACGAACTCAGGGTGCAGACCTCGCAAGGGGCGGTGCCGATCTCGAACTTCGTCATCCGCAAGCCAGAACCGACAGTTGGTGTGCTCAACCGCATCGATGGCGCGCGCACGGTGGTCGTCCAGGCCAACGTCGCCGCCGGCACCCAGGTCGCAGCCGTCCAGCAGGAGGTCACCAAGGCCGTCTCCGACATGAACCTCGGCAGCGGCATACGCTGGAAGCTTGCCGGCTCGAACGAGGACAGCGCGGAAGCCAGCGCCTTCCTCAGCAAGGCCTTTGGTGCGGCGATCTTCCTGATCTTCCTCGTGCTTCTCGCGCAGTTCAACAAGTTCACCAGCGTCTGGCTGGTGCTGTCCTGCGTGGTCATGGCGACGATCGGCGTGTTCCTCGGACTGCTGCTGACGGGAGAAGCCTTCGGCATCGTCATGTCGGGCATTGGCGTCATTGCGCTTGCCGGTGTGGTGGTGAACAACAACATCGTGCTGATCGACACCTACGACCGGTTGCGCGAAGAGGGCTGGGACAAAGTCGAGGCGGTGCTGCAGACCTGCCGCGAACGCGCCCGGCCGGTGGTGCTCACGGCGGTGTCGGCGATCCTCGGCGTGCTGCCGATCGCCTTTGGCCTCGGCCTCGAAATCTTCCATCACGAGACGACGATCAACGCGCCGTCGACGCAATGGTGGATTTCGCTGTCGTCGGCGATCGTCTTCGGCCTGTCCTTCGCCACCATCCTGACACTGGTGGTGACGCCGTCGATGCTGATGGTGTTCACTCGCGCCAAGGTCAAGCCCGGCGCCCGGCGCGGATGGTTCAGCCGTCTGTTCCGGCGCGGCAAGGGTGAGATTTCTTCGGATGCGCCGGCGCCGGATCTCGGTGCGGAGCCCGCAATCGCCTTCCCGAAGGCCGCCGAATAGCCTTGTTTTGGTTAGCCGAGCAAAAGGCCGTCCGGGAACCTCGGGCGGCCTTTTGCATTGTCCCTTCGAATTCAATTTTAAGGCGAGGGATTTCTCATGACAATCAGCACGCTTCTCATCATCATTCTGATCCTCATCCTGATCGGCGCGGTGCCGGCATGGCCGCATTCGCGCGCCTGGGGCTATGGCCCGTCGGGCATCGTCGGCGTCCTTCTGGTGGTGCTGCTGATCCTGCTCTTGATGGGCAGGATCTAAGCCGAGACTCCGGCAGAGCAAGCAGCGGAGGCCCATCTGGCGCCCGCTGCGTTGTCCGAACTGTAGATCAGGCAGCCTTCTGGCTGTCCACTGCTGCAATTGTGGCAATGCCAATGTCGTTCAAGGCATCTGCAACGGCCGTCTCCAGCGGCGTATGCGGGATCGGCCCAATGATGCCTTCCAGCCTTGGCGAGGCCAGCCTGTGCGGTTCGAAGCGCAGGTAGGACATCGAGACGATCTCGCGCCACATCGCTACGAATGGGCTGCCGGCGCGCAGCACCCACCAGGGCATCGACGTCAGTTTGAGCGTACGCCCGAGTGCTTTCTCGGCCGCCGCCTTGATCTCCAGATCGGTGACGGCATGTCCCGGAAAGTTCAGTGCCTCGTAAGAGCCGAGCTTGTCGAGGTTCCGCGCCAGGCCGACGAAGGCCTTGGCCATATCCGGCAAATAGGCCCATTCATGCACGAGATCGACCGGCCCAGGTGCCGTATAGATGCCCCTGTTCATCTTGGCGGCGACGATCAGGTCGAACCAGGAGCCGCTGCCGGTGCCGCCGAAGAAATCGCCGCTCCTGAGCAGGATGGTGCGGACACGTCCGGCGTCCGCCTCACGGCGAAAAAGTTCCTCCATGGCGATGCGGATGCGGCCCTTTTCGGTCGTCGGGTGGAACGGTGTGTCTTCCCAGATCACCGCCGGGATGGGCGAGCCGAAATTGTAGACATTGCCCGGAGTAAGGTGCAGGGCGCCGTTCGCCCAGCAGGCGGCCATGACGTTTTCGGCCATTGGCAGGCACTTGCCCCAGTCGGTGTAGATCGGGTTGAGGCCATTGAAGATGATGTCGACGCCTTGCGTGGCGCGTATCAGCGCGTCACGGTCGAGGGCATCGCCGGCGACAGCCGTGGCGCCCTTGAGTTCCGTCGGCACCTTGCCGCTACGGGTGACGGTCCGGACGTCGTAGCCGGCGTCGATGAAGGCCCTGGCGACCACGCGGCCGAGCCGGCCATTGGCGCCGAGGATTGCGATCTTGGTCATTTTTGTCTCCATGTTTGCGTTGAGACCTTCAATGTGCAGTGTTTGCAAACGAATGGAAATTGACTGGATTTGGCGATCTGATATTCATAAATGAATGGCTGAGATCGACTGGAACCTGATCAAGAGTTTCGTCACCGTGGCGGAAACCGGCAGCCTGTCCGCTGCCGCGAGAAAGCTGGCCGCGAGCCAGCCGACGCTTGGCCGCCACATCGCGGAACTGGAGCAGGCGCTTGGGGTGACGCTGTTCCGGCGCGGTCGGCGCGGCTACGCACTGACCGAGGCCGGCAGCACGCTCTACGAACGCGGCCGGGCCGTCAGCGAACAGGCGAGCGCTTTTTCGCTGCTGGCGCTGGGATCGGTCGAAGCGATCGAAGGCACGGTGCGTATCGCCGCCAGCGAAGTGGTGGCAGCCTGTGTGCTGCCGGAGATGACGGCTCGACTCGGTGTCGAGGAGCCCGGCATCGAGGTCGAGATCGTCGCCTCGAACCAGGTCGAGAACCTGCTGCGCCGCGATGCCGACATTGCCATCCGCATGGTGAAGCCGGCGCAGAACGAGCTGGTGGCGCGCAAGGTCGCCGATATTCCGCTCCGCCTCTGCGCGGCATCATCCTATCTCGACCGGCGGGGCCGGCCGCTCGAGCCCGGCGATCTTGTCGGGCATGACCTGATCGGCTTCGACCGCGGCGACGAGATCATTCGCGGTTTTACCCAGTTCGGCATCTCGCTCACGCGCAATGCCTTTCGCTTCAGGACCGACAACCAGATCGTGCTGTGGGAGGCGGTGCGGGCGGGAAATGGCATCGGTTTCGGTCAGGGGCCGCTGATCGACCGCGATCCATTGGTGGAGACGATACTGCCGGAGCTGACACTGCCGACGCTCCCGGTGTGGCTGGCCATGCATCGCGATGTGCGCAGCAGCGTGCGCATCCGCCGCGTCGCGGATTTTCTCTATGAGGAACTGAAGCGCTATTCGGCCGGCGCCGGCTCGGGCGCGAATTCGGCGCGGTGAGCAAGCCCCGCCATCAAGAGCACGATGACGAGCAATCCCGAAAGGGCGACGAAGATCGGTCCGAAGCTCGAATGCTCTGCGAAGAAGCCGATCGCCGACGGGGCCACCAGAATGCCTGAGTAACCCATCGTGGTGACGACGCTCATGCCGGTGCCGGATGACATGCCTTCCTGGTTGCCGCCGGCCGAAAAGATGATCGGCACCATGTTGGCGATGCCGAAGCCGCAAAAGGCAAAGGCGGCGATGGCGAGCCAGGGCGACGGCGACAGGCCGGCGACCAGCATGCCGGCAGCGGCAACAAGCGCCGAGCCACGCAGCGTCGCCACCGCGCCGAAGCGGTTGCGCACGCCGTCGCCAAGGAAGCGCATGACGGCCATGACGCCGGAAAAGGCGGCATAGGCGAGGCCGGCGATAGCAAGGTCGGCACTAAGTTCCTGCTTGAGGTAGAGGGCCGCCCAGTCGAGCACCGCGCCTTCGGAAATCATGGTCAGCAGCGCCATCAGCCCGACCAGATAGACAAGCGGATTTGCCGGCAGCGAGAATTTCTGGTGCTCGGATGCCTTGGGCTTGTCCTCGACGATAAGGTGGCCGACTGCCAGCGCGATCAGGGCAAAGGCCAGCACTGTCACCACCATCGCGTGGGCAAGATGGCCGTAGTTCTGTATGGCCAAGCCGCCGACCGCACCACCTGCGAAACCCCCGAGGCTCCAAAAACCGTGCGAGGACGACATGATCGCGCGGGAAAGCCTTCTTTCCACCGCCACCGCATTGGCGTTCATGGCGACGTCCATGCCGCCGATCGAACCGCCGAAGATGAACATGGCGATGGCCGCCAGCGGCACGTTGGGGGCCAGTGCCACGACCAGCAGGCCGAGACTGCCGCACAGGCCGAACCAGCGCAGCACGCTGCGCGACCCGTGCCGGGAGATAAGATGGCCGCACCAGGTCATCGCGGTCACCGCGCCGACGCCGAACAGCAGGATCAGCAGGCCGAGCGTGAACTTCGAGATGTCGAGGCGGGTCAGGAACACCGGAATCTGCGGCGCCCAACTGCCGGTCAGGAAGCCGTTGGCGAGGAAGATGCCGGCCACGGCCCACCGCCCGCGAATGGCTGTCTCCATGACGTTTTGCGCGTCCATAAGGCAGAATCCGGTGTGAAAAGGGCTTTGCGCGGCAAATTAGATCGATTCAATTTTCAGTCAAGCGCTGGGGGCCGAAAGTGTTTGGGCCAAGCAGCGTCAGTGATCCCTGGGACGTCTTGCCTCGAATTCGGCCTTCTTGGCGTCTGAGGCCTCGGTCTGGTTGAGCGCCTGCCATTCGGCATAGGGCATGCCGTAGATAATTTCGCGCGACTGGTCCTTCGACAGGGCAACGCCCTCGGTCTCGGCGGCTTCGCGGTACCAGTTGGAGAGGCAGTTGCGGCAGAAGCCGGCGAGGTTCATCAGGTCGATGTTCTGCACGTCGCTGCGTTCGCGCAGATGCGCCACCAGCCGGCGGAAGGCGGCGGCCTCGAAATCGCGTCTCTGTTCGTCGCTAAGTTCGGTCATTGTCGGATCTCCGTCACACCGGCCCGGTGCGCGAGCCGAACATCTTCACCCGATGTATATCGGGAAGGCGGTCGATCGCGTCAACGATCGGGGCCAGCCGTTCGGCCCATTGCATTGCGCCCCTGCTGTCGGCGATCAGGTCCTGGCGGATCTCGATCAGCGCATGGGCAAAGCCGTTGATGATGGCGTGCCTGAACATTGTGTCGCCGCGCAACGCGCCGTCATAGGGTTCGTTGTCGCCGACGACGAGGCTCTCGTCCGCCGCCAGCATATCGATCAGCGGCCGCGCCACCCGGTCGTCCAGGTCCCACAATATGCCGACATGCCATGGGCGCTCGATGCCCTGCATGGCCGGCGTGAAGGAGTGTACCGAGAAGATGAAGGGCGCTTTCGCGGACGCCTGCGCCACCGAGGCGATCATGGCGCCGACGGCATCGTGATAGGGCCGGTAGAAACCGTCGAGCCGTCTCTCCCGCTCTTCCGCCGCCATGGGGTAATTTCCCGGCACGATGGTGCCGTCATAGAGCTGGCGGATCAGTGTCGGGTCATCCTCGCCGCGATTGGGGTCGATCAAGAGCCGCGAGAAATTGGCAAGCACCGCCGGCACGCCGAGCATTGCCGCCAGCGCGCGCGTCACGGCCTCGACGCCGATATCGTAGGCGATGTGGCGCTCGAACTCCTTAGCCGGCAGGCCGAGGCTGCCATACTCTTCCGGCAGTTCGCGGCGGGCGTGATCGCCAAGAAGCACGATGCCTCGCTTGCGGTCGCCTTCGACGATATCGAACGGCGCGAAAACTGTGGATCGGGTCATTGTCTGAAAATGGTCTGGTCGCTGGCTTCCGGGGAGGGTGGTATCGTCATTCCACGAAGAGGGCGCAGGCGCAATGCCGTTGTTTGGCCACGGTTTCTGCGAAAAATCCGACGCAAGGCGACAGATCGCCGGCGGGGCCTTTCTAAATCGATTGGAATTGGACAGAACGGCGCGTTGACATGCGCCCGGAGTTTTCCGAAAAGGGGCGTCGAGAGATGCAGATGTGGTTCTTGAGGGGTTTCAGGATGGGTTTCGCCGGCAGGCCGCGCATGCGCCGTGCCTTCGCCTTGCCGGTCCTGATCGTCACCGCGGGCCTGTCGGCCATGATCGCGGCCTCGCCCGCCCGTGCCGACTTCCGCGTCTGCAACGCCACGCAGAACCTGGTTGGCGTCGGCATCGGCTACCGCGCCAAGGCCGGCTGGATCACCGAGGGCTGGTGGCACATAGAAGGATCGAGCTGCAAGACGCTGATCGAAGGACCGCTGTCATCAAGGTTTTACTATCTTTATGCAGAAGACGCCGAGCGCGGCGGGCGTTGGGATGGCCCGATCAACATGTGCGTGGCCGAAAAAGAGTTCAAGATCGCCGGCGTAACCGATTGCGTCGCCCGGGGCTTCCAGCGCGCCGGATTTCAGGAATATGACACGGGCGAGCAGGCAAGCTGGATGGTCCAGCTGACCGACGAGCCCGCAACGGGAGGCGCTCCGGCGACCCCCGCCCCGGGAACAAACAGTCAATGAGACGCAACCGCAAGGTCAAGATCCTCGCCACCATCGGTCCGGCTTCCTCCTCCGAGGAGATGCTGAAGAAGCTGTTCGAAGCCGGCGCCGATGTCTTCCGCATCAATATGAGCCATACCGACCACGATTTGATGCGCACGCTGGTCGGCCGCATCCGCACTGTCGAGGAAGCCGTCGGCCGTCCCATCGGCATCCTCGCCGATCTGCAGGGGCCGAAGCTGCGCGTCGGCAAGTTCGCCAATGGCAAGGAGGTGCTGGGCGTCGGCCAAAGCTTCACGCTCGACGACAATCCGGAGCCCGGCACGTCGAGCAGGGTCTATTTGCCGCATCCGGAAATCCTGAGCTCGGTCGAGGCCGGTCACCGTTTGCTGATCGACGACGGCAAGCTGGAACTGAGGGCGGTGAAGAGCGACGGCAAGTCGATCGTCTGCACTGTCGTTGCCGGCACCACCATTTCCGACAAGAAGGGCGTCAGTCTGCCCGACACCGACCTGCCGGTCGGCGCCTTGACCGAGAAGGACCGCAAGGATCTCGACGCGGTGCTGGCGGCAGGCGTCGACTGGGTGGCGCTGTCCTTCGTGCAGCGGCCGGAGGATCTCGCCGAAGCGCGCAAGATCGCGCGCGGCCGGGCGCTGATCATGGCCAAGATCGAAAAGCCGCAGGCCGTCGCCCGGCTGTCGGAGATCATCGAACTGTCGGATGCGCTGATGGTTGCCCGCGGCGATCTCGGCGTCGAAATGCCGCTCGAAGCCGTGCCCGGCATCCAGAAGCAGATCACGCGCGCCGCGCGCCGCGCCGGCAAGCCGGTGGTGATTGCCACGCAGATGCTGGAATCGATGATCACCGCACCGGTGCCGACCCGCGCCGAGGTCTCGGACGTGTCGATCGCCGTCTTCGAAGGCGCGGACGCCATCATGCTGTCGGCCGAATCGGCGGCCGGCGCCTATCCGGTCGAGGCTGTGGCGATGATGGACAGGATCGCCACCAAGGTCGAAACCGACCCGACCTATGCCGGCATCATCAATGCGCAGCGTTCTGAACCGGAAGCGACGGGTGCGGACGCCATTTCGCTCGCCGCCCGCGAGATCGCCGAGACGCTGAAACTGTCGGCGATCGTCACCTATACGGCCTCCGGCACCACCGGCCTGCGCGCCGCGCGCGAGCGGCCGCAGGTGCCGATCGTGGCGCTGTCGCCGATCCTCAACACGGCGCGGCGGCTGTCGCTTCTGTGGGGCACGCATTGCGTCGTCTCGCCCGATGCGGTCGACCTCGACGACATGGTCGACCGCGCCTGCCGCATCGCCATAGATGAAGGGTTCGCCAAGCCGGGCGACCGCGTCATCATTACCGCTGGCGTGCCGCTCAGGACCCCGGGCTCGACCAATATGCTTCGTATCGCCTATGTCGGGTCGGAGACGCAGCCGAGCCGGTAGAGCTGGTCCGCCCGATTGCGGAATCTATCTCTTTGTTTTGACGCAATTCCGGACGGAAAACCGTTTCACACCTTTCCCGGAATTGTTCTAGGTCGGCGCGAGTTCGGCTTCCGGCACCTTTAGATCGGGACATTTGGCGCCCTGCGCATCGCCGGCGATGCGTGCTTCCACGCTCCTGGCCATTGCCTGCAGGTCCAGGGCCCTGCCGGCGACCTTGCCGATCGCGCCGATGACGAGATCGGGGGCGATCCAATCGGGCTTGTGGCCGAGATTGCGCACCCAAACCAGTTCGGCGCCCGCAATGTCGCGCGCCAGGCCAACCGAATGGACCGTCGCGTAGACGATCTTGTCGCGGTCGCCCGAGATGATCACGGTCGGCGCCTTGATGTCGTGGTAGCGCGGCGCGGCGGCCAGCACATAGCCATAGAGCCCCGCTACATCGATGGCATTGGCGCGGAAGGCGGCGGGCCGTAGCACCAGGGGGATCGAAGCCGCGGCCACATAGCCGTCCGGCACCTTGTTGGGGGAAAAGACGCAAGTGGTGGCGGCGTCCATCTGCAGCGTTCCCGCCGGATAGGCCAGCGTTTCGGAAAACAGCCGGCCGACGACCGGAACCGTCGTCAGTCTGTAGTACCAGGCGGTCGCGCCGCCCGGCCAGGGATGGCTGACGGGCGAAAGGAAGACGAGGCCAAGCGTCCTGTCGGCATGTTCGCGCCCGAAGGCCGCAGTGACCACGCCGCCGAAGGAATGGCCGACGACGATCGCCTTTTTGATGCCGAGGCGATCCATCAGCGCCGCGATGGTGTTGGCCTGCACAGACGGGGTCTCGTTGTTGCCGGGTCCCGACCAGCCGAAGCCGGGACGGTCGAGGAACAGCATCTCGGCGCGGCCTTCGATCAGGGGTCTCAGCGGCAGCATCTGATCTTCAAGATTGGCGCTGGCGCCGTGGATGAAGACGATCGGCGGCAGGTCGGCATTGGCCGGCGCCGGCACGTGGACATAGTGGATGCGCGCGCCGCCGATATCGGCGAAGTCACCGGCCGGCGGATTGCGACGCTCGATCAGCCATGCGCCGGCGCGGGTGACGCCGGCAAAGGCGAACACAAGCGCCAGGAAGAAGGCAAACGCAGCGTAGATGAGGTTCATGGGCAGGAGGTACGGAGCGGAGCGGAATTAGTTCAGGGGGCGCAGCGGTTTTTGTGCTGCAAGCCTGCGCATCAAATGCCTTCGCCGGCAAGCTCTTCCGACAGCGCACCGACCTGGTCCTGGGCGCTGCGCATCATCGGATAGATGGCAAGCACCTTCTGCCAGGCTTCAAGCGCCGACTGCTTGTGGCCGGTCTCGGCCATGATCTGCGCCAGCCCCGAAAGTGCGCCGAAATGGCGGGGCTCGAGTTGTAGCGTGCGGTCGATGTCGGACATCGACTTGCCGTAGTTCTTCATCATGAAATGCACCGTCGCGCGCCGGTTCCAGCCTTCGGCATAGGCCGGCTGCAAGGTCACCACCTGGTCGAGGAAATCGAGCGCGACGTCGTATTTCTGGTTTTCCATGGCCTTCTGCGACCATTGCATCATCAGGTCGATCGAGGCGCTGCCGGACTGGAACCATTCGCTCCAGATGCGCCCGGCAATGCGCTCGGCGGCCTTTTCATTGCGTTCGCGCCTCAGGTCGACGAAAAGCTGGTCGAGGCGTGCCTGTTTGGTCGTGGCAACCGGAGGCGCGACAGGATCGTCCGCCCGAGCTGGTGAGATGGCGGCCGGCAAGACGATGCCCGAAAGCAGAAGGGCCGGGATCAATGCAAAAAGAATCCGCATCGCCGGAATCTAGCCCCGGACGGCGGATCGTCAAAGTGATTTTAGCGTGAAAGGGCCGGCAGGCCGGCAATTAACATCATGCAGGCGCGGCAACATCAGCCGCGCATGCAAAACTCAGCCCTGGCGCGCCTTGTAGCGCGGGGCGGTCTTGTTGATGATGTAGATGCGTCCCTTGCGACGAACCAGCTGGTTGTCGCGATGACGCGCCTTCAGCGCCTTGAGCGAATTCTTGATCTTCATGGTCTTGCCCGTCGGTCTGGGCCCGGTCCGGGCCGAATTTTTAAGGCGCGCCCGAAGACGCGCCTTTCAACTTGTGCGTGGCTCATAAACGAGGAGCCTTGCCCATGTCAACCGCAAGTCAGCCACAAGAGCGCTTCCGATATGCGGCAAGTGACCTTGCCCATCAAATATTCGCCATCCGCACCGAGCGGCATTGCGCGATACGGGTGCGGCTGGAATGGTGCCGTCGCCGCGAAGCAAATCGGAGAACACCATGCGCCGCCTTCTACTGTCTGCCTGTCTCGTGGTCCTTTCGGCCGGGTCAGCCGTCCAGGCACAGGAGGAATGCGACCGCAGCGACGACAGCCAGTCGATGATGACCATCTGCGCCGGCGCCGATTACCAGGCGGCCGACGCAAAGCTCAACGCGGCCTACAAGGACCTTGTCGGCCGCAACGACGACAAGTCCAACAAATTGCTGCAGACCGCACAGCGCGCCTGGATCACTTTCCGCGACGCGGAATGTGCGTACACGACCGCGGACAGCGAGGGTGGCTCCATCCATCCGATGGAGGTTTCGCAATGCCTAACGGAATTGACCAATGAGCGGATCAAGCAGCTCACCTCCGGTGCCAACTGCCAGGAAGGCGACGTGAGTTGCGACAGTCCGAACGAGGACGAGGGCGACGATCCCCAATAGACAAAACGTCAGGCGCGGCGGCTGACGCGCGTGAAATGGCCCATCTTGCGGCCGGGCCGCGCCTCGGCTTTGCCGTAGAGATGCAGCATCAGGTCGGGCTCGGCGAGCAGAGCCGGAACTCGCAGCACGTCGTCGCCGATCAGGTTTTCCATGACGCAGTCGGAATGGCGGGCAGGCGATCCCAGCGGCAGGCCGGCGACGGCGCGGATATGCTGCTCGAACTGCGAGACGGTTGCTGCGGCTTCGGTCCAGTGGCCGGAATTGTGGACGCGCGGCGCCATCTCGTTGGCCAGCAGCGAACCATCGGCAAGGACGAAGAACTCGACGCCGATGATGCCGACATAGTCGAGCGCCGTGAGAATCTTTGCGGCCGCCTCCTGCGCCGCGGCCGCGGTTTCAGGCCTTATCGCGGCCGGCAAGGTCGAGGTGTGAAGGATGCCGTTGCGATGCACATTCTCGGCCGGATCGTAGGCGGCAAGCGCACCGCCCAGACCACGCGCCGCGATCACCGAGATTTCACGCTCGAAAGCGACGAAGGATTCGAGGATCAACGGCACATTGCCCATCGCCTCGCAGGTGCCGGCAAAGCCGCCGGTTTCCATGTTGCGGAAAACGCGCTGGCCCTTGCCGTCATAGCCCATTCGACGCGTCTTCAGGATGCCGCTGCCGTTGAATTTCTGCAGCGCCTCCGTCAGTTCCTCGTCATTGTCGACGGGACAACAATCCGCCGTGGGAATACCGATGCCGTTGAGGAAATTCTTTTCCGCCAAACGGTCCTGCGACACTTCCAGCGCCCGTGCCGGCGGATAGACAGGCACCTTGGCGGCAAGTGCTGTGGCTGCGGCGACCGGGACGTTTTCGAACTCGTAGGTGACGACGGCGCTGGCCGCCGCCAGTTCGGCAAGTGCGGCGGCATCGTCATAGGCGGCCGTGATCTGCCGGTTGGCGACTTGCGCCGCCGGGCAATCGGCCTGCGGCTCGAGCACCACCGTGCGGTAGCCGAGGCGTGCCGCGGCCATCGCCAGCATGCGGCCGAGTTGGCCGCCGCCGATGATGCCGATGGTCGATCCCGCAGGCATGCTCACGGCGCGTCCGTGGGTTCGGCGGCGACCTTGGCGGTCTGGGCGGCGCGCCAGGCATCCAGCCGGTCGGCGAGTTCTTCGTCGTGCAATGCCAGCACGGCGGCGGCGAGAAGCGCCGCGTTGGCAGCACCGGCTTTGCCGATGGCCAAAGTGCCGACGGGAATGCCCGCCGGCATCTGCACGATGGAGAGCAGCGAGTCCTGGCCGGACAGCGCCTTGGATTCCACCGGCACGCCGAATACGGGCAGCGGCGTCATCGCCGCGGTCATGCCGGGCAGGTGCGCGGCACCCCCGGCGCCGGCGATGATCACCTTGTAGCCAGCCGCCTTGGCGCCCTTGGCGAAGTCATAGAGCCGGTCCGGCGTGCGGTGGGCCGAGATGATCAGGCGCTTGTGCGCAACGCCCAGCGCCTCCAGCGTTTCGGCGGCGTGGCGCATCGTCGCCCAGTCGGATTGGCTGCCCATGATGATGGCGACGTCGGCGCGGTGATCGTTCAAGCGCATGCTCCCGGCGGCAAAGGCGCGCCTTAGCGGAATTCGCCAAGGGCCGCAAGGATCGGGAGCATCTAATCCGGCCACCGCAAGGCGCCGGAGGACTCCTTGCGGGGCTGTTTCATGGCATCCGCGGGGCGCTCAGCCGCGCTCAACACGGCACGCAGCCGCTCGCCGACGATCTCGGCCTCGCCGGGATGCAGATTGCACGGATCGAGGAAGAAATGGCCGCGCTCGACTTCGTGGTTGCGCACGATGATCGGCGGCGAGCCGGCGGCAAGCGCCGAGGCGAGGCCGGCGGCGGTGAAGCGGCTCTCGGGCGAAACAAAGATCTGCAGGCGGTCGAGTGGATTGGCGGTCGGGTCGGGGATGATGCGCGCGGTGATGCCGGGCAGGCCCTGCAGCGCGTCCTGCCACAGGTTGAGCGCCGATTCTTCCCGCTTGCGGATGCCGGCATGATCGCGCCGCTCCCAGGCCTCGAGTGCCGCCATAGTGCCGGCGATGCTTTCCTTGCCGACCTTCATCGCCCTGGCGACGCCACGGTTCTGCAGATAGGCGGTGCGCACCAGGTCCTTGCGTCCCGTCACGATGCCGCTGGTCGGTCCTGAGAGGAATTTGTGGCCGCTGTAGACGACGATGTCGGCGCCGCGCGCGAGGAAGCTGCGCAGATCATATTCGGAAGCCGCGTCGACGATCACCGGGACGCCCTTGGCGTGGCAGATCTCGCAGAATTCCTCCAGCGACAGCATGCCGTACTGCACGGTGTGGTGCGCAATGACGTACAGTCCTGCCGCCGTGCGCTCGTTGATCGCTTCGTGCACATGATAGTCCTGCGTGACGCTGACCGTGCCGGCGGGCACAACTTTGGCGCCAGCCACCCGGACCGACTGGTCGATCGGCGCGCCGTAATTGACGATATGGCCGAGCTGGATGACGACCTCGGACTTCAGGCCTTCGGTGTCATCCGGAAGGCGCTCGATCGCCAAAAGGTTGGTTCCGGTCATCGCGCCGGCGATCGCCATGGTGATGCCGCTGGCACAGCAAGCGGTGATGAAACCGGCCTCGCCGCCGGTCAGGCGCGCGATCACCGTGCTTGCGGCGCGCTGCAGATCGTCCATCTCGACCCATTGCGAGGCGATTTCCGCCATTGCCGCGATCGCTTCCGGGACGATGATCGAAGCGCCGAGCGTCGTCATGGTGCCGGAGACATTGATGATCGGGCGCAGGCCGAGCCGGTCGCGGATTGGCAGGTTGGAGCGGTCAGCGGAATAGGTGTTCATCTCGGCAGATCCATTTCTAACAAATCAGGTGGCGATCTCGACGACCGCTTCGATTTCGACGGTGATGTTGCCCGGCAACGAGCCGACGCCGATCGCCGAGCGGGCATGCCCGCCGATCCTATCAAAGACCTCGGCGAAAAGATCGGAGCAGCCATTGACCACCTTTGGATGGTCGCTGAAGGTCGGGATGGCGTTGACGAAGCCGAGCAGCTTGACGACGCGCACGATGCGGCCGAGGTCGCCCGCCGCCGCATGCATGACAGCAAGCAGGTTGAGGCCGGTGAGGCGGGCGTGCTCGTAGGCTTCCTCGACGGTCACGTCTTCGCCCACCTTGCCGGTGCAAAGCGTGCCGTCGGCGCGCAGCGGTCCCTGTCCGGAGAGGAAGATCAGGCGTCCGCTCTCGGCATGGGTGACGAAGTTGGCGATCGGCGTCGGTGGCTCGGGCAGGATCAGGCCCAGTTCGGCGAGCCGGATGTAAGGCGTCATCAAATGCTCCTTGCGGCAGCTTTCGCTGTCCGGTGTCAGAAATGCGAGGCGCGGAACCGCGCCAGAAAGCTGCGCAGGCGTTCGTTTGACGCTTCCGCCGCCAGGATTTCGGCCGGCGGGCCAACCGCGCTGACGCCGCCATCGGCCATGAAGACGATGCGGCTCGAGGCATCGCGCGCAAAGGCCATTTCATGGGTGACCATCAGCATCGTCATGCCGTCCTCGGCCAGGCTGCGCACGACGGCCAGCACTTCACCGACCAGTTCGGGATCGAGTGCGGAGGTTATCTCGTCGAGAAGCAGGATCTTCGGCTCCATGGCGACCGCGCGGGCTATGCCGACGCGCTGCTGCTGGCCGCCGGAAAGCTCGGCCGGCAGGCTGTCGGCCTTGTGGGCGAGGCCGACCCGGCCGAGCCAGTGCTCGGCAATGTTGCGCGCCTCGGCTTCGCTTTTGCCGCGCACCTTGCGCAGGCCGAGCATGATGTTGCCGGCGGCGGTCAGATGCGGGAACAGGTTGAAGCTCTGGAAGACCATTCCGGTCTCGGCGCGCATCGCCGCCAGATCGCGCTCGCTGCGGCGCTGGCGTGTCCCGGCATCGCGATAGCCGACCTCCTTGCCGTCGATGCGGATCGAGCCGCTGTCGTAGCTTTCGAGGAAGTTGACGCAGCGCAGCAGCGTGGTCTTGCCGCTGCCGGACGGCCCGATGATGGTCACCACCTCGCCGCGCTTCACCTCGAGGCTGACGGCACGCAGCACCTCGACAGTGCCGAAGGCCTTGGAAACATCGCTCACATCGAGTAGCGCGGCATTGGAGGCATCGGACATTCTTGCTATTCCCGAATGAAGGCGAAGCGCTGTTCCAGCCGCCGGCTGGCGAGCGAAAGCGCGTAGTTGACCGCGAAGTAGACCAGCGCGCCGAGGATATAGAGCGGCATGGCCTCATAGGTGCGGCCGATGACCTGGTTGATGGCCTGCATCAGGTCGGTGATGCCGAGCAGCGAGACCAGCGCGCTGCCCTTCACCGCATCGGTGACGCCATTGATCCAGGGCGGCAGGAAGCGCCTGAAGGCCTGCGGAAAGATGACGTAGGCCAGCCGCTGGCGGAAGGTCAGCCCTATCGCCATCGCCGCTTCGGACTGGCCCTTGGGAATGGAGCCGACGGCACCGCGCAGATATTCCACGACCTGCGCCGTCTTGAACAAGGTCAACGCCAGCACCGCCGCCCAGAAGGACTGCAGGTGAATCCCGACGGCCGGCAGGCCGTAATAGACGAAGAAGATGAGCACCAGGATCGGGATGCCGCGTATGGTGTCGCTGAAGATGCGCACTGCCCAGCGCAGCGGCGTCGGACCGTAGACGAGGCCGACACCCAGCACGACACCGGCGATGAGCGACAGGACTACGACCAGCAGCGACACCCACAGTGTCACGGCGAAGCCTTCGGCGAGGAACGGCAAGGCGTAGATGATCTGGCTCAGCATGTCAGCGCGCCGCCCTGAACCGGCGCTCGACGAGCCTGAGCGCGAAAAGCAGCACATAGCCGGTCAGCAGATACATCGCCGTGGTCACCAGATAGACCTCGACGATGCGGAAGGTGTTGAAATTGATCCACTGGGCGCCGTAGGTCAGTTCGGGCACCGAGATGACCGAGGCGACGGAGGTGTCCTTGAACAGCGACAGGAAGGTATTCGAAAGCGCCGGCAGCGTGATGCGCAGCATCGTCGGCAGGCGCACATGGATGAGCCGCTGCCAGGGCGTCAGGCCGATCGCCTTGCCGGCATCCAGCTGTCCGCGCGGCACGGCTTCGAGGCCTGAGCGAAACACCTCGACCAGATAGGCACCGCTATAGAGCGACAGCGTGGCGACGAACGAGGTCGGTGCGCTGTAGGCGATGTCGACCACGGTCGGCAGGCCGTAGAAGACGAGGTAGACGAGCAGGATCAGCGGCACGTTGCGGATGAATTCGACATAGGCGGCGATGATCGACCGCACGATACGGCCGGCCGAAACATACCAGACCGCCAGCACCAGCCCGATGACGATGCCGATGGCGATCGAGATGACGGCGAGCTCAAGACTGAGCAGCAGCCCGCCCCAGAGCTTGTCGAAATGCCGCCAGATCAGGTTGAAGTTGAGCGTATAGCCCATGCGTCCGCCTCAATAGCCAGCGTGGCATCACGCTGTCGAGGAGAAGGAGGCGGAAGGGCGTGCTTGCCCCTCCGCCGGCTTTTGTCAGATAACCGGGAAACCGGGATGCCGCGCCGGCGGCTCCAGCCCGAAATAGTCCTTGAATGCGGCGTCGTAGAGCGCCGTTTCATGACCGAACATCGCCGTCGCAAAGGCTGTGTTGACGAAGGCCAGCCAGTCGGGATCGCCTTGCCGGAGTGCGGCGCCGTAAAGCATCGAGAACCAGCTCTTGCCGGCATCGAAATATTTGTCGGGATTGCGCGAGGCCAGCCAGCGGACCGTCGAGAGATCGACGGCGGCCGCGTCGACACGCTTCGATTCCAGCGCCTGCAGCACATTGGCCTGGGTGTCGATCTGCATCACCTGCGACTGCGGCAGGACGAGATGGACATTCTGCTCGGCATCGACGTTCTGCAGGATGGAAATGCGTGTTGCCGAACCGCCGGCGAGCAGCTTGTCGAATGTCTTGTTCTCGGCTGACGGAAGCGTCAGCAGCGCGACGCCTTCGACGTAGTACGGCCTGGAGAAGTTGATCAACTGCGAACGCTGGGCGGTCATGGTCATGAACTGGATGGTGATGTCGACCTTGTTGGTGGTGACATTCGGAATGCGCTGCGCCGGGTCCTGCATGACGAACTCGACCTTGGTCGGGTCGTCGAAAAGACCCTTGGCCAGGATGTGGCCCATGGTGATGTCCATGCCGACGAGTTCGCCGGCATCGTTCTCGAAATGCCAGGGCGCGTTGGTGCTTCCGGTGCCGACGATCAGCTTGCCGCGCTCGAGAACAGTGCGCAGCAGGCTGTCGGGTGCGGCTTGTGCCGCCGCCTTCTGGACATCGACCGAGGCGGCTGCGCCGATTACTCCGGCCGTGGCGAGCCCGGCCATTCCCAGTTTCAGAAAATCACGTCTCTTGGATGTATCGTTCATGGCGACCTCCTTTTCGTGGTTGTGTTCCCCTTTCAGATACATGTGTCTTTTGCCAATTTGTCTCTTACAAAAGACATCTGTACCTTGTACAAGACAGATACTAACATCAGGAATCAGTAATGCAAGACGGTATTGGCGTTACAGATCGGCCGGACATCAGCCCGGCCGAGGACAAGACCCCGGGCTCTCGCGAGAAGGGACTCAACCGGGTGCTCGAGATATTTGAGTTCCTGCATACAACGCAGCGTGCGATCGGCATTGGCGACCTCGCCAAGGGCGTCAACGCGCCGCGATCGACGACCTATACGCTGGTACGTTCGCTGGTGGATGCGGGCCTGCTGGAAATGGCCGGCGACGGCAACCGGGTCTATTTCGGCAAGAAGCTTTATCTCTACGGAATGGATTATGTGCGCGGCAACGACCTGCTCCGGCGTGGGCGCCAGGAGGTCGACGACCTGTCGCGCGAGACCGGCGAGACCTCCGAATTGTGCATGCTGCAAAGCGGCCGCTATACGATCGTCCATTCCAGCCCGGGCACCAGGCCGTTCCGAATCAGTTCGGCCACCGGTCTGCAGATCCCGTTGCCCTGGACGGCTTCCGGACGGCTGCTGCTGGCCGGTCTCGAAAGAGCCGATATCGAGGACATGGTCTCCGAAGACGACCTCGTGCTGCCGGACGGACGCAGGCTCAAGCTCGACGATTTCATCGCCGATATAGTGACCGCCAGGTCGACCGGCTACTGCGTGACTTCGGGCCTGGTCGACGCCTACACGAAATGCCTGGCCGCCCCCGTCTTCTCGGTGCCGGGTAAGGTCGAGGCGACGATGTGCCTGGTGGTTCCGATCGACACGTCGAAGGAAAAGACCGACGAACTGCTTATCCTGCTGCGCCAGCGCGCGGCGCGGCTGTCAATCGCGGCGTGAGGCGTTTGAGCGGCGAGGCTCGGGCGCTGCTCAGGCGATGATGTCGGGAATGATGCGGTCTTCCAGCGCCATCAGCCGGTCCTTGAGGAAGAGCTTCTTCTTCTTCATGCGCTGGATCTGCAGCGGGTCGCAGCCCATGGCGATCATAGCGTTGATGGCGGCGTCGAAATCGGCGTGTTCCTGCTTCAGGCGGGAATATTCGAGGCGGATCTCAGCCTGTTCCTGTTCGGACATTATCTACCGTCTGCACGTAAGCGGCGCCCAAAGGATGGGCCTGATTGGGCGGGGCCGGCGGGGTTTTGCCACCGGTGCGCAGGCCTTATCACATTTCACATTGTCGTGGAATGCTACCACAGGGCATTCGACATCGATGGCGGATGGTGGCAGAGTGTCATCGCGCTGTCACAGATGCGAACTGGCGGTGGACGCATTTTGGCGGCTGCAATCGAGGAAACCATGAAAGGGAGAACCAATCATGTCTCTTGCATCCCATCTTGATGAGTTGCAGCGGAAA
This sequence comes from Mesorhizobium sp. CNPSo 4689, assembly GCF_057784325.1. Lineage (NCBI taxonomy): Bacteria > Pseudomonadati > Pseudomonadota > Alphaproteobacteria > Hyphomicrobiales > Phyllobacteriaceae > Mesorhizobium > Mesorhizobium sp. CNPSo 4689. Next base: position 409,992 of record NZ_JBWLUZ010000003.1, read on the forward strand.
CACGGCGACATCGAGCGCGAAATCACCGACGCGATGAACCATCCTTCGGTCGACGACCTCGAGATCGTGAATCTCAAGCGGCGCAAGCTGGCAATCAAGGACGAGATTGAAAAGCTGAAGGCAAAACCGACGACGCACTGACGCTCCACTAGCAAACAGCGCGCGCCCCCTTCGGTGCGCAATCAACTTTCCGGTGGCAGTCATGCCGCCGGTGTTGGTGGTTTGTTCTGAAATCCAATATCCCACTGTTGTCGTCACCGGCGAAGCCGGAATGCGACTCTCGTGAACGCCAGGCTTTCTTGGCCTCCCGGCGATTTGCCGCGACTGCTTGCCGCTTGCCATTGACAAGCCATCTTTGCTCCTCCACCTCATGCCCGGACCTTCTAGATAAGAGGCGGCCGGCCATGACCGGGTATTTTTCCTCTCCTTTCCCGCGCCGCACGTCGGTCGGCGTCGACGTCGGCGGCGTCATCGTCGGCGGCGGTGCGCCTGTCGTCGTGCAGTCGATGACCAATACCGACACGGCCGATATCGACCAGACCGTGGCGCAAGTTGCAGCGCTGCATCGTGCCGGCTCCGAGATCGTGCGCATCACCGTCGACCGCGACGAGAGTGCCGCCGCCGTGCCGGCCATCCGTGACCGGCTCCAGCGGCTCGGCATCAACGTGCCGCTGGTCGGCGATTTCCACTATATCGGCCACAAGCTCTTGGCCGATCATCCCGCTTGCGCCGAGGCGCTGGCCAAATACCGCATCAATCCCGGCAATGTCGGTTTCAAGGACAAGAAAGACCGCCAGTTCGCGGCGATCGTCGAGATGGCGATCAAATACGACAAGCCGGTGCGTATCGGCGTCAACTGGGGCTCGCTCGACCAGGAACTGCTGACCCGTCTGATGGACGAAAACCAGGCGCAAGGCTTTCCGCTCACCGCCCAGGAAGTCACCCGTGAGGCGATCGTGCAGTCGGCGATCCTGTCGGCCGAGATGGCCGAGGAGATCGGCCTTGGCCGCGACAAGATAATCCTGTCGGCCAAGGTCAGCGGCGTGCAGGACCTGATCGCCGTCTACACCGAACTCGCCACCCGCTCCAACCACGCGCTGCATCTCGGCCTGACAGAGGCGGGCATGGGCTCGAAAGGCATTGTCGCCTCGTCCGCCGCGATGGGCATCCTGCTGCAGCAAGGCATCGGCGACACGATCCGCATCTCGCTGACGCCGGAGCCGAATGGCGATCGCACGCGCGAGGTGCAGGTGTCGCAGGAATTGCTGCAGACCATGGGCTTCCGGCAGTTCGTGCCGATCGTTGCCGCATGCCCCGGCTGCGGCCGCACGACGTCGACCGTGTTCCAGGAACTGGCGCAGAACATCCAGGCCGACCTCAGGAAGAACATGCCTGTCTGGCGAGAGAAATATCCAGGCGTCGAGAACCTCAAAGTCGCGGTGATGGGCTGCATCGTCAACGGGCCGGGCGAATCCAAGCATGCCGATATCGGCATATCGCTGCCAGGCACCGGCGAGACGCCGACGGCGCCGGTGTTCGTCGACGGCAAGAAGGCGGCGACGCTGCGCGGCCCTTCGATCGCAGCGGATTTCGAGAAGATGGTCGCCGACTATATCGAGCAGCGGTTCGGGCGCCACGGCAAGGCCGCGGCGGAATGAGCCCATGCCGAAAATCCACTCCGGCGGCCACCTGAAGGCGTCTTCTGCGCTTCCAGTGCTCACGGACCGGATGTCCGCTCCGCGCCGGTTCTCGAAGCCACTATCATCTGGCTCACCGGAGCGATTTTCAACACGGGCTCAGCGTTTGGCGCACGTCGTTGCGCTTATTGTTTCCTTGGTCTCTCTTTGGCTTCTGTGGGGCAACACGGCTTACGCCGATCCGCCGCAATCCGCGGCCAAGAGATTGATCAACCGGGTCTGCGACCTGATCGAGGCGCATGCCAACCAGAACGGCCTGCCCAAGGACTTCTTCGCTCGGCTGATCTGGAAGGAAAGCCGCTTCGATCCGAATGCGGTGAGCCCCGTCGGAGCGGAAGGCATCGCCCAGTTCATGCCGGGAACCGCCAAGATGCGAGGGTTGGCCAATTCCTTCGACGTCGAGCAGGCGATCCCGGCTTCGGCCAAATATCTCGCCGAGATGAAGGTCGGCTTTGGCAATCTTGGCCTGGCGGCGGCTGCCTACAATGCCGGCGAGAACCGTGTGTCGCGCTGGCTGAGTTCCGGCGGCTTCCTGCCGATGGAGACCGAGAGCTACGTCTTCGACATCATGGGTGAACCCGCCGACAAGTTCACCGACACCACCTATGCCGGCACCATCCAGCCGCTCGACAAGAAAATGAGCTTCGCCGTCGCTTGCCGCAAACTGCCGGTGATCATGTCGAGAACCGTGGCGATGGCCTCGATCAACGTCAAGCCATGGGGCGTCCAGGTGGCTGGAAATTTCCGCCGGGGTGCTGCGATCAATCAATGGCTGCGGGTGAGGGGCCGGTTTCCGGCCCTGCTCTCCGGCCATGATCCGGTCGTCAGCCGGGTGCGCACGCCGATCGGGCGCCGCGGTATCTATGCGGTCCGCATCGGTGTCGACAATCGCGCCGCCGCCAACGTCATTTGCCAGAAACTGCAAAGCGTCGGCGGCGCCTGTATCGTGGTGCGGAACCGGTAGGTCGTGGATCGCAAATCCTGGCTAGAAGGGGTTCTGACGTGACAGCCAAAATTGTCCTGCTCAACGGCGTCGGCAGCGCCGGCAAGAGTTCGATCGCCAGGGCGCTGCAGACGATCACCGCCGAGCCCTTCCTGCATGTGCAGATGGACGCCTTTTTGGAGATGCTGCCCGAGGCGCTGCAGGACCATGCGCAAGGCTTCGCCTTCGAAACACTATTGCAGGACGGCAAGCCGTCCGTCGTCATCCAGGCAGGTCCGGTCGGCCGGCGCGCGATGCAAGGCAGCACGCCGTTGCCGCCATGGCCGGGCAGGGCAACAACCTCATCGTCGATGACGTGCTCTGCGACGAGATGTCGGAGTATCAGGCGCTGCTGTCCGGCTTCGATCCACGTGGTCGGCGTCTTCGCGCCGCTGGCCGTGCTCGAGGCGCGGGAGGCCCAGCGTGCCGACAGGCTGCCTGGCCTGGCGCGCTGGCAATACGACCGTGCCCACAAGGGCAACCGCTACGATCTCGAGATCGACACCAGCTTACTCTCGCCGCTCGAATGCGCCCGTCGCATCCAACAGGAATTTCGGCTATAGGCGGTCATGAAATTGGCCGAGGGGTTGCCCGTCTGAGGCATCGATAGAGGTGGCTAAGCCGTCTTCGCCACCACTGTCTCGCTGAGCCAAGTGCCGATCTTGGTGCCGAGGCGGTCGGGGGAGACCGGCTTCGGCAGATAGTCGTCCATGCCGGCTTCGATGCATTTTTCGCGATCGCCCTTCAGTGCGTGCGCGGTGACGCCGATGATCGGCGTATGGCCGCCGCTCTGCTGCTCGATCGCGCGGATGGCGCCGGTTGCCTCGTAGCCGTTCATCTCCGGCATCGAGACGTCCATCAGGATCAGCTTCGGTCGCAACGCCCGGTACATCTCGACCGCGGTGCGGCCGTTGCCGGCGATACGATAGCTCAGTCCCAACCCGCTGAGGATCTGGCCGAACACCAGCTGGTTCACGTCATTGTCCTCGGCGATGAGGATGTCGATTGGACCATTGGCTGCCGTGGCCGACTCCGGCGCGGCTGGCGCCGGGATTGCCGGGCCGCGGATGATGGTGAAGGCGGGTGCGGCCGCTGGTGTCGCCTGCGGCGCGGCCGGCTCGCGAACGAAGCGCGCCTTGCCGACCTGGGCGCGGGCCTTCTGGATGACCGAGATGACGGTGCCGAGCAGGATGGCCGAGCGCGCCGGCTTGGTCAGATACGCGGCGATGCCGAAATCGATGACCATCTTGCCGAAATCGACCTGGTCGACCGAGGTCAAGAGCACGACTGGAATGGCGGCAAGGCGGCTGTCGGCGGCAATCGCCCTGGCGACGTCGGCGCCGTTCATGCCGGGCATCTGGTAGTCGAGGATGATGCAATCCACCGACGCGCCGAGTTGAGTGGCGCGGTCGAGGAAGGCCAGGCCGACGGCACCGCTTTCGGCGGCGGCGCAATCGAAGCTCCAGCTTTTCAGCTGCTCGAGCAGGATCTCGCGGTTGACAGGATTGTCGTCGATGACCAGCACGCGGGCACCGGTAACATCGACCGGCACGATCTCATCGCGCGCGGCCTGCTGGTGCGCCGGCAGCGGCACGGCAAACCAGAAGACGGAGCCGCGGCCGATCTCGCTTTCGACGCCGATCTTGCCGCCCATCAGATCGACAAGGCGGGCGGCAATCGCCAGGCCGAGCCCGGTGCCTTCATGGCGGCGCGTCGAGGAACCGTCGACCTGCGCGAATTTCTCGAACACGTTCTGCAGCTTCTCGGCCGGGATGCCGATGCCGGTGTCCTCGACGCGGACCTTGAGCTGGATGACGCCGTCGACCACGTCGCCGCCGACATCGACCAGCACATGGCCCTTTTCGGTGAACTTGACCGCATTGCCGAGCAGATTGGTGATGATCTGCCGGAAGCGGCCGGCGTCGCCGACGACGAAGGAGGGCAGGCGCGGATCGACGCGCACGATCAACTCGAGGTTCTTTTCGGCGACGCGCGCCGACACCAGCGTCGCCACGTCCTCGACCGCCTCGGACAGGCGGAAGGGCGCGGGGTCGAGCGTCAGCTGGCCGGCGTTGATCTTGGAGAAATCGAGGATGTCGTTGATGATGGTGAGCAGCGCATTGCCGGATTTGACGATGACGTCAGTAAACGTCTTCTGGCGCGAGGTCAGGTCGGTCTTGGCCAGCAGCTCGGCCATGCCCAGCACGCCATTCATCGGCGTGCGGATCTCATGGCTCATATTGGCCAGGAATTCGGATTTGGCGCGATCTGCGGCCTCGGCCTTGAACAGCGACTCTGCGGATTCGGCGAAGGCACGGCGGATCGCCTTTTCCATCGGTCGAAAGACCCACATGGCGACAATGGCAAGGACGGCGAACAACAGGCCGCTCGCCCACAACAGCAGCCTGTCGCTCGAAGCGTCCGCCAGATGGCGTTCGGCATCCATGGCGGTGCGGACGCGGACCAGCATCGGCTGGGCAAACAGGTCGTTCTGATTGCGGATTTCGCGATAGCTCCATTCATCGACCTTCTGCGCCACCGACATCAGGTTGAAGTTGCGCACCATGTCGCGCGCCGACCAGAACAGGTCCCCGTTCACGGACGCGGAATCGAGCTCGTTGAGGGTGTCTTTCGAAAGCCGTGATTTTATAGCGGCCAGCTGGGCCGTCAGGGTCGCGATCTCGCCGGCCAGTCGCTCGGAGTGGCCTCGGGCCGACGCCACCAGCCCGTCGCGGGTTTCGGCCCGCCAGGCGGTGCCGGTGGTCTCGGCGAAATTGGTGGCGTTGCGCAGGTCGCGGCCGAAGATGACGAAATTGCTGCTGAGGGCATCGACGTCGTGACGGAAGGAATTGACGCGGTTGAGCGCGAACATGACCGCGGCGGAGGCCAGCGCGAAGATCAGCAATCCCGACAGATAACGGACCCGGATCGACCGGATGAAGGAAGAGTATTCCGGCATGCGCAACCCCAACACATACGCATCATTATTATGGTCGGGATTACGCTTGATTTACATTAAAATTTCGTTCGTGCGGGGCCGTCGATGTCGCGGCTGCACGTCAATGAATGACGGCTTTTGATCCTATGCCGCCGCGACAGTAATCTACCGGGCGATAGGTGCATCAATTCTGAGCAGTTGGGTCGTTACCCTTTCACGCCAGAACTCGTCGATAGCGCTCGCGCGTACCCACAGCCATCCGGCAAGCCAGGCGATCGCTATCGCAAGAACCACCAAGCCTAGATCAAGAGCCCACTCCGGCACGAACGCACGAAGCGCGATAGGCACTGCGCCAATGAAATAGAGAGCGAGCGGAATGCGCGACACGCCTCTTCCAACGGCAAGAGAGATTACGAACGCGAGCGTCCCAATTAGAAAAAGCAACGAACTGATGACCAAGACCAGGCCGAGCGGTCCGGCTCGAAGGTCGATGATGGTCGTCAGCGGAAGCTTCGAAAATACGAGATTGATCACCACCTCCACACCTTCCAAACTTGCCAGTGCAACGAAGTTGATGACAAACGCGATAGTGCCGAATAGGCCCGCGCGCCGGCCAAACGCAAGAAACAAGCCTATGACGAGGCCAAGCGCCAATATCTCGGCGAGTGGCGCGAGAAGTTGCGTTAGATCGGTGGTTGGGATGAGCGAACTCCGTTTAGCCGCGTTGACCAAAAGAATAAGCGCGCTTCCCACCCCGGCGACGGCGGCAAGCCGATAGAGCGTGACGCCGGGCACAGCGGCGTTCGACAGAACGGTTCGGAAATTCTCCTTGTGCTGGGGTTCTTCGGCCGCACCCCGGGGCGATGTGAACGAATGCGGACGGCGAGGTTCGGCGTTTCTGGCGAGCATGTTCGTTCCTCCATCTGGGCATTTGGCAGCCGCGAAGACCGCTGGCCTGTTCCGTCCCATCTGTAATCACTGCTTACATCCTCATGCCGAGATTGTAAACAGTGATTACATGATTTGCGGCAGCATGATATAGAGGCGAGATGCAGCTCTACTGAACGAAGGGAACGAGATGCCAAAAGCCGAGACGCCTCGCCGTACTGGTTACCACCATGGCAATCTGCGGGAGGTGCTGATCGATGCCGCGGTTCAACTTGTCGAGGAGGGCGGCCCTGACAATGTGAGCGTGCGCGAAGCCGCAAAGCGGGCGGGTGTTTCTCCCGGCGCGCCCTTCCGTCATTTCGCCAACAAGACCGCATTGATGACGGCTGTCGCAGAGCAGGCAATGAGCCGGTTCCGCTCGGAGATTACCATTGCAGTCGAGAGCGTAGCGACGGACGACCCCATTGAGCGCTTTGCCGCAGTTGGGATCGCCTATCTGCGCTGGGCAATTCGAAATCCCACCCATTTCCAGGTCATCTCGACGCGGAGTCTTATCGATTGGGATAGTTCGGAGTCGCTGCGTCACGATAACGAAGCGGTGCGTGCGTTGGTAGAACGGTCGATGGTAGAGGCGCAGCGACGAAACATGCTCCGGTCAAACGACATAGCAGAGACCCAGATAGCCGCGAGGGCGCTTGTCTACGGGCTCGCACGCATGTGCATTGACGGGCACTTTGCGCAATGGGCAGTGGCCGGGCATACCGCGGAGCAAACTGCGCAGGACGTATTAAACCACTTCGTGACACTCATTGGAAACGACGAGCCAAAAACAGCCAAGAAGGTGAATCTCACCTTGGAGAACCCGGACTAAGCGCATCCAGTTGGTCGCAACTTCAGTTGTTGCGCGTCGCCACGAATTTTGCCGCTTCCTTCAGCAGCACTGCCTGTTCGCCGTAAGGCTCCAGCAGCGCATGTGCTTGGCCGACGAGGCCGTTGAGCTGGCTGCGCGCCCAGCCGGCGCCGTGCAGCGCCACCAGCGTCGCCTTGCCGGCGGCAGCGTCCTTGCCGGTCGCCTTGCCCATCTGGTGCGCGTCCGCCGTCAGGTCGAGCAGGTCGTCGGCAAGCTGGAAGGCAAGCCCGATCGCCGAGCCGAATTCGGCCAGTCTTTCGCGGTCCTCTTGTGCCGCACCGCCGATGATGGCGCCTGCCTCGCAGGCGAAGCGGATCAGCGCGCCGGTCTTCATTGCCTGCAGCCGGATAATGCCGGCCTCGTCCGGCCTGCTGCGCTCGGCCTCGAGGTCGAGCGTCTGGCCGCCGACCATGCCGCCGGCGCCGGCGGCGCGGGCAAGCGCCAGCACCAGGGCTGCCCTGCGCTCCGCCGGCAGCATCGTTGCCTCATCGGCCAGGATGTCGAAGGCGAGCGTCAGAAGCGCGTCGCCCGCAAGGATCGCGGTGGCGTCGTCGAAGGCCTTGTGCACGGTCGGCTGGCCACGGCGCAGATCGTCATCGTCCATGGCCGGCAAATCGTCATGGATCAGCGAATAGCAATGCACGCATTCGAGCGCGGCTGCGACGCGCAATGCTGCCTCGCCGTCGGCGGAGAAAAGTGCTGCGCTTTCCATGACCAGGAAAGGACGGAGCCGCTTGCCGCCATTCAGCACGCCGTGACGCATGGCCGCCATCAGCCGCTCCGGCCGGGCGATCTCGCCCGAAAGCGTGCGGGCGTCGAGGAGCTGCCTCAACATAGCCTCAAGCGGGGCCACCCGCGCGGAAAGCACGATTTCGAAGCCCATTTGGTCGTCTTTCGTCATGGCCGGGAGCGGTAGCCGACACTCAGACATTGCGCAAGAAGCCTCTCGCCATTATGCCGGAGCAGCTGATAGCGCAGGTGGGGCGGCTTGACGGAACCGATCGTCGATCATGAAACCGAAGGGCTGGACATGGCGCGACCGAGGCGCTTGAACCGCGCCGGTCTCGAGCGCCTGGGCCGGCGTGGCATCGTCGTGGCTGCCGTGCTGGCCCTGATACCCGTGGTGCTGACCTTCCTCTATCTGCCGTCCTTCGTGCATCCGGTGTCGACGCTGATGCTGAAGGATCTGGCGACGTTCTCCGGTTATGACCGGCGCTGGGTCTCGATCGACGACGTGTCGCCGGTGCTGGCCAATTCGGTGATCATGTCGGAGGACGGGCAGTTCTGCTTCCATCGCGGCGTCGATCTCGGTGAATTGCGCGGCGTCGTCGACGATGCGCTGGCCGGCGAAGCGACGCGCGGCGCCTCGACCATCACCATGCAGACGGTGAAGAACCTCTATCTGTGGTCGAAGCCGCTGGGCACTGTGCGCAAGGTGGTGGAGCTGCCCTTGGCCGTCTATTTCGACGCGGTGATGTCGAAGCGGCGCATCATGGAGATCTATCTCAACATCGCCGAGTGGGGGCCGGGCATCTATGGCATCGAGGCCGCCGCCCAGCACCATTTCGGCGTTTCGGCAAAACGGCTGTCGCGCCGGCAGGCGGCATTGCTTGCCGTCACCTTGCCCAACCCGATCGCCCGCAACCCGGCCAAGCCCGGGCCGGGGCTGAGGCGGCTGGCGGCTTTAATCGAGCGGCGCGCGGGCAGGTCGGGTGCTTATGTCGGCTGCCTAGATTAGAGGCTTTGTTTCGGCCTAAAAAAATTCTCGGTAGTGCTGGCCAAAACGGCGCAGGGCGTGTATAGGCACCCGACTTTCTCAGATTCCGGCCCCTGACGCGGCCCTTTCACGAGGGCAGCCGGGGCATTTTGACCATCTAGTGGAGCATATCCATGGCCGTTCCGAAACGAAAAACCTCTCCGTCCAAGCGCGGCATGCGCCGCTCGGCCGACGCCCTCAAGGCCCCGACCTATGTCGAGGACAAGAATTCCGGCGAAATGCGCCGTCCGCACCATATCGACCTGAAGACCGGCATGTATCGCGGCCGCCAGGTTCTGGAGCCGAAGGAAAGCTGAGAAGCTTTTTCACGGTTTTGCGCCTATCAAAAGACCGGCCAATGGCCGGTCTTTTTGCATTGTCGGGCAAGCCTAACCCTTCGCGCTTGATATGCTGAGGGTCGAGGGCTTATGCGATGATGGAATCCACCAATCTTCGGAAGGCAGGAGATCCGATGCGCACTCTGTCCGATGCCTTCATTCCCGAATTGCCGGGCCACTACAGGGGCAAGGTCCGCGAGAACTACGACCTGCCGGACGGCAGGCGCATCATCATCGCCACCGACCGGGTCAGCGCCTTCGACATCATCCTGACCTCGATCCCGCTCAAGGGAGAGATCCTGACCCAGATTGCACGGTACTGGTTCGAGGAAACCGCCGATATCTGTCCGAACCATGTTCTGGAATACCCCGACCCAAACGTCGTCATTGGCACCCGGCTCGATATTCTGCCGGTCGAGATCGTCGTGCGCGGTTATCTGGCGGGAACCACCAGCACCTCGATATTGACCAAGTACCGGAAGGGTGAGCGGGACCTGTATGGCATCAGCCGGCCTGATGGCTTGCGTGACAACGAAAAACTGGCTGAGGCGATCATCACGCCGACGAGCAAGGCCTTGGACGGTGCTCATGATGAGCCTCTGTCCAAGGCCGAAATCATCGAACAGGGCCTTCTCACGCAGGCGCAGTGGGATACCGTATCGAACTACGCCTTGCAGTTGTTCGCCAGGGGCCAGGCGCGCGCCGCCGAACGCGGCCTGATCCTCGCCGATACGAAATACGAATTCGGCACCGACAAGAACGGCACCATAATTCTTGCCGACGAAATCCATACGCCGGACAGCAGCCGGTACTGGATCGCGGCGAGCTACGAAGGGGCCTTCGAAAGCGGCAATCGTCCGGAGAGTTTCGACAAGGACTTCATCAGGTCGTGGGTCTCGGCGCGGTGCGATCCTTATAGGGATTCGATACCGAAGATACCGGACGAGGTCGTAAGCCAGGCTTCGCGCGTCTACGCGCAGGCCTATGAGGCAATCACCGGCAAGAAATTCCTTCCCGACACCTCCGGCCACACCGTGTTGGATCGCATCCGCTCGAACCTTGAGCGTTATTTTTGACGACCAGGTGAGCCCCCTTCGGGTACCGCAACGTGGTAGCCCGGTTGCTGCTGACGCCGTTGTTTCGGACGGTCTTTGTCCGTGTTCGCTACGCGCGCGAAAAATCTTGACGACAATGGCCCGGGCGCTGCTAGTGAGAGATCAGAGCGCGCCGTATCTGAGCGGCACTGTGCGGCGCACCTCGAGTTGTTGTTTCCGTGCGTATCGCTGTCTGAAGCCCGCCTTTGGGCGACACGCACCCAACCGGAGACCCGCAATGTTCGGTGCCATTCCGCTGCTGATCGTGCCCTTCGTGCTCTACAATCTCGGACTTCTCGGAATCTTCGGCAGCGGCGACGACCCGTGGGCAACCGAGATGTTCTCGATCGGCATGATGTCGGGCGGGGTGTTCTCGATGACGCTTGGCGACCTGATGGTGCTGATCGCGCTGGTCTTCCTGTTCGCCGAAATGGTGAAGTCGGTGCGCACGACGAATGCCTCGATCCTGGATCATCTCTTGTCGACGCTGGTCTTCGTGGCGTTCCTGGTCGAGTTCCTGCTGGTGAAGGGCGCGGCGCATTCCGTCTTCTTCACGCTGATGGTGATTGCGCTGTTCGATGTACTGGCCGGCTTCTCGGTGTCGATGCGCTCGGCAAGCCGGGATATCAACTTGAATTAAGGGCTCGGTGCGCCTCAGCCCGGGTCGGCGGTGAAGCCGGCTGCTTCGATGCCGGCGATTGCGGCTGCCTCATCATTGTCCGACGTGTCGCCGGAAATGCCGACCGCGCCGATGACGGTGCCTGACTTGTCGCGGATCAGCACGCCGCCGACAACGGGCAGCACGCGGCCGCCCGATACGTCCGAGATGCCGGCGACGAGATGCGGCCGCTCCTTGGCGAAGGCCTCGACGCGGCGCGAGCCCATGCCGATCGCCAGTGCTCCATAGGCCTTGCCAGCCGACATTTGCGGACGCAGGAACGAGGCGCCGTCCTGGCGCTGGAAGGCGACAAGATGGGCGCCGGCATCGAGGACCGATACGCCCAGCGGCTTGAGCTTGAGCTCCGCACCTTTGGCGAAGGCGGCGCCGATGATCTCGATGGCTTTGGCGAGCGTCAGTGCGGTCATGGCAATCTCCTGTTGAAACGCGTCAATCATCGACCGGCCGCAGGAGATGCGAAATCCCGATTGCGGTTGAAATTGCTTCGCGTGAAAAGGCGAAACGGAAGGCGAGGCCACCATGGAACGAGCCGGCGACCGGCACGCGCCCGATATGGCATCGCCGTGCGGCTACTTACAGACTGCTGGTGAAGAAGGCTATTTTTTCTTGGCCCGCGCCGGTTTTTTGGCCGGAGCAGCTGCCGCATTGGCGAGGTCTTCGGCTTCCTTGGCCAGGCGCAGCGCCCTCAGCTTGTTGGTCTTGGCCTGGCGGGCGTCGCTCTCAGCGACATACTCAGCCATCGCCTTCTGGCGGACCGTGGCCGCTTCTTCCTGCTTCTTGAAACGCAAATCAGCCCGTGCGCGGGCGGTATCCTTAGAGTTCTCGACCAAGAGCGTTGTCCAATCCCATAAATTATTGCTTTCAGGTCCTTGATAGCAGAGCCGGCCCGCAATTGCGAAAATAAGTTGGTCAGGCCGGGTTGCGCACGGCACCGAGCGCCTTGCGCGCGACCACGGCCTCATACCCGGCCTGCAAGATTGCGCGCACGGTGGGGCCCGCTGCGCGGGCGGGGGCGCCGAGATGCTCGTGGCGCAAATCGTCCATGAAGTGCTCCCACATCGGTGGGCCGCCTTTCTCCAGAAGCTCGGCGCGGATCGAGAGTTCCTCAGTGACCGGCAGCCAGACACGGCCCCAGGCGCCGAGATGCGCCAGGATAGGCACCAGCGAGATCGCCATCTCGGTCAGGCTATAGATTGCCTTCTGCTTGTGGGAGGGATCGTCGGCCTTGGTCAGCATGCCCAACTCCATCAGCCGCTTCAGCCGGTCGGCAAGGATGTTGGAAGCGATGCCCTCGATCGACCCGTTGAGCAGTTCGCGGAAATGGCGCCTGCCGCCGAAGATCATGTCGCGCAGGATGATCAGGCTCCAGCGGTCGCCAAACACTTCGAGCGACAGGTTGATCGGACATCCGGACCGGTGGTCGGTGCTCATGCGAGTCTCCAGCAAAAACTGGTTGCATTATCTTATCGGTCTTATTATCGTGCAACTGATTGCAAAATGCAATCGGATTTGAATGCGATGGAGGAGAAGCATGAGCAGGAACGAGCAACCCGAAATCGTATCGCAGACGTTTGGCGATCCGGCGCATCCGGCGGTGCTGCTGATCATGGGCGCCATGGCTTCCATGCTCTGGTGGCCGGAGGCGTTCTGCCGGAAGCTCGCCGATGCGGGCCGCTTCGTGATCCGCTACGACAATCGCGATACCGGGCTGTCGACCAAATATACGCCGGGCGAGCCGCCCTACACGTTCGACGACATGGCCGATGATGCCATCCGCGTGCTCGACGATCATGGTGTTGAGAGCGCGCATGTCGTCGGCATGTCGATGGGCGGCATGATCGCGCAGCTTGTGGCGCTGAAACACCCATGGCGCGTCACGACGCTCACGGTCGTCAGCAGTTCGCCGATGGGCGTGGACACGTCCCGTCTGCCCGGAACGACCGATGCCTATCGGGAGCATTCGGCCGAAGGCGCGAAGGTCGATTGGGCGGATCGTGACCAGGTGATAGGCTTCGTGGTCAGTGACGCGCGCGCCATCGCCGGCATTGCGCATCCGTTCGACGAGAAACGGACGAGAGCGTTCGTCGAGCAAGACTACGACCGCTCCGGTGGCCTTTTGAGCGCGACCAACCACTTCATGCTTCAAGGTGGTGAGGACTGGAAGGGCCGCTTGCATAACATGAAGGCTCCGCTCCTCGTCATCCACGGCACGGCGGACCCGATCTTCCCGGTCGAGCATGGCGCCGCTCTTTCCGAGGCGGTCGCTGGTGCAAGGCTGGTGCGGATCGAAGGCGGCGGCCACGAACTGCATCCCGATGACTGGCCGGAAATCGTCGCCGCCATCGCGACGCATAGCCAGGCAGGCTGAGCGCGGTCACTGTCAGGTCGGACTTGCGGCGATAGGTAAGCACGTGCCTCACTATTGAAATCGATGACCAGAGCGGTTCACCGTTTCACGGAAACGCAGAACCGCTCTATCCTTTTTGTTTTGACGCAATTCCGGACGGAAAACCGCTACACACTTTTCCTGGAATTGCCTAAGAAAGAAGCGAGCAGACAATGTCTCTGACCATGCATCTCCACCCGCTGGCGTCCTTCTGCTGGAAGCCGCTCATCGCGCTCTACGAGAACGGCACGCCGTTCAACTCCGTCATCGTCGATCTCGGCAACGAGCAGTCGCGTGCCGCCTTCCTGAAGCTGTCGCCCGCCGGCAAGATGCCGGTGCTGCAGGACGAGGCGCTTGGCCATACGGTGCCGGAATCGACCATCGTCATCGAATACCTCAACGCGCATTACCCCGGACCGGTCGACCTGATCCCGGCCGATATCGATCTTGCCCGTCAGGTTCGCCTGGCCGATCGCTTCTACGATTTCTATGTCCAGGAGCCGATGCAGAAGGTCGTCGGCGACCGCCTGCGGCCGGAAGGCAACACCGATCCGTTCGGCGTCGAGCAGGCCCGCGCCCAGCTGCGTGGCTCCTACGCCATCATCGAAAGGGAGATGCAGTCGCGGACATGGGCGGTGGGCGATGCCTTCACCATGGCCGACTGCGCCGCGGCGCCGGCCTTGTTCTATGCCAACAAGGTCGAGCCGTTCGGCGACAACTACCCGGCAGTAAAGCGCTACCACGACCGCCTGCTCGCGCGGCCGTCGGTGGCCCGCGTGATCGAGGAAGCGCAGCCCTATTTCAAGCTGTTTCCCTACAACAACGGTTAGCGCCGATCGCCGAAATCTGGCCGACGATGTCTCAGCTTCCGGGCGACCCAAGCTCCCCGGCTTCCCAGAACTGGTCGAGCCAGACGTTCAATCCGAGGAAGCCGGCGCTGCTCACCGCATAGACGCGCCTGGTGCCTTCGGCCTTGGCGTTGACCAGGCCCGCGTCGAGCAGCACTTTCAAATGCTGGGAAACGGCCGGGCGCGACACTGGCAGCCCGGCAGCGAGTTCGTTGACGGTCTTCGGGCCGCGCCGGAGCTCTTCGAGAAGGTAGCGCCGGTTCGGATCGGCGATCGCCATGAAGGCGTCGGAAAAGATCATGCCTTATTTGTGGGGCAAAGCTCCCGAAATCTCAACCATTGGTTTCATTCTTTCTGCGCGGATCAAGCCGCAAGGCTTCCGGTGTGACCGAGCGGTCGGCCGGCTGCGTCGTGAACGCGTCGCGATCTTCGATCGGCACCGGAGCGCGGCGGCTGATGCGCAGCAGCGTGTAGGCGGCCAGGCAAAGATGCGCGAGCGCGGTTGCAAGAAACAGTCCCTCGGGACGAAACCAGCCCATCAGGCCGGCTGCCAGCAACGGGCCGATCATGGTGCCGAAGCCATAAAGCAGCAGCAGGCCGCCGGAGACCTTGACGAAGTCCTCGGCGCGGGCGTGGTCGTTGGCATGCGCCACGGCGATCGAATAGAGCGTGTAGGCGAAGGCGCCATAGGCGGCGGTGAAGACGATGACGAACAGGCTGGAGCGCGGTTCGAACAGGAACATCAGGATGGCGAACAATGCCGCGCCGAAGGCAGCGCCGGCCAGCACGAAACGGCGATCGGTCTTGTCGGACAGACGCCCGGCCGGAAGCTGCATGGCGGCGCCGGCAACGACCACGAGGCTCATCATCAGCGCGATCTCGGCCGTGGAAATGCCGATGCGGGCGCCATAGACTGCGCCCAGCGTGCCCCAGGCGCCATTGGCGATGCCGATCAGCAGGCAGGCGATCGCCGAAACCGGCGAATTGGCATAGAGCCCTTTGACGTCGAGCTTGACGTCCTGCAGCGGCTTGGGGTGCGAAGCCGACGAGACGGCGGTCGGGATTAGCGACAGGCAGAACAATATGCCGGTGATCATGAACAGCGAGGCCGATTTCACGTCGCCGCCTGCAACGATCATCTGGCCGCCCATGATCGAGGCGTAGGTGACCATCATGTAAAGGCCGAAGACGGTGCCGCGGTTCTCGTTGGTGGCCTTCTCGTTCAGCCAGCTTTCGATGACCATGAAGGCGCCGGCCATGGTGAAGCCGGTGAAGGCGCGCAGCAGGATCCAGATATATTCGTCGATGACGAGGCCGGTGAGCAGGGCGACGATGGCGCCCGACGCGGCAAAGGCGCCGAAGGCCCTGACATGGCCGGCGCGCCGCACGATGCGAGGCGCAAAGAAACAGCCGGTGACGAAGCCGCCGGCCCAGGCCGTGCCCATCAGGCCGAGCGATGCCGTTGAAAACCCTTCCACCTGGCCGCGCAGCGGCAGAAGCAGCCCGTGCAGACCGGAGGCTGCGAGCAGGAAGGCGGTGCCGCGAAGCAGCGAAAGGATCGGCCTGTAGGTTGCGAACATGTTTTGATCCGGCTGGAATTTCGGGGCGCAGGTCTGAAGACAGTGGCATTCGGGCTTTTCAGCGGCGCGCGTCGCAGCTCCGAAGGCCTATCGGTGGAAATCATCCACGGCGAAACAGCGCCTCGGCAGCGGATTTGGTCGTGCTTTTGCTCTTGAGCTCGCCTTCCAGCCGGGCGATCTCGTCGCGCAGGATGCCGATCCGCTCGGTGAGCTCGCCGACCGAAAGCAGCGCCAGATCCTGTCCGATCTCGTGCGGACGGGCTTTCTTTTTGGGTTCGTCGTCGAAGATCGCCATCGTCGCTCCTCCCTGATTCAGCATTTGCCTGATTTGGCAATCAGCATACATAGGGCAGGGGTGCTGATGCAAACAGCCGGCGACAGAGCGGCATATTCGAGACGGGACAGTTCATGGCGAGCGCACAGAAAATTCCGGCGAAGATGACGGCCATTGCGATTTCCGAACCCGGCGGCCCACGGGTGCTGAAGCCGGAAACGCGCGACGTACCCATGCCCGGTCCGGGCGAGATCCTGATCCGGGTTCGCGCTGCCGGCGTCAACCGGCCCGATGTGCAGCAGCGCAAGGGCGCCTATCCGCCGCCACCCGGCGCGTCCGACCTGCCGGGCCTCGAAGCGTCGGGCGAAGTGGCGGCCCTGGGCGACGAGATATCGCGCTGGCGCATCGGCGACCGGGTCTGCGCGCTGACGCCAGGCGGCGGCTATGCCGAATATGTCAAGGTGCATGCCGGCAGCGTGCTGCCGCTGCCGGCCGGCTTCACCCACACCGAGGCGGCGGCGGTGCCGGAGAACTATTTCACCGTCTGGCACAATGTCTTCGAGCGCGGCGGCCTGAAAAGCGGCGAGACGCTGCTCGTCCATGGCGGCTCGTCAGGCATCGGCACCACGGCGATCCAGCTGGCATCCGCCTTCGGCGCCTACGTCATCACCACCGCCGGCAGCAAGGAGAAATGTGACGCCTGCCTCAAGCTCGGCGCCGACCGGGCGATCAACTACCGCGAAGAGGATTTTGTCGCCGCGGTCAAGGACGCGACCGCCGGCAAGGGCGCCAATGTCATCCTCGACATGGTCGGCGGCGACTACATCGTGCGCAATTACGAGGCGGCGGCGATAGAAGGCCGCATCGTGCAGATCGCCTTGCAGGGCGGCGCCGTGGCGAGCGCCGATTTCTCCAAGATCATGGTCAAGCGGCTCACCCATACCGGCTCGACGCTCAGGCCACGCACCGTCGAATTCAAGGCGGCAATCGCCGCCGCGCTCGAGGCGCAGGTGTGGCCGCTGCTCGGCACCCGCAGGATAGCGCCGGTCATGGACATGATCTACCCGCTCACGGATGCCTGGCGGGCGCATGAGCGGATGGAGGAGGGCGAGCATATCGGCAAGATCGTGCTCGACGTCGGCTAGGATCCTGGGTGCGCGCGTCGCCTGCTGCATCCTGAACAAAGGCTTAATGCTGCAATGCACAATTGCATTGCGGCCATGCAAAAGCGTCCGTTCATTTCTTGGGCAACGATGCCTATCTAAGCGGCATCGAAACGATTTGATCCAACAAATGGAGGACTACCATGAACCCGATCCGCGCTTACCGTAACTGGCGCATGTACAACGAAACCGTGCGCGAGCTGAACAAGCTCAACGCCCGTCAGCTGCACGACCTCGGCATCAACCGTGGCGACATCGAGAGAATCGCCCGCCAGGCGATTTGATTTTCCGGCAGGTCCGGCCCGAAAGGCCGGACCTGCCGAAAGAAGCCAGAGCCGCCGCTGACAGTTTTGCGTCGCCGGCTCCGAGCCCGCTGGACCCTGTCCGGCGGGTTTTGTCTTTGTGGCCCGCCCCTTGCGGCGGTACCGACCGCCGATCGCTGATCGGCCGTTGCCATGCTCTGTCGCCGCTCTTGCCGCGACTTTCCCAAAAACATTGCGAAATGACAGCGGAGCAGTTATACAGGCCGCGAATTTCCCATTTTGGTGGCTCTAAAACCACCGCCCGCGCGGGAACGCGGGCGAACGAGAAGGATTTTTAAAATGGCCAATACGCTGCTGATGCCCAAGGCGACCGCCGTCTGGCTGGTCGACAACACTGCGCTCTCCTTCGAGCAGATCGCGCAGTTCTGCGGGCTGCATCCGCTCGAGGTCAAGGCGATCGCCGACGGCGAATCGGCGCAAGGCATCAAGGGCATGGACCCGATTATGACCGGTCAGCTGACCCGCGACGAGATCGCGCGCGCCGAGAAGGATCCAAACCATCGTCTGAAGCTCTCTGACCCCAAGGTGCGGGTGCCGGAATCCAAGCGCAAGGGTCCGCGCTACACGCCGCTGTCGAAGCGCCAGGACCGGCCGAACGCCATCCTGTGGCTGGTGCGCAACCATCCGGAGCTGAAGGACGCGCAGATCTCGCGCCTCGTCGGCACCACCAAGTCGACGATCGACCAGATCCGCGAGCGCAAGCACTGGAATTCGGCCAATCTGCAGCCGATGGACCCGGTGACGCTGGGTCTGGCCTCGCAGATCGACCTCGACATGGAAGTCAATCGCGCCTCGCGCGGCCGCGAGCAGGCGCAGCCTGTCGGCGATACGCTGCTACCGGCGGCGCTGACCGAACGGTTGGTGCCGGCGCCGGAAAAGCCCAAGGACGAGGATGCCGAGCTCGATGCCAACGCCGTCTTCGCCAAGCTTTCGGCCTTGAAGTCGAAAGACAAGGATGAGGAAGCGGACGAGGAGTAAGCTTCTCGGCAACCAACAAAAAAGCCCGCTTCGAGCGGGCTTTTTCATCGGTTGTCTCGCGCTGCCTCAGCTACGCGCCGCCCGATCCGGCGTCATGCCGTAGTCTTCGCTGCGCTCCACCGCCCGGTAGAAATCAGCCAGCTGCTTACCGCGTTCCGGCTTGAAGATGCGGCCGGCGATCACGACCGAAGCGATGCGGTCGATGCGGAAGGCGCGAAAATCGTCGCGCATCTCGCACCAGGCGACCAGCGTCCACACCTTGCCCCAGAACCACAGGCCGAGCGGCCGTATGTCGCGCGCGGTGCCGCGGCCGGCCTCGTCCGAGTAGTCGATGGTCAGCACCTGGCGTTTCTCGACGGCGCGCTCGATCAGGTCGATCGCCTCGCGCGCGGCATCGCTCACCACCCACATCGGCGTATGGATCTCGGTACGGGCGATGCGGTCTTTCTCGGCGTCGGGCAGCACGGCGCCGATCTTGACAAGCGCCTCGTCGGCGGCCCTGGCCATGGCGGCGCCGCCAAAGGCCCGCACCATGCGGGCGCCCGCGACCAGCGCCACGATCTCGTCACGCGTGAACATCAGCGGCGGAAGGTCGAAACCCTCCCTCATCATGTAGCCAACGCCCGCCTCGCCGTCGATCGGCACCCCGGTCGACTGCAGATCGGCGATGTCGCGGTAGATGGTTCGCTCGGAAACCTCGAGCCATGTGCCCAACTTCTGGGCAGTGACCAGACGGCCACCGCGCAGATGCTGCACGATCTGGAAGAGCCTGTCGGCACGGCGCATCGTATGGTCCCTCGGCGTTGTCTTTATGCATGTCGTGGTCGGGCGACATGCATTATGGTTTTAGCCCTTCGCGCTTGCGCTGCGCGGCGACGAACTCCGCGCCGAAGGACAATTTCCTCGTTGTCAGCGTCTTGGCGTCGATCACCCGCCAGAAGGGTGCGACGTCACTCAGCGACATGCCGCGCTCCAGATCCTCATTGGCGGCCTCCGCGACGGTGCGCAGATGATAGCCGATGGTGACCGGACATGTCACTTCGGCACCGTGCTCGATGGCTAAAGCGGTGCGCAGGGCGCGGACATCCATTTCGACGCCCTTGGGAATGGAGCGGATGAAATCGTCGACCTGGCGTGCCGTCGGCACCAGCATCGACTGGCCTTCGACGACGTCGGCCACCGTGCGCGGCGACGGTTTGATGCCGTTGATCCCCGCTGTGTTCAGCCTATCGTTCCAGCTTTTCACCATGCGCGTACCTAGACGAAAAGGCCGAAACTGTTGCCGTCAGGGTCGAGGCAATAAGCGAATGTGCCGGCTGGAATGGAGATCGCCGGCGAGACGACCTGGCCGCCATTTTGCGTTACCCGCTCCATCGCATCCTCGATGGGCGCGGCCACCGACAAATGGATCGTCGGGCCGGTTCCCGGTGCTGCCGGCTTGCCGGGATAGACGTGGCCAGATGCCATCCGCTCCTGCGCGCTGAACATGGCGATCGGATTCGGGCCGCTCTCCTCGAGCACCAGATCGTTCTGCAGCACCGACGCATAGAAGGCGCGGGCGCGGTCCATGTCGGTGACGGGAATCTCGAACCAGGCCGAGGCTTTTGCAGGGATGAAGGCCATGTCTTTCTCCTGAACTTAACCGCTTTATCGCACGCCGCTCCTGACAGCATACTGTCAGGAGCCTTCAGCAGCCCCGCGAGTTACATCTGGGCGTCGCTGCCTCCGCAGCCAAGCGCGGCGCGTAAAAAAACATCTCAGCTATCGATGTGGCGGCCGTTGGCATACATGTCCGGCCAGCCAATGTCCTTGCGGATGTGCGCCGGCAGATCGTTCATAAAACGCTGGGTGCGGATCTCGTTGCGTATGGTGCGGATCTTGCCGACATAGTGCTGGACGCTGCGCATAATCGTAAAACCGTTCATGACGACTCTCCTGTGTTTGATGAGAGCATCATCGCACACCCCTCCTGACAGCAGTCTGTCAGGAGGATGTCAGGCCGTCGAAGAAGGCGTTGGGTTAGCGTGCGAGTGCCTTAGAAACGGGTCTTTTGTCAGGAACGGCTCAGCCGGCTGAGATGACGGGAGAACCGCTTTGACAGCCGCGCGCGATGCTGGTCAAAAGCGGCATGTCGAAACTCCTCGCTCTCGTCATCATTGGCATCATGGCAATCCAGCTGATCAAGCCGCTCGGCTGGCCGGGGCTGAAGCGGCGCAGCGACTTCTGGAAGCTGGCGGTGCTGGCCATGGCGGCGATCTCGATAACGGCGCTGCTCGGCCATTGGGGGTAAGGGCGCAAGCCGCTACAGCGCCTCGCCTTGCCCATCCGCCAACACCAGGCCGACCAGATGCTCGGCCCAGGCCCGGTAACCGGCCTCCGAGGCATGAAAACCGTCGGAGGCAAAGCCGGCCTCCGGGTTGGTGATCGGCAGCCGCGGCGCCGGCACTGCACCGCGCTCGAGACAGAGGCGCTCGCCCATGCGGTTCATCTCGGTGGCGCGAATTTCGAGGATCTTGCCGAGCAGTGGCGGCATGGCCGGCGCGCGGGTGAATTCCAGCACCGGCGACCACACCACGCGCGCCTCCGGCCATTTGGCGCGCAGCGCATAGAGCAGGCCGCCGAACTCCTTCTTGAAGCGCGGCACCGAATGAAAGTTCTTGGTGTCGTTGGTGCCGATGGCCAGCACGATATGCGTCCACGAATCGGCCGACAGATTGGGCAGGACATGATCGCGGATTTGGCCCGACGTTGCCGAATTGAAGCCGGCCGCCCGCCAGCGCACGACGCGGCCGGTGCCTTGCGAGATCAACGCGGCCAGCTGCGCGGCAAGCCCGTCCTCGGAATTGCCGATGCCGACCGAAGCGGCCGAGGAATCGCCCAGCACCAGCAGCGAGATCGCCGGCTGCCTGCCTGATATTTCGTGCATGACCGGCCCCTGCGCCGGCAGCATGCGGGTGGTGCGGCGGCGCACGCCAAGCCCCTGCCAGATATAGACCGGGAAGGCGAGCCAGGTGAGGAGGGCTGGAAAACGCATGGCGATACCATTGAACGGATTGCAACCAGCCCTTTAGCGCATGCGGCGCCGCAAATGAACGGGCTTGCGCGGCTGCCACTCTCGTCAGCGGCAGCAATCGTGCTCAGCCTGGCGCCTCTCCTGGTATTCGTCATGCAGCCGCACCCAGTCCATCAGCCCGTTGTAGGGACCGGTCTCGTTGCGTCCCTTGGGCGTCATGTCGAGATAGTGGTAGGCGCCGATCAGCGGGTCGCCGCCACGGGCGCGTGTCATGAAGGTCAGGAAGATGTCGCCGGCCGCATCGCCGTAGAACACGCTGGCGCCGGGAAGATCCTTCGATGTCCGGGGACGCGTCTCGAAATTGTAGGTGGTGTCGCCCGCCGCGATCTGCTTGTCGGTGAAAGAGACCTGCATGTCGAAATTGAAGTCCGAGGCGTAGGACGACACCCAGTCGAATTTCCAGCCCATGCGCTGCTTGTAGGGCAGCAGTTCGGCCAGCGGCGCCCGCGACACCACGACCAGTGACACGTCGTGGTGTTTGAGATGCAGGTTGGCGCCGTCGATGTGGTCGGCGAGGAACGAACAGCCTTCGCAGCGGTAGTCGGCGCCTGGGCCGAACATGAAGTGGTAGACGATCAGCTGGCTTTTGCCCGCGAACAGGTCGGCCAGTTTCTTCGGGCCCTTCCCGGTTTCAAAGACGTAGTCCTTTCTGATCTTGAGCCAGGGCAAGTCGCGCCGCTCGGCGGCGATGCGGTCGCGAAAGCGCGTGAGTTCCTTTTCGCGCGCCAGATGCGCCTTGTGTGCTTCGAACCAGTCTTCCCGCGAAACGATCTTGTTGTTTGGCATGAACTTTCTCCCTGTCGTTCGCCCCAAGGACGTTCGGGGTCGGCGCAAACCGACATGACCGCCTGTTTTTCCGGGGAGGACATGGTCATGCGGGAGGGCTGGCCCAACAACCGGGCAAACAAAACCCGGGCACACGGCCCGGGTCCGGATCAAGACAGAAGAGGTATGGTCAGGCGGCCTTTTCCAGCGCCGGCTGCCATTGTCCGAGCGCCGCCAGATGGTTCATGCGCGCGCGATGGGCAAAGGCGGCCTGGCCGGCGGCAACATTTTCCGCCTTGCCGCTCCAGGCCTTCTGCGGGGCGGCCTGCAAGGCGCGGCCGTAGGAGAAGCTCAGTTTCCACGGATGCGGACCGATGACGTTGATGGCGTTGAGGTTGGCGGTGGCTTCCTCGTCCGATTGCCCGCCGGAGAGGAAGGCGATGCCCGGCACCGCCGACGGCACCATCTCGCGGAACAGCTTTATGGTCCGTTCGGCGACTTCTTCCGGACTACTTACCTTGCCCGACTTCTTGCCGGCCAAAACCATGTTGGGCTTGAGGATGGTGCCTTCGAGGACAACGCGGGCCGCATAAAGCTCGGTGTAGAGCTTCGTCAACGTCGCCTTGCTGATCTCGTAGCAGGTGTCGATGTCGTGGGCGCCGTCCATCAGCACCTCCGGCTCGACGATCGGCACGATGCCGGCCTCTTGGCAAAGCGCCGCATAGCGGGCCAGCGCATGGGCGTTGGAGCCGATCGAGGTGGCCGACGGCACGCCTTTGGCGACGTCGATGTCGATCACCGCGCGCCATTTAGCGAAGCGCGCGCCCATCTTGTAATACTCAGCGAGCCGCTCGCGCAGGCCGTCGAGGCCTTCGGTGATGGTGTCGCCGGGAAAACCGGCCAGCGGCTTGGCGCCGGCGTCGACCTTGATGCCGGGGATGGCGCCTGAAGCCTTGATGATGTCGACCAGCGGCGTACCGTCGGCGGCCTTCTGGCGGATGGTTTCGTCATAGAGGATGACGCCGGAAATGTATTTCGTCATCGCGTCCTTGGCGCGGAACATCATCTCGCGGTAATCGCGGCGGCTGTCGGCGGTCGATTCGACGCCGATGACGTCGAAACGCTTCTTGATGGTGCCGGAGCTTTCATCGGCGGCCAAGAGGCCCTTGCCGTCGGCGACGATCGCGGCGGCAATGTCTTCGAGACGTTCGCTCATTTTGCTTCTCCTTGACGGTGTTGTTTCCGCGCTAGCAGAACATTACCGCCAAAGAAATGACGCCGGAAAGCTCGAATCGATTGAAAGTTGCGGCCGCCCCGGCGCGCTCTCCTAGTATTGATCGCTCAAGCCAGACGCTCTCAGCGCTTCAGCACCTCGACGCCCGGCAATGGCTTGCCCTCCATCCATTCCAGGAAGGCGCCGCCGGCGGTCGAGACATAGGTGAAGTCGTCGGCCACACCGGCATGGTTGAGTGCCGCCACCGTATCGCCGCCGCCGGCCACCGAGACCAGCTTGCCGGCCTTGGTGCGGGCCGCTGCGTGCCTGGCCGCTGCCACCGTCGCATGGTCGAAAGGCGCGATCTCGAAGGCGCCGAGCGGACCGTTCCAGACCAGCGTCGCGGCGCGGTCGATCCAGTCGGCGACGGCTTTCACGGTTTTCTCGCCGACATCGAGGATCATGCCGTCGGCCGGCACCTCCGAGATGGCGACGGTTTCGCTGGCCGCACCCGCCTTGAACTCTTTCGCCACGACGCCGTCGACCGGCAGGATGATGGCGCAGCCGGCTTCGGCCGCTTCGATCATGATCTGCTTGGCGGTGGTGGCAAGGTCGTGCTCGCACAGCGATTTGCCGACGGCGGTGCCGCGCGCGGCGAGGAAGGTGTTGGCCATGCCGCCGCCGATGACCAGCGCGTCGACCCTCTTCACCAGGTTCATCAAGAGGTCGATCTTGGTCGAGACCTTAGCGCCGCCGACGATGGCGACGACCGGGCGAACCGGATTGCCGAGGCCCTTTTCCAGCGCGTCGAGTTCGGCCTGCATGGTGCGGCCGGCATAGGCCGGCAAGAGATGCGCCAGCCCTTCGGTCGATGAATGGGCGCGGTGGGCGGCGGAGAAGGCGTCGTTGACGAAGATATCGCCATTGGCGGCGAGCTTTTCGGTGAAGGCCGGATCGTTCTTTTCCTCGGCCTTGTAGAAGCGGGTGTTTTCGAGCAGCAGCACTTCGCCCTTGTTCATGGCGGCGACGGCGCTTGCCGCTGTGTCGCCAATGCAGTCCAATGCGAAGCCGACGGGTCGGCCGAGCACCTCCGCCGTCGCGTTGGCGATCGGCTCCAGCGAGAACTCCGGGGTCGGGCCGTCCTTGGGACGGCCGAAATGGGCAAGCAGGATGACCTTGGCGCCCTTGCCGGACAATTCGGCCAGGGTCGGGGCGATGCGCTCGATGCGGGTGACGTCGGTGACCTTGCCCTCAGTGACGGGAACGTTGAGGTCGACGCGCACCAGCACGCGCTTGCCGGAGATGTTGCCGATGTCGTCCAGTGTCTTGAAGCCGGCCATGCTGATCCCTTTTCGCGAAAAATCGCCGGGACCATACCCCGCACCGACGACGATGCAAGGCCCGCGTGAAGGCGCGCGCGCAAAAATGATGTCGCCTCGAAAGATCAGCTTTCGCTCGCGGCCTTTTCATTGGCCGGCCCCGGTGCTTCCTCCGCATGAAGCTCGGCAGCAGGCACTTCGGCCGGCTTGCGCCATCTGCGGACGAAGGCGGCGAGGCGGTCGCGGATTTCGCCGGCGCTCAGGAACACCGGCACGCGCGCCACCGGTGCGGTCGGTTCGAAGGACAGGCCAAGGCCTGTGATTTTGCCCTTGTCGTCGACGTCGCGCACGATCAGCTCGATCGGACCGAGCAGGACACGGTCAGCATATTCGGCATGGCTGCCAAGGCGCTCTGTGACCAGGGCGCCGATGGTCAGCTTGCTCTCGGCCTCGGTCAGGCCCGGCGAATAGGCGGCTTCCAGTTCCGCGGCCGAGCGTGTCGGATCGACGGCGAAGGCGCCGAAGAAGTCGGCATCCTCGGGGTCGACCAAGGCGCGGCTGGCAAACAGCTTGTCAAGCAGGCGCGGATAGCGGTCCGGCACGAAGATGTAGACGTGGTCGCCGGCGGCAAGCCGGCCCATGTCCTGGAAGCGCATCGAGCGGCCGTCGCGCAGCACCAGCGAGGGCCTGGCCCAGCGTGGGATGCGTTCGCCGCGCGCCACTGGACTGCCCGGCGCGACGCGATAGGCGAGCAGTTCGTGATGGGCCGAGCCCGGCAGTTCAAGTTCGACCTTGTCCAGCGGCCCGAGCCGGGCCGGCACGATCAGGCCGAGGCGGCGCGCCAGAGGCCCGACGGTCCAGCCCTGGATGACAAGCGACACCAGCACGATGATGAAGGCGGTGTTGAAGATGGTGCGGCCGTTTTCCAGGCCGCCGAGCAGCGGCGTGATGGCCAAAAGGATCGACACCGCGCCACGCAGACCGACCCAGGAGACAAAGGCGATCTCGGGACGGGGCAGGCGGAACGGGATCAGGCAGAGCCAGACGGCGATCGGCCTGGCGACGAAGATCAGGAACAGGCCAAGCAGCACCGCCGGCACCAGGATCGCCGGAAATTGCGAGGGCGTGGCGAACAGGCCGAGGATCAGGAACATGATGATCTGCGCCAGCCACGACATGCCGTCCTGGAAGCGCTTCAGGATGGTGACGGCGCGGATGTCGGAATTGCCGGCGACCAGCCCCGCCAGATACACCGCGAGGAAACCGGAACCGCCGATGGCGCCGGCGGCGGCGAACACCATCAGCGACAGGGTCAGCACGAAGATCGGCAACAGGCCATGGTCGAGGTTGAGCCGGTCGACCAGGCGCACGATGGCGAGACCGCCGAGCACGCCGACGACGGCGCCAAGGCCCATATTGAGCAGGAAGCCGAGGACAAGGTTGGTGACCAGGACATTGGTTTCCGGATTGGCGTGGGCGGCGATGATCTCGACCAAGGTGATGGTCAGGAAGATGGCGATCGGGTCGTTGGTGCCGGATTCGACTTCGAGCGTTGCACGCACGCGTTCGCGCAGATTGATCTCGCCGGCGCGCAGCAGGAAGAACACGGCAGCCGCATCGGTCGAGGCGACGGCGGCGCCGAGCAGGAAGGATTCCAGCCAGGTGAGGTCGAGCAGGTAATAGGCGGCGGCGCCGAACAGGCCGGTGGTCAGAATGACGCCGACGGTCGCCAGCGACAGCGCCGGCCCGGCCGCCTGGCGCAGGGCGTTGAGCGGCGTGCCGAAACCGGAATCGAACAGGATGACGGCGAGCGCCAGTGAGCCGGCAAAATAAGCCAGCCGCGCATTGTCGAATTCGATGCCGAGGCCATCGGTTCCGGTGGCGAGACCAATGCAGAGGAACAGCAGCAGCAGGGGGGCGCCGAAGCGGAATGCGATCAGGCTCGAAAACGCGGCGGCAACGACAAGCGCGGTGCCGATCAGCGTCACGAGATAGATCGCATGCTCCATCCGAATTTGCCCCTCACATTCGCGTTCTCATCGAATTACGGGAGAGTGAGGCGAAGACGTGACCAGTGCAAGGCGGGAGGGTGGCTTTTTGGCCTATGCCGCTGATTTCCGGATAGTTTGGCGCCTCGGCCACAATCCAAGGGAAGCCAGACCCTGCCCGATATTCCCTGTCGCCCGGAATGCCGCAACGATCATGTCGTGCATAACGAAAAACGCCCGGGCAAAGCCGGGCGTTTCAGGTCTCGAAAAGAGAGCCTTGCGATCAGGCGATGGTCTTGCCGAAAGCGACGGCGGTGTCGCCCATGCGGTTGGAGAAGCCCCATTCATTGTCGTACCAGGACAGCACCGAAACAAAGTTGCCGTCCATGACCTTGGTCTGGTCGAGCGCCATGACCGAGGAGTGCGGATCGTGGTTGAAGTCGATCGAGACGTTCGGGTGATGGGTGACGCCGAGGATGCCCTTCAGCTTGCCGTTGGAGGCGGCGATCACGGCCTCGTTGATTTCCTGCACGGTGGTCGAGCGCTTGGCGATGAACTTGAGGTCGACGACCGAGACGTTCGGGGTCGGCACGCGGATCGAGATGCCGTCGAGCTTGCCCTTGAGGTCGGGCAGCACCAGACCGATCGCCTTGGCGGCACCGGTCGAGGTCGGGATCTGCGAGAGGGCCGCGGCGCGGGCGCGGTAGAGGTCCTTGTGCATGGTGTCCAGCGTCGGCTGGTCGCCGGTGTAGGAGTGGATCGTCGTCATCATGCCCTTCTCGATGCCAACCGCGTCGTGCAGCACTGCGGCCAGCGGCGCCAAGCAGTTGGTGGTGCAGGAGGCGTTCGAGATGACGATGTGGTCCTTGGTCAGCTTGTCGTGGTTGATGCCGTAGACGACCGTGAGGTCGGCGCCCTCTGCCGGCGCCGAGACGAGGACGCGCTTGGCGCCGGCGGTCAGGTGCGCGGCGGCCTTGTCGCGGGCGGTGAAGATGCCGGTGCATTCGAGCGCGATATCGATGCCGAGTTCCTTCCACGGCAGCTGCGTCGGGTCCTTGATGGCGGTGACCTTGAAGGTCTCCTTGCCGACGGTGATCTGGTCGCCGGACACCGACACCTCGTGCGGGAAGCGGCCATGCACGCTATCGTAGCGCAGCAGGTGCGCGTTGGTCTCGACCGGGCCGAGGTCGTTGACGGCGACGACGTCGATGTCCTTGCGGCCGGATTCATGGATGGCGCGCAGGATGTTGCGGCCGATGCGGCCAAATCCGTTGATGGCAACTCTGACGGTCATTTTTCTCTCCCTGGGAGCTGGAAGGCAATTGGGTCTGCTGCTTCATAGCGGCGGACGGGCGAAGAATCCAGCCATGCAGGGCCTGGATTTAAATCGATTAGGTTGGGCCAGCCCGCGAAATCGCCTGAAGCAATTCGCGCGCCGGCCCTCAATGCCTTACTTGCCGTGCAGGCGGGCTTCCGCCGCCTTCGCGGCCGCATCCGCGGTGATGCCGAAATGCGGATAGAGCTGCTCGATGGTGCCGGAGGCGCCAAAGCCGGTCATGCCGATGAAGATGCCGTCGGTGCCGATGAGGTGATCCCAGCCCTGGCGGATGCCGGCCTCAATGGCGATCTTCACCGGCGCGTTGCCGATCGTCTTCTTGCGGTAATCATCGCTCTGCAGGTCGAACAGTTCGAAGCAGGGCACCGAGACGACGCGGGTCGGATGGCCGTGCTTCTCCAGCAAGTCGCGCGCGCCAAGCGCGATCTCGACTTCGGAACCGGTGGCGAAGATCGTCACCGCCGCTTCGCCGCTGGCGGCGGCAAGCTCGTAGGCGCCGGAAGCGCTGAGGTTCTTGGCGGCGTATTCGGTGCGCACCGTCGGCAGGTTCTGGCGGGTCAGCGCCAGCGTCGACGGCGTCTTTTTCGATTCGATCGCCAGCTGCCAGCATTCGGCGGTTTCGACCGCGTCGGCCGGGCGGAACACAAAATGGTTCGGAATGGCGCGCAGTGCCGCCAGATGCTCGACCGGTTGGTGGGTCGGGCCGTCTTCGCCAAGGCCGATGGAATCATGGGTCATGACGAAGATCGAACCGATGCCCATCAGCGAGGCAAGGCGCATCGACGGACGGGCATAGTCGGAGAAGCACATGAACGTGCCGCCATAGGCGATCAGGCCGCCATGCAGCGTCAGGCCGTTGAGTGCTGCCGCCATGCCGTGCTCGCGAACGCCGTAATGGACATAGCGCTGGCCGTAGTCGTCCGGGGTAATGTTCTTGGTCTGGCTGGTCTTGGTGTTGTTGGAGCCGGTCAGGTCGGCGGAGCCGCCGATGGTCTCCGGCACTGCGCCATTGATGATTTCCAGTGCCATTTCCGACGATTTGCGGGTGGCGACCTTCGGCTTGTCGGCTGAGAGCTTCTTCTTGTAGTCGGCGATGACGGCGTCGAAATTCGACGGCAGCTTGCCACTGACGCGGCGCTCGAACTCGGCCTGCAGCTTGGCGTCGGCCTTGGCGAGGCGGCCTTCCCAGTCGGTGCGCGACTTGACGCCAGCCTTGCCGGCAGCGCGCCAGGCGTCGAGGATGTCGGCCGGAATCTCGAAGGGGGCCGAATCCCAGCCGAAGAACTTCCTTGCGCCGGCGATTTCCTCGGCGCCGAGCGGCGAGCCATGCGCCTTGTTGGTGCCGGCCTTGGTCGGGGCGCCGAAGCCGATCGTCGTCTTGCAGGCGATCATGGTCGGCTTGTCGGAATGGCGCGCCGCCTCGATGGCATAGGCGATCGCTTCCGGATCCTGGCCGTCGATATGGCTGGCGTTCCAGCCGGAGGCCTGGAAGCGGGCGACCTGGTCGGTGTTGTCGGCGAGCGACACCGGGCCGTCGATCGAGATGTTGTTGTTGTCCCAGAAGACGATCAGCTTGTTCAGCTTGAGGTGGCCGGCCAGCGCGATGGCTTCTTGGGAGACGCCTTCCATCAGGCAGCCGTCACCGGCCAGCACATAGGTGTAGTGGTCGACGAGGTCGTTGCCGAAGGCGGCGTTCATGATGCGCTCGCCGAGCGCGAAGCCGACCGAATTGGCAAGGCCCTGGCCGAGCGGGCCGGTGGTCGTCTCGATGCCCTCGGCATGGCCGTATTCCGGGTGGCCCGCGGTCTTCGATCCGAGCTGGCGGAAATTCTTGATCTGGTCGAGGGTCATGTCCTCGTAGCCTGTCAGATGCAGCAGCGAATAGAGCAGCATCGAGCCGTGGCCGGCCGACAGGATGAAGCGGTCGCGGTCGGCCCAATGCGGAGCCTTGGCGTCGAATTTCAGGAAGCGGGTGAACAGCACCGTGGCGATGTCGGCGCAGCCCATCGGCAGGCCGGGGTGGCCGGAATTTGCCTTCTCGACGGCGTCCATGGAGAGAAAACGGATCGCGTTGGCCATCCGATCATGCTGTTCACGCGAGGTCATGCTTCCTCCGGGGTGGGGGTTTGGGGCCTTGGGAGAGGCCTGGAAAGGGTGCGCGACACATAGCAGGCGCGGCCCTTGAGTCAACAAATCGGTGCGTTTTTGCCGGGCTTGTGATGCCGCAACCCCTCTACATTAGCGTTAGCAGGGGACAGTCGCGAGAGCTTTGTTGACGTCGCCTTCACACGGCGCCTAATCTTTCCTGAATAACGCGTTCTGAACGCAAACGATTCGGTGATGGGCAGGGTGCAGGGACGAAGCCATGACCGGGGAAACCACGCTCAAGGAAGTCATAGCCCGGCTGGGTAAAGCCATCGAGGGCCTTGAAAACGCCGTCGCGGCCAAGCTCGAGCACGAGCGCGACTATTCGGAAGCCGAGGCAGAGGTGCAGCGCATGAACGCTGACCGCTCCAGGCTGGCGCAAGAACTCGACAATTCCGAAGCGCGCGCCGAACGGCTGGAAGATGCCAACAAGGAAGTGTCGCGTCGGCTGGTGACCGCGATGGAAACCATTCGCGCGGTACTGGACAGGTAGGCCCATGTCACAGGTTACGGTTTCAATCGACGGCAAGCAGTATCGCATGGCCTGCGACGAGGGCCAGGAAGAGCACCTGATCGATCTTGCCGAGCGCTTCGATCGCTATGTTTCGCATCTGAAGGACTCTTTTGGCGAGATCGGCGACCAGCGGCTGACCGTCATGGCCGGCATCATGGTCATGGACGAGCTTTCGGAGCTGCAAAAACGCGTCAAGGGCATGGAAAGCGAAGTACTGACCTTGCGCAAGACGCGCGACGAGGCGCTGACCAAGGCCGACAAGAGTGACTCCGTGCTGACCAGCGCGCTTGGTGCGCTGGCTCAGCGCATGGAGGATCTGGCGGTTGCCCTGGCGGTGAAGAAGGCCTGAGCACTGCCCGGCTGAGGGTGTCCCGGAAGAAATGCCGCATTTCCACGAAATGGGCGAAAATATTTCGCCATAGGTCCCGGCGCCGGTGTCCGCCAGCGTTTTAAGGATGCTCCTACAGTGCTAAGAAGACCAAGCGGCGCCGGCGGGCTGACTGTGCCGGCGGCAAGTCAAAGGGTAGGGACACGCCATGAGTCTTCGTATCAACGACATCGCGCCGGATTTCACGGCCGAAACCACGCAAGGCACAATCAGCTTCCATGAATGGATCGGCGACGGCTGGGCGGTGCTTTTCAGCCATCCGAAGAACTTCACGCCGGTCTGCACGACCGAGCTTGGCACCATGGCCGGGCTGGAGGGCGAATTCAAAAAACGCAACGTCAAGATCATCGGTATTTCGGTCGACCCGGTTTCGAGCCACGACAAATGGCAGGACGACATCAAGACCGCGACCGGCCAGGTGGTGAAATATCCGCTGATCGGCGACAAGGAACTCAAGGTCGCCAAGCTCTACGAGATGCTGCCGGCGGGCGCCGGCGAGACTTCGGAGGGCCGCACGCCGGCCGACAATGCCACGGTGCGTTCGGTCTACGTCATCGGCCCGGACAAGAAGATCAAGCTGGTGCTCACCTATCCGATGACCACCGGCCGCAATTTCGACGAGATACTGCGCGTCATCGATTCCATCCAGCTGACGGCAAAGCACCAGGTGGCGACGCCGGCCAACTGGAAGCAGGGCGAGGATGTGATCATCACCGCCGCGGTCTCCAACGAAGACGCGATCAAGCGCTTCGGCGCCTTCGATACGATCCTGCCCTATCTGAGAAAGACCAAGCAGCCGACCGCGTGAGCCTTCCTTCTCCCCGTTCACGGGGAGAAGGTGCCCGAAGGGCGGATGAGGGGCGGCGCGGCGTTCGGCCATGATCGCACGCCGGCTCTCCGAATGCGATTGCTCGCAGACTTGGCGCTGCCCCTCATTGCCCTGCCGGGCATTTCTCCCCGTATAGTGACGGGGAGAAAGGGCTGGTTCGCCGGCTTCGTCAATCGTGGACGCTGAGCTAAAATAAAAACGGCGGCGCCAGATCCTGGCGCCGCCGTTTTGTTATTGTTCGATGCGCGGCAGCCTTAAGCCGCCGGCTGTGCCTCGATGGTGCGCAGCGCCTGCATCTGGCGCTTGGCGGCGGCCTTGACCGCATCCTGCACCTTCTCGAAGGCGCGCACCTCGATCTGGCGCACGCGCTCGCGGCTGATGTCGAACTCGGCCGACAGCTCTTCCAGCGTCAGCGGCTCCTCGGCGAGGCGACGCGCCTCGAAGATGCGCCGTTCGCGCTCGTTGAGCACGGCAAGAGCGCCGGACAGCATGGTGCGCCGATTTTCCAGCTCATCTTGCTCGATCAGCATCTCTTCCTGGCTTTCGTGGTCGTCGACCAGCCAGTCCTGCCATTCGCCGGACTCACCTTCGCTCGCCCGGATGGGCGCGTTGAGCGAGGCGTCGCCCGACAGGCGGCGGTTCATCGACACCACTTCCGCTTCGGACACGTTGAGCCTTGTGGCGATCTCGGCGATCTGTTCGGGCTTCAAGTCGCCGTCGTCGAGCGCCTGGATCTTGCCCTTCACCTTGCGCAGGTTGAAGAACAAACGCTTCTGGTTGGCGGTGGTGCCCATCTTGACCAGGCTCCACGAGCGCAGGATGTATTCCTGGATCGAGGCCTTGATCCACCACATGGCATAGGTGGCGAGCCGGAAGCCGCGCTCCGGTTCGAATTTCTTGACGGCCTGCATCAGGCCGACATTGCCTTCCGAGATCACCTCGCCGATCGGCAGGCCGTAGCCGCGATAGCCCATGGCGATCTTGGCGACGAGCCGCAAATGGCTGGTGACGAGCTTGTGCGCAGCCGTGGTATCCTCATGCTCGGCATAGCGCTTGGCGAGCATGTACTCTTCCTGCGGCTGAAGCATCGGAAAGCGGCGGATTTCTTCCAGGTAGCGGCTGAGGCCGCCTTCGCCGGAAACGATACTGGGTAGTGACTGGGCCATGGTAGCGCCCCCTCTCTATTGGAGTGATGCCCCCGAAACGCGGCGGGCATGTGACGCGAGCACCAAAAGGCTCGCTCGCGGCAACTGGTGTATATAGGAACAAAACCAGAAAAGACAGGCATTTGTTCAACACGAAACAGTGTGTCACGCCAAAGTGAACAACGCCAGTCAGGTTTATTGATGGTTGGCTTGAAGCGCCTTGATGACGGGTTCAGAGCTTGCGGAAGCCGCCGACGAGTGCCTCCATGTCCCTCGGTAACGGCGCCTCGAACCTCATCGTTAAATGGGTGGCCGGGTGGCGAAATTCAAGTAGGCGCGCGTGCAGCGCCTGTCGCGGAAATGCCTTCACCGTCGTTTTCAGCGGCTCGGGCAGCCGGTTGGCCTTGGTGCGGAAGGCCTGGCCATAGTCCGGATCGCCAACCACCGGATGGCCGATATGGGCCATGTGGACGCGGATCTGGTGGGTGCGGCCGGTCTCCAGCCGACACTCGACCAGGCTGGCCGTCGCAAACTCCTGCTGCTGCTCGCCGAAGCGCTCGACCACGGTGAAATTGGTGACGGCGTGGCGGGCGTCGTCACGGCCTTCCGGCACCACGGCGCGGCGCACCCGGTCGGCGGCGCGGCCGAGCGGTGCATCGACCGTGCCGGTCGGCCTCGGCGGGATGCCCCAGACCAAAGCGAGATAGGCGCGCTGGAGGTCGCCGGTCCGGCCATGGTCGGCAAAGGCCTCCGACAGCGCCTTGTGGGCACGATCGGTCTTGGCGACGACCATGACGCCGCTGGTCTCTTTGTCCAGCCGATGCACGATGCCAGGCCGCTTGACGCCGCCAATACCGGAGAGGCTGTCGCCGCAATGGTGGATCAGCGCGTTGACCAGCGTGCCGGTCCAGTTGCCGGCGCCGGGATGGACAACCAACCCGGCCGGCTTGTTGATGACGATCAGCTCGGCATCTTCATAGAGGATGTCGAGAGCGATCGCCTCGCCTTGCGGCGTGGCCGGCGCCGGCTCCGGCATGATAACCGACACCACGTCGCCGGCGGCCAGCTTGCGCTTGGCCTCGTCAACAGGCTTGCCGCCGATCCTGACCGCGCCCTGCTTGATCAGCATCTGCACCCGGTTGCGCGACATATCCGGCCCGAGCATTCCGGCCAGCCACTGGTCGAGGCGCTGGCCGGCCGCCTCAGTGCCGGTCTCCAGCACGGTCGGCGCGGCCTCTATGAATTGGTCCTCTATCAATCCAGGGCCCTCTTCGTTATGAGCGCTCATCGAAAGAAAGTTCCGGAATTTTTGCCATGGCCAGGCCAATTGCCGACGAAGACCAAGAAAAGCCACTCGACCCGGAAGTCGAAGGCGTGCGGAAGAAACTCTTGCGCTTCATGGCCATCAATCTCGGCCTGTTGTTGCTCGCCCTTATGGTGGTGATCGGAGCGCTTGTCTACAAAGCCCGCAACGCGCCACGCGCCAGCCCGCCGCTGGCCAGCGACATCCAGGCGCCGGCCGGCGAGCCGGTCAGCGGCGACATTGTGCTGCCGGTCGGCGCCAAGGTGGTCGGCCAGTCGCTGTCCGGCAACCGGATCTCGATCGATGCCGAGCTTGCCGACGGCAGCCGCACCATCTTTGTCTACGACATCGCCGAGCGCCGCATCATTGGCCGCTTTGCAGTTCGAAACAAATGACTTGGCCGCAGCAAATGACTTGGTTGCAGCAAATGACCAGGTTGTATCAATGACCGGGTTCGCCGAACATCGCCGGGTGGCGACAATCGCGCTGGTGGTCAAAAACTACGACGAGGCGATCACCTGGTATGTCGAGCGGCTGGGTTTTGTCCTGACCGAGGACGTCGATCTCGGCGGCGGCAAGCGCTGGGTCACGGTGACGCCGGCTGACGGCCAGGGCGCGCGGCTGCTGCTGGCCGAAGCGTCCGACGCGGCGCAGGCAAGCCGCATCGGCAATCAGACCGGCGGCCGCGTCTTTCTGTTCCTCGAAACCTCCGACTTTGCCAGGGATTATCAGGCGATGCTGGAAAAGGGCGTCGAATTCCGCGAAACGCCGCGCCATGAGCCCTACGGCACGGTGGCGGTGTTCGCCGATCTCTACGGAAATCTATGGGACCTGATCGAGCCGAAACGCTAGACCTGCAACAGTCATTTCGCGGCTTTCATCAAACCTCGGAAGCCCAGTTGCTTTTTCCCAACCGTCAGCCTATATCGCCGGTTCTTGAACGCGCCCATCGTCTAGCGGTCAGGACACCGCCCTCTCACGGCGGGAACAGGGGTTCGATTCCCCTTGGGCGTACCAAGTCTCTCCAAGCTTTCCGCACCATCACCCGAATCCATCGCTTTGCGTCGGGGCAGGTTCTGGTTGCATTCGCTGCTTCTGGCGTGCGGCAGCCGATTGCATTAGCATTGCACGGGCTCAAGCGGCGCGCAGAACGCCGGGCGCCGGGCAGATCCGGACGACAGTTGATGCCACGGGAGGAAGGCCGATGCAGAAGCTGCAATCGCAGGGCGTCCATCACATCACGCTGGTCGGCGCCGGGCGTCAGACTTCGATCGATTTCTGGGAAGGCGTGCTCGGCATGCCATTCATCTTCGAGCAGCCCAATCTCGACAAGGCCAGTGAAAGCCATCTCTATTTCGATCCGGGCGACGGAAGGCTGATCACCATCTTCACCGATGAGAGCCGCACGCCGGAGAAACGGCGCACGCCGACCGATCCGGGCTGCGTCCATCACATCGCGTTTGCAGTGTCGCGCGTCACCTTCCTGCAGGCGGTCGCCCGGCTCGACGAGCGCGGTATCAAGCATAGCGGCGTCAAGGATCGCGGCTTCATGGATTCGATCTATTTCGAGGATCCGGTCGGCCTGCTGATCGAGCTGGCGTCCTACCGCTTCGAGCCGCCGGCAGGCTTCACCCATGCCGATGTGCTGATGGAAGCGCACAGACTGCGTGTCGCGCGCGGCGACTACAACATTGCCGAAGTGCATCTCGCCGATGCGATCCAGGCGCTGGTCGAGCGCTCCCGCACCACCTTGTCGGACGACCGGGCACCGAAGAACCCATACTGAAACAAAAACAGAGGGAGGAACACATGGCCAAGACAGCGACGAAGAGTGCGAAGAAACCCGCGGCCAAAACAGCGGCCAAGCCGGCGGCAAAGCCGGCAGCGAAAGCGTCGGCGAAGCCGGCAGTGAAGGCGACGGCAAGAGCCGCGCCTAAGGCGAAGCCGGCGAAGAAACCTGCCGTAAAACTCAGTATGCTGAAGCCCAGCGTCAACAACATGACCGTTCGCGTCTTTGCCCGCGCGGCCGGCTTCGACCCTGCCGAAACCGACGCCTGGGGCCATACGCGCTCGCCGGAATTCATGGCGCGCAATCCCGCCCATTTGACGCCGATGATCGAGGACAAGGGGCTTCCCAGAGGCGTGCTGTGGGAAAGCTGCGCCATCATGCAATACCTCTCCAACAAGCATGGGTTGGAGAAGTTCTATCCCAAGGCGCCGGCCAAGCGGGCGATGATCGACAGCGCCATGTTCTACCTGGTCGGCACGCTCTACCCCTATGTGGCGCGCGCCACCTATCCGTTCCTCGGTTTCCCGCAATATGCCGGCGAGGTCGGCCATAGCGACGCCCACCCCGACAAGAAGTCCGAGGCCCAGAAGGCGGCGATGGCCGCGATCGCCGAGCCGCTGGAGGTGTTTCACAGCTTCTTCCGGGACGGCAAGCCGTTCATCGGCGGCAAGAACCCGTCGATCGCCGACATCCGTCTGGCGGCAACGCTCGAATTCCTGGCGGTCATCGACTACGCCTTGCCCAAATGGGCAAAGGAATATGTGGCGGCGGTCGAGAAGAAGCTCGGCAAGGCCTATGCCGAGCCGGCCGCCGACGTGCGCGGCTATATCGCCTATGTGAAGTCGCAAGCCAAGGCGTGACGGCGCGGCTTTAGAGCGGTTCAGCTTTGATAGAATCGCCGACCCGCTCTAGTTCTTTGTTTTTACGCAATTCCGGACGGAAAACCGCTGCGCACTTTTCCTGGAATTGCTCGAACGATAAGGATTCGTTAACCAAAGCCCTGTCTACTGGATAGCAATTCATCTCCAGCCTACGACCACGGATGTACTGGCGCTGAGCGAGAGATGGAAGGAAAGGTCGGCCATGCGCCGGCCTTTTTTGCTTTTGAAAGGGCTTTTGTCCGGGGACGGTGAGCAGTCGCGCTAACGGCAGCCGCATCAAGTCCTTGCGAAGCATATTGTCATTGCCGGCTCCGACCCTATCATCGATTTCAGTTGTCCTGTGCGGACTGGCAGCCGGTGGAAGAAACGAGGACCTGCAAATGAAAAGCGGCACAGCACTGTCGGCGATTGTGGGAACAGTATTGATGGCGGCAATCGCTCAATCGAATGCCGCATCGCTCAACACCATGAACGATGTCGGAACGGCGATCCAGGCGTGCTGGACGCCGCCGGCGGATGCCGGCAATTCGACGGTCACATTGAGCTTCAGCTTCAAGCGCGACGGCACGCTCATCGGCCCGCCCAAGACGACGGCCATCAAGGTGGCCGGTGACGAAAAGGCGCGTCAGGCCTTTGTCGATGCCGCGACTGCCGCGTTGCGGAACTGCCTGCCGCTTAGCTTTTCGCCGGCGCTTGCCAAGGGCGTTGCGGGTAATGTGTTTACGCTGCAGTTCAAGTCACCGAAGCAATAGGCGGTCGCCTGCCGGCGCAGACGGCTCGCTTCGCGACCGGCTGATGTAGGCTCAATGGTGTCCGCGCCTGGCGTTGACGTGCCGTTCCAGCTCGGGCATCTCGAACACGTAGTCGTTCCAGGCCGATTCCGGAATCTGGCCGGCCAGATAGCATTCCACCAACAGTTTCTGCTCCGGGGTCAGGGCTTTTGGCCACCACTCATGATCCAGTCCAAGCGAGTGGATCAGGTTCCTTGTCAGCCCCGAAACGGTGAAGTGGATAGACATCTTCGCCCTCCTTTTTGCCTACAACGCGGGATGTCGGACAAAGGTTTCACAGCAAGCGGCGGACCACAGTGAAATTGGTCACGGTCGATCGTGCCAACGGATGGTGGCGTCGGCACTGCCTTTCGCCTGTCTCAATCTTGAAATGAAACTGTCCCCGCGGACTGACTTTTCGGCGGATGGCTGGTCAGCCGTGGGACGCCCGATCCAGGCGAACGGCTCGCCGCCGGAACGGCTTGCCGGCTGCCGCGTTGTGACAGACGACCAACCGGAGCCATCGACATGGTCACATTCAGGGAAATGAAGGTGCAGGAAATTGTCGAGGACCAGTCCCTGACCACCGAACAAAAGATCGCCAGGCTTCGCGACATCGAATCCGAGGCGCGCGGGTTGCAGCGTGCAGCGTCGGAAGGACCGATGAGCGACGATGACGGCTGGCAGGACGAGCTGCGGCAGGTTCGCATCGCGCTGGATAAGCTTGGCGCCAAGGAGCCCAAGAAGGGCGCGGCGTCGCTTTAGCTATTTGTTTCTTGCGCAATTGCTCTTGGGCGCCGTCAATTCGTCGAGCAACTCCCGCTGCCAAGGGTTAATCGCAGACGACCCGGTAGCGCTTGCCGGGCTCGCTGACATTCCTGCAGGCGAGAGTAGTGGCCGGCTCGGAGGAAGAAAACGGCGGGGGACTGGATGTCACCCGTCTCGGCTGCGGGGCGAGCCTGCGGGCCGCCGCGCGTGCTGGTGCCTGCGGTGGTGCGACCGGAAAGACACCCACCTGCGACTGGCTGGTTTGCGCATGGGGTGGAGGCTTGTCCCAGATACGCCTGACGTCTAGCGGCTTCGGGATGACCACGGTGCCATCGCCGCTGCGCGCGCACCCGCCCGCTGCAAGCAGCGCCGGGAAAAGGAAAACAAGCAGGAACCGTCCGAACATTAGCAACACCCCAATATACTTATAACGCGGCTGAGCCGTGGCCGACAACCGATGCAATGCCGCAGTCAGGGCCGATGCGGAATCCAGCCGGAGGCCGGCTGCGGGTTGTTATGGTTAGCGGTCCGTTAATGCTTCTCGGGCACATTCCGCCGACGGGTCGCGAAGGGGGTTCGGTCCTGGGGGTGGGAGCGGCATGGCGGAAGTGGACGAGACGGTCGGGACGGCTGGCAAGCACGCTCCCCGCAAGGCGGTTGCGCGTGGCGACGGCGCGCTTGCGCCCGCCTGGCAGGCGTCTTCGCCCGAGGCGCTGCGCGAGATGCTCGACGCAGCCGCGGACTGGACCTGGGAAACAGATGCCGAGCTGCGGTTTTCCCGGCTTTCGGACAATTATCAGGCCGCCACCGGCATTGAACCCGCCAGTATTCTCGGCCGTTTCCGCTTCGATTTTCTTAAGCAGGTGCTGAAGGGCAGCCATAGCGCCGCCGCGCATCTGGAGGACCTGCAGGCACATCGGCCGTTTCGCGACTTCGTCTATGAGCTGAAGGGCGGCCGCAGCGATTGCCGGTGGATCTCGATCACCGGCCTGCCGCGCTTCGACGGCGAGGGTAAATTTGCCGGCTATCATGGCATCGGTCGCAACGTGACGGCACTCGCCGGTGCCTTCGAGGAACTCGGTCAGAACGACCTGTCCCGCGGCGAGGGCAGCGAACAGCATCTCGCCGATCTCGAGCGGACGATGGATGCCATGCACATGGGCGTCGTGCTTCTCGACGCCCGGCTCGACACGCTGATCGTCAACAAGGCCTATCGCGAACTCTCCAGGATTCCGGACGGCGCCGTGACCGTCGGCGCGCCGTTCAGCCTGTTGATGGAGCTCAACCGCCGCAACGGCATCTATGGCGACCTCGACGAGCAGCAATGGCAGCGTTACCTCGCCACCCGCATCGAGGAGATTCGCGCCGGCTCCGTCGCGCCACGCGAGTTTCGCCATGCCAATGGCAAGACGATGATGTTCTCGGTGACGGCGCTGTCAGGCGGCAGGCGGCTGCTGACCTACTACGACGTCACCGAGGTCAAGCGTCGCGACGCCGAGATCGAGAGCGCCAACGCCAAAATCACCGAGACCTTCGCCAATCTTCGTACGATGGTCGATCAGATGCCGATCGGCGTCCTTGTCCTCGATGCGGATATGCGCGCTGAGTTGATCAACCGCGCCTTCTATGACTTCTGGGAAATCGATCCCAAGCGCGCCGGGATCGGCTGCGGCTTCCGCGAGGTGATGCAGGCCAGCCGCGACACGGACCCCTACGGCACCGACGACGCGGTATGGCAGAGCCACATCGTGGAGCGCGAGGCCGAAATCATGGCCGGCGTGGCGGGCTCCAGGCAACTGCCGCGCAATGACGGCCGTACGCTGATTGCATCGCTGGCGCCGCTGGCCGGCGGCAAGCGGCTGATCTCCTATGTCGATGTCACCGAGATGAAGGATCGCGAGGCCGAGCTCGCCGAGGCGCTGGAGAAATCGCGGCTGGCCGAAGCGGTGATCAAGCGGCGCGAGACGGAAGCAGAGGAGGCCCGCAAGAACCTTGCCACCGTGCTGGAATCGCTGCCGGCCGCCGTCATCATCTACGACCGCGAGGACAATTTCGTCTTCGCCAACCGCAAACTGCAGGACACGCTGCCGGCGCTGAAGCCGGCATGGCAGCCCGGCCACAGCTTCCGCGAGGCGCTGGAACTGGGACATTCGGCCGGCTATTTCCGGCTGAGCGGCGATGCCGAGATCGACAGGCTCTACGATGGAGATCTCGACGTCTGGCTGGACGCCATCCTCGCCCGCTACCGACTGCCCAACTCGTCTTACGAGCGCCTCAATCCCGACGGCCGCTGGTACCAGGTCTACGACATGCGGACCGACGACGGCACCTTCATCGGGGTGCGCGTCGACATTTCCGATATCAAGAGCCGCGAGAAGGCGCTGCATGACTCGATGCGCCAGATCGACCTGTTCCGGCACGTCATGGACGAACTGCCGGTAGCAGCCTTCATCAAGGCCCAGGATCTCAGCATCGAATTCGTCAACAAGGCCTGGTGCGCGCTGACCGGCCTTGCCAAGGAGGAAGTCATCGGCCGGACCGACCGCCAGCTGTTCGGCACCGAGGATGCCGAAAGCTACAGCCTCGACGACACAGAGGTCGTGGTCACCGGCAATGTCTTGGAGGTCGAGGAGCCGGTTACCCATCGCGACGGCACGCTGCGGCAATTGATGACGCGCAAGAGCCGGCTGGTGGCGCTCGACGGGTCGGTGCATCTGGTT
Organism: Mesorhizobium sp. CNPSo 4689; assembly: GCF_057784325.1. Classification (NCBI taxonomy): domain Bacteria; kingdom Pseudomonadati; phylum Pseudomonadota; class Alphaproteobacteria; order Hyphomicrobiales; family Phyllobacteriaceae; genus Mesorhizobium; species Mesorhizobium sp. CNPSo 4689. The sequence goes on from NZ_JBWLUZ010000003.1 coordinate 451,772, forward strand.
GGTTCCAGCACCGACATCACCGACGTCAAGGCGCGCGAGCGGGCGCTGGAAGAGAGCATGCGCGAGAACGAGGTGTTCCGCAGTCTCATCGACAATGTGCCGGTGTCGATCTACGCCAAGCGCTCCGACCTCAGGCAGTTCTACGTCAACAAGGGCTGGTGCGATCTCACCGGCTTTACCAAGGACAAGGCGACCGGCAAGACCGACGTCGAGATATTCGGACCGGACGGCGAAGCCTTCGTCGCCAGCGACCTCGCCGTGCTGCGCACCGGCGAGACGCAGGAGATCGAGGAGACCGTGACGCTGGCCGACGGCAGCGTGCGGCACCAGTTCGCCCGCAAGGGCGCGATGATCGCGTCCGATGGCTCGCTCTATCTGATCGGCTCGACCACCGACATCACCGAGCTGAAGCAGCGCGAGGCCGAGCTCAGCGAGGCGCGCCAGCGCGCCGTGCTTGCCGACCGCGCCAAGTCGGAATTCCTGGCCAATATGAGCCACGAGATCCGCACGCCGATGAACGGCGTGCTCGGCATGGCGGAACTGCTCGCCAAGTCCGACCTCGACCCGAAGCAGAAGACGTTCACCGACATCATCGTCAAGTCGGGCAACGCGCTTTTGACCATCATCAACGACATCCTGGATTTCTCCAAGATCGATGCCGGCCAACTCGTGCTCGACCCGGCGCCCTTCAACCTTGCCGAGGCCATCGAGGACGTGGCGACGCTGGTGTCGACACGCGCCAAGGAGAAGGACCTCGAGCTGATCGTGCGTGTCCAGCCCGGTCTCGAAAGCCAGTTCATCGGCGATGTCGGGCGCGTAAGGCAGATCGTCACCAACCTGCTCGGCAATGCGGTGAAGTTCACCGACGAAGGCCATGTGCTGGTCGACGTCACCGGCGTCCGGGTTCCCGCGGGAACGAAGCTCACCATCTCGGTCACCGATACCGGCATCGGCATTCCCGAGGAGAAGCTGAAAGCCGTCTTCGAGAAATTCAACCAGGTCGACACCTCGTCGACAAGGCGGCATGAAGGCACCGGGCTCGGCCTCGCCATCACCTCGCGGCTGGTCGAGCTGATGGAAGGCGAGATCGGCGTGGAGAGCGCCGAAGGCAAGGGCTCGACCTTCTGGTTCACGGTGACGCTGCCCAGGGCGGAGCAGCAAAGCGGGCAACGCATCATGCCGGTGGACGTGACCGGTGCACGCGTGCTGATCGTCGACGACAATGCCGTCAACAGGTCGATCCTGAGCGAGCAGATGGCGTCGTGGACCTTCGATTCCTGCGCGGCCGAAAGCGGCGCCGAAGGGCTGAAGGTGCTGATCGCGGCCGCCGCCTATGGCGTTCCGGTCGACTGCGTCGTGCTCGACTACCAGATGCCCAACATGAGCGGCGCCGAAATGGCGCGGATCGTGCGCAACACCGCGGGTCTCGCCCATACGCCGATCATCATGCTGACCTCCGTCGACCAGTCTCTCGCCAACACCAGCTACCGCGACCTCGGCATCGATGCCCAGCTGATCAAGCCGGCGCGCTCATCGGTGTTGCTGGAGACGCTGGTGGCCACCATCCAGCGCCACCACCACACTGAGGAGGCGAGCCGCGTGCTGCCCTTGGCGAGCGGCGGGGGCGCTCAGGCGCCGTCGACGGCACAGCTGTCCTCGACCGCCTCGGTGCGGGCCCAGCTGCAACCGCCGCCGGTTCGGGCGCGCGTCCGGGCCACGGGCGAGCGCGGGCTCGACATTCTGGTCGCGGAGGACAATGAGGTGAACCAGATGGTGTTTACCCAGATCCTCGGCGAGACCGGCTACGGCTTCGAAATCGTCGGCAATGGCCGCAAGGCGCTCGACGCCTTCGGCACGCTCAATCCGCGCATGATCCTGATGGACGTGTCGATGCCGGAGATGAACGGGCTGGAGGCGACAGCTGCCATTCGCCGGCTCGAGGAAGAGACGGGCACGCATGTGCCGATCGTCGGCGTCACCGCGCATGCGCTCAAGGGCGACCGCGAGCGCTGCCTGGAGGCCGGCATGGACGACTATCTGCCCAAGCCGATCAGCCCAAGGGCGCTGCTCGAAAAGCTTGAGCGCTGGATCGGCGCGGACAGTCAGGTTCAGCGCAGCGCCGGCTAAGATCTTATCTCCGCGTGCGGCTGTGCACCGTCCCTGGATGGGCGGTCGCCGCGCACGCGATTTGCTCGCGGCGCCCCGGAAACGCCGGGTTACCCAAAGGTATGGCGCGATCGCACCATACCAAAACCGGCGACCAGCCGTGACAATGGGTGCATCGAATTTGGCTCCCTCGGTTACGGGCGGGAGCAGCGACCGCCGACTAGAACAGCGTCGAATCTACCCCAACGGACCTGTTTTCGGCGATGGCTCGGCCATGACACGCTCTGGCCAAGGGCAACGCGTTTCCGTCCGGCTTTTCTTTTCTCGGCGGCGCGGCTCGTGCCGCCGAGGGCAGACGAGGCTAGAAAATCCCGCAAGTCCCTGATTCCCGCGGCAAACCTGCGATACGCCGCCAAGGCTGGAAGCCGGCGGTTTCCGACTTGGCCGTCAGACGTTACCGGGCTGACATGAAACTGTCATGCGACTGTAATAATCGGGAGCTATTGGCCTCACCGGGCGCCTAGGACAAGGGTGCCGAGAGACCATCTTCCGAACAGGAGCAGGCCACATGAACAAATTTCTCCTCACGGCGTCGGTCGCAGCGCTTGCGCTCGCCGCGTCGTCCGGCTTCGCCGCCGCGCGCGACCAGATCCAGGTCGCCGGGTCGTCGACCGTGCTACCCTATGCCAAGATCGTCGCCGAGCAGTTCGGCGAAACCTTCACCAACTTCAAGACCCCGGTTGTCGAGTCCGGCGGCAGCGGCGCCGGCATCAAGGAATTCTGCAAGGGCGTCGGCGAAGACACCATCGACATCGCCAACTCCTCGCGTCCGATCAAGAAGGACGAACTGAAGTCCTGCGCCGACGCCGGCGTCAAGGAAGTCCAGGAAGTCCGTATCGGCTATGACGGCATCGTCTTCGCCACCGACATCAAGGGCCCGGACTGGGCGCTGGTTCCCGCCGACATCTACAAGGCGCTCGCCGCCAAGTTGGTCGTCGACGGCAAGCTGGTCGACAATCCGAACACCAAGTGGAACCAGGTCAATCCGAAGCTGCCCGACTGGGATATCGCCGCTTACATTCCCGGTGAGAAGCACGGCACCCGCGAAGTGTTCGAGACCAAGCTTCTCGACGCAGGCTGCGACAAGGACGCTCTCAAGGCCGCCGGCGTTGCCGACGAAAAGGAAATCGGCAAGACCTGCATCGCCATCCGCAAGGACGGCAAGGCTGTCGACATCGACGGCGACTATACCGAGACCCTCGCCCGCATCGACTCCAACAAGACCGGTGTCGGCGTGTTCGGTCTCTCCTTCTACGAGAACAATGCCGACAAGCTGAAGGTCGCAACCGTGGAAGACGTCGTGCCTTCGACCGAGACGATCGCCAGCGGTAAGTACCCGGTTTCGCGCCCGCTGTTCTTCTACGTCAAGAAGGCGCATCTCGGCGTCGTTCCCGGCCTGAAGGAGTATGTCGAATTCTTCCTCGACGACCAGATGGTCGGCCCGGAAAGCCCGCTCGCCGAATACGGCCTCGTGGCTGCTCCGGACGCCGAGCGTCAGGCCCAGCGCGACGCGTTCGCCGCCGGGAAGTCGATGTAATCAATCTTCCAGGCCAGGGCGCGGACCAAGTCCGCGCCCTGGTTTTATCGCCTGCCGCATTGGCGCTGGCGACTAAAGCTTCCCCGGGGGTGGTCAATGTCGTCCTTGTTCGTACTCGCCATTGTCGTCGCCATCGGCGTGGTTGCGTTCCTGATCGGCCGGCAGCGTGCCGCAGCGCACGAAAACGGCACGGTGAAGCCGCACTCGCGCTCCCATTACCACGGCTGGTGGGCCTTCCTGCTCGCCGTCCTGCCTGCCCTTCTGCTGCTTGCCGTCTGGAACATCGGCTCCTCCTTCTATCTCGACCGCCACATTCACGCCGTCCTGCCGGAGCGCACCGCCGACAGCAAGGTTGCCAGCGAGGCACTTGATGTCAGCCTGGTCAAGAGCCTGGCCAAGGGCCTGCGCCAGCTCGATGCGAACACCGCGCTGCCCGCCACCTTTGCCGAGTTGCAGCCGCTGCTTGCCGCCAAGGGCGTGGCGCTGGCATCGGATACACAGGACTACATGATCCCGATCGCCGTCGAGACGAACAAGGTCCAGGGCATGCTTGGACTGTTCGGCGCGGTCGTCACCCTCGCTCTGTCGATTGCCGGCGCCCTCTATGCGCTGAGGCAGATCGCGCCGCGGGCGCGCGCCAGGAACAATGTCGAGAAGCTGATGCTGTGGGGTCTGCTCGCGGCCTCGACCATCGCCATCCTGACCACAGTCGGCATTGTGCTGTCGATGCTGTTCCAGACGATCCAGTTCTTCGAAAGCGTGTCGCCGATGAGCTTCTTCTTCGGCACGGTATGGGATCCGCGCTTTGCCGCCGCCGGTTCCGGCGGCAGCCAGGGCCAGTTCGGCCTGATCCCGCTGCTCGCCGGCACGCTCTACATCGCCGCCGTCGCCCTGCTGGTGGCGGTGCCGGTCGGGCTGATGTCGGCTGTCTACATGGCCGAATACGCAACGCCCAAGGTGCGCGGGGTGGTCAAGCCGGCGCTTGAACTGCTCGCCGGCATCCCGACCATCGTCTACGGCATCTTCGCCGTCGTCACGCTCGGGCCTTTCCTGCGCGATCTCTCGGCGGCGCTGACCGGCGGCTCGCCCTTCATCCAGGGCCAGAGCATCTTCACTGCCGGCCTGGTCATGGGCGTCATGCTGATCCCGGTCGTGTCCTCGCTGTCCGACGACATCATCACCGCGGTGCCGCGCGCCATGCGCGACGGCTCGCTCGGCCTCGGCGCGACGCGCTCCGAGACGATCAAGCGGGTGATCCTGCCGGCCGCACTTCCCGGCATCGTCGGCGCCATCCTGCTGACCGCTTCGCGCGCCATCGGCGAGACGATGATCGTCGTGCTGGCGGCCGGCGTCGCCGCCAACCTCACCGTCAACCCGTTCGAAGCGATGACCACCATCACCGTCAAGATCGTCAACCAGCTTACCGGCGATCTCGAGTTCAATTCGCCACAGACGTTGGTCGCCTTCGCGCTCGGCCTGACGTTGTTCGCGCTGACGCTGGTGATGAACATCGTCGCGCTGTACATCGTGCGCAAATACCGGGAGCAGTACGAATGACCGACATTCCCATGGATACTATGGTCCGGGCGGCGGCTCATCCGCGCCGCGATATCGGCCTGAAAGCCCGCTACGCCGCCGAACGCCGCTTCCGCATCTATGGCGGGCTGGCGATTTCCGTCGGCCTGGCGTTCCTCGCCATCATGCTCATCACCATCGTCTCGAAGGGCTACACCGCCTTCTGGCAGACGACGGTGACGCTGCCGATCACCTTCGACGAGAAGCTGATCGATCCGTCCAACAAGCGCGCCACCGATCCGAGCGTGCTGATCAAGGCAAATTATCCCAAGCTCGCCGAACGCGCGCTGATCGCCAAGCTCGGCATCGATCCCAGCAACAAGCCGATGGTCATGAAGCTCAAGGGCTTCCTGTCGGAAGGCGCCCGCGTCCAGCTGCGCGACATCGTCGCCGCCGACCCGTCGGTCATCGGCACGACGCGCGACGTCAACATCCTCGCCGCCGCCAATCTCGACTCCGCCTTCAAGGGCCAGATCGACCTCAGTGTCGAGGAATCGCGCCGCAAGGTCTCGGACCAGCAGATCGCCTGGATGAACAAGCTCAAGGCCGACGGCGTGATGGCCGAGCATTTCAACACCGGCCTGTTCTCCTATGGCGCCTCCAGCCGCCCGGAAACGTCGGGCATGGGCGTGGCCATCATCGGCTCGTTCTACATGATGGTGATCGTGCTGCTTTTGGCGCTGCCGATCGGCGTCGCCGCCTCGATCTATCTTGAGGAATTCGCCAAGAAGAACCGCCTCACCGACCTGATCGAAGTCAACATCAACAATCTGGCGGCGGTGCCGTCGATCGTCTTCGGCCTGCTCGGACTTGCCGTGTTCATCAACTTCCTCGGCATGCCGCGCTCGGCCGCTTTCGTCGGCGGACTGGTGCTGACGCTGATGACACTGCCGACGATCATCATCGCGACGCGCGCTGCCCTTGCCGCTGTGCCGCCGTCGATCCGCTCGGCAGCGCTCGGCCTTGGGGCGTCCAAGATGCAGATGGTGTTCCATCACATCCTGCCGCTTGCCGCCCCCGGCATCCTTACCGGCACCATCATCGGTCTGGCGCGTGCGCTCGGTGAAACCGCGCCGCTGCTGCTGATCGGCATGGTGGCCTTCGTCGCCGATTATCCGACGACGCCTTTCGATCCGGCCACCGCGCTGCCGGTGCAGATCTACATGTGGGCGAACGAGGCCGAACGCGCCTTCGTCGAGCGTATGTCGGGCGCCATCATCATCCTGCTCGTCTTCCTCATGGCCATGAACATCACAGCGATCGTGCTGCGGCGCCGCTTCGAACGGCGCTGGTAAAAGAAGGTATCTGTATGAACATCATGACCGAACAGTCCCTCGAAAATGCAGTGGGCGACAAGATGAACGCCAAGTCGAACGAAGTGATCAAGATGCGCGGCGACAAGGTCGGCGTGTTCTATGGTGACAAGCAGGCGCTGTTCGACGTCAATCTCGACGTCCGCCTCAACCAGGTGACGGCGCTGATCGGCCCTTCGGGCTGCGGCAAGTCGACCTTCCTGCGCTGCCTCAACCGCATGAACGACACCATCGACTCGGCGCGGGTGACCGGCAAGATCACGCTGGACGAAGAGGACATCTACGACAAGAACATCGACGTCGTCGAACTGAGAGCCCGCGTCGGCATGGTGTTCCAGAAGCCCAATCCGTTCCCGAAGTCGATCTACGAGAACGTCGCCTACGGTCCGCGCATCCACGGGCTGGCCAAGCGCAAGGCCGACATGGACCAGATCGTCGAATCGAGCCTGAAGAAGGCGGCGATCTGGAACGAGGTGAAGGACCGTCTGCAAGAGCCCGGCACCGGCCTTTCCGGCGGCCAGCAGCAGCGCCTGTGCATCGCGCGCGCCATCGCCGTGTCGCCGGAAGTGATCCTGATGGACGAGCCCTGCTCGGCGCTCGACCCGATCGCCACAGCCCGCGTCGAGGAGCTGATCGACGAGCTGCGTCAAAACTACACGATCGTCATCGTCACGCACTCGATGCAGCAGGCGGCGCGTGTGTCGCAGCGCACGGCCATGTTCCACCTCGGCTATCTGGTCGAGGAGGGCGCCACCGACAAGATGTTCACCAACCCCGACGACAAGCGCACGCAGGACTACATCACCGGCCGGTTCGGCTGAGTGGTCCGGCGGCAACTTTCAGGCACGAGGACAGGATCATGGGTGAACATCATACCGTCGCCTCTTTCGACGAGGATCTCGGGCAGATCAGCAAGCTGATCTCCGACATGGGCGAACTGGCCGGCGCGATGGTCGGCGGGGCGACCAAGGCCCTTCTGAATTCCGACAATGCACTGGCACAGAGGGTGGTCTCCGACGACGCCATCATGGATGCGCGCCAGCGCGAGCTGGACGACCGCGCCATCACGCTGATCGCCAAGCGCCAGCCGATGGCCAACGATTTGCGCGCGGTGGTCGGTTCTATCCGCATGGCCGGCGATCTCGAGCGCATCGGCGACCTTGCCAAGAACATCGCCAAGCGCGTTGGCACCGTCGGCCTCAGCGTCACGCCGCGCGACCTGTCGCACTCCATCGATGTGATGGCGCAGTTGGTGCTGGTCCAGGTGCAAGGGGTGATCGAGGAATACGCCGCCGCAGACGCCGCGGCACTCGCCAAGCTTCGGAACGACGACGAGCGCATCGACGTCAAATACACCTCGGTGTTCCGTGAGCTGCTGACCTACATGATGGAAGATCCGCGCAACATCACGGCCTGCACGCATCTCTTGTTCTGCGCCAAGAATCTGGAGCGCATTGGCGACCATGTCACCAACATCGCCGAGAACGCCTACTATGTGCTGACAGGCTCGCAATTGCCAGCCAATCGTCCCAAGCAAGACGAGACAGCGATGTCCGCGCCGGCTGCATGACAGGGGTAACCGACTGATGATAGCGCCACGCATCATGGTGGTGGAGGACGAGGAGCCGCTGGGGGTGCTGCTCCGCTACAATCTGGAATCCGAAGGCTACCAGGTCGAGGTGGTGACGCGCGGCGACGAAGCCGAGATCCGCCTGCAGGAAAACGTTCCCGACCTGCTGGTGCTCGACTGGATGGTGCCGGCGGTTTCCGGAATCGAGCTTTGCCGGCGCCTCAGGATGCGGCCCGAGACCGAGCGGCTGCCGATCATCATGCTTACGGCGCGTGGCGAAGAGAGCGACCGCGTGCGCGGCCTCTCCACCGGCGCCGACGACTATCTGGTCAAGCCGTTCTCGACGCCGGAATTCATGGCCAGGGTCAAGGCGCTGCTGCGTCGCGCCAAGCCGGAAGTGCTGTCCAGCATGCTCAAGGTCGGCGACATCGTGCTCGACCGCGAGTCGCACCGGGTCTACCGCAAGAAGAGCGAGATCAGGCTCGGGCCGACCGAGTTCCGGCTGCTCGAATTCATGATGCGGCATCCGGGCCGGGTGTTCTCGCGCAGCCAGCTGCTCGACAATGTCTGGGGCGAGACGATCTATATCGACGAGCGAACGGTCGACGTGCATGTCGGCCGGCTGCGCAAGGCGGTCAACAATGGCCGCATGCCCGACGTCATCCGCACCATCCGCGGGGCAGGATACGCGATCCGGGAAGATTAGGTATGTGCTGATATTCAGGCCTGCGAACGGCGCGGCCTGGCCTCAACACATCTCAAGTCGCGATCAAGCCACGTTCTTTCCTGCCGAACCCGTTCGCTGCTGGACGCCCGGCGCGAAAATCTCCTGGTCGACGAAGCCAAGCGCGCGCATGGCGCAGCCCTCGCGGATCAGCGGCAACTCATTCGGCTCGGTGTCGAAGGAGATCGATTTCGAGTGCTGGCCGCCGGCGGTCTGGGCAATCGCCTCGCGCAGCGCCGGTTCGATCAGATCGAAAGCGGCGGCGCTGACGCCGACCATGGCGACGGGTGCGGGATCGATCAGCGCGAACAGGCTGCCAAGGCCGAAGCCGAGCGCCTCGCCCGCCTTGCGGTAGGCTTCGCGCTCCGGCCCGTCGCTCTCGCGCGCCCGGGCGGCGAGCGCGCGCATGTCGGCGTCGCCGACATCGGTCGGTTCGGCATCCTCACTCATCATCCTGGCGTTGCGCCAGATGGCATAGTTGCCGGCATAGGCTTCGACGCAGCCGCGCCGTCCGCAGCGGCAGAGCGCGCCGCCCGGCCGGTGGATCATGTGGCCGAACTCGCCGCCGGACGAATGAGTGCCGGTGAACAGTTCGCCCTTCAGCACCAGCCCCATGCCAATGCCGTGCGAGAGCAGGATGGCGATGAAATCGTCGCGGTAGCGTTCGGGATCGCGCCATTGCAGCGCCACCGCCATCATGTTGCAGTCGTTTTCCATGGTAGCGGGAATGCCGAACTCGCCTTCCAGAATGTCGGCAAAGGGGATGTCGGTCAGCGACGTGATCGGCGACCACAGCATGGCGCGGGCATGGGTGTCGGTGATGCCCTGGATGCCCATCGCGATGCGGGCGACGCTGCGGACATCGAGATCGGGATCCTCGAACCGGCGCCGGACTATCGCCGTGCATTCGCCGATCAGCTCGTCGCGCGGCATGGTCAGCGTGTCCAGGCGGCGTTGCTCTTCGGCAATGACCTGCCCGGCATAATCGATGACGGCGACGGAGAGGAAGTTGAGCGACAGCACCACGGTCATCACCGCGGTGGCTTCCGGATTGAGGCCGAGGCCGACCTGTGGCCGGCCGCGCTTCAGCGAAGCCGCTTCGCTGGGCTTGCTCTCGGTCAGGATGCCTTCCTGGATCAGGTCGGAGGAGATCGCCGAAATGGTCGAATGGCTGAGGCCAGTGGTCGCGGCGATCTCGGTCCGTGACGGCTGGCCAGCCCTGCGCACGGCCGAAATCACCATCGCCCGGTTGCGCCGGCGTAGATCGTCGTGGCGGATTCCAACCGACATGGCCTGCGTCTCCTCCCTGCCGCCGCCGCTTCGTGAACGTCGAAGGCCGTCGACGCGCTCACTGAATATTGGCAGAATCGGGAAGTCCTGTCATTTATTTATTCCGAGACCCGAAAAAAATTCGACGGCCGTCAAAAACCGTCAGAATCGATGTTGACAGCGCTTCGGCGTTGGATCAGTATTTTTTCGAGGCTCGAAAAAAAGAGAGCCTTGTGCCGGCCTTCGGGTCAGTTTGTCGCGCCGTGCGCGGCGCAGGGAGGATATCATGAAGAAATTTGCAGTCGCCATGCTGGCGGGTGTCGCCATGTCGCTGACGCTGGCGTCGGTCGCGCAGGCGAAGGACAAGGTCATCGGCGTGTCGTGGTCGAACTTCCAGGAAGAGCGCTGGAAGACCGATGAGGCGGCGATGAAGGCAGCGATCGAAGCCGCCGGCGACAAGTACATTTCCGCCGACGCACAGTCTAATCCCGGCAAGCAGCTGACCGACGTCGAAAGCCTGATCTCGCAAGGTGCGAATGCGCTGATCGTGCTGGCGCAGGACGCCTCGGCCATCGGGCCGGCGGTGCAGAAGGCGCTTGACGAGGGCATTCCGGTCGTCGGCTATGACCGCCTGATCGAGAACAAGGACGTGTTCTACCTGACCTTCGACAACAAGGAAGTCGGCCGCATGCAAGCCCGCGAAGTGTTCAAGGCGAAGCCCGAAGGCAACTACGTCTTCATCAAGGGTTCGGGTGCCGATCCGAACGCCGATTTCCTGTTCGCCGGCTCCATGGAAGTGCTGAAGGAAGCCATCGACGGCGGGAAGATCAAGAATGTCGGCGAGGCCTATACGGACGGCTGGCTGCCGGCCAATGCGCAGAAGAACATGGAACAGTTCCTGACCGCCAACGACAACAAGGTCGATGCGGTGGTGGCGGCCAATGACGGCACCGCCGGCGGCGTCGTTGCCGCGCTGACGGCGCAGGGATTGGCCGGAACCGTTCCGGTTTCGGGCCAGGACGGCGACCACGCCGCGCTGAATCGCATCGCGCTCGGCACGCAGACCGTGTCGGTGTGGAAGGATGCGCGCGAGCTCGGCAAGAACGCCGCCGAGATTGCCTCGCAACTGGCCGACGGCAAGAAGATGACCGACATTGCCGGCGTCACGGACTTCACGACGCCTGGCGGCAACACTGTCAAGTCGCTTTTCCTGACCCCGGTCGCGATCACCAAGGACAATCTCAACGTCGTCATCGACGCCGGCTGGATCAAGAAGGACGAGGTTTGCGCTGGCGTTGCCGCAGGCAGCGTCGCGGCCTGCAACTAAAGCCGGCTGATACCGGTAGCGAGTTCGGCGGTGTTCCGGCAACCGCGCCAGACGGAGACCGGTGGGAGGATATCATGACCGATACGGCTTCCAACACGCCGGTCGCCAATGCGACCGCGGATCGGGCGCGGGCTGCCGAGCTCAGCGCCGTCGGACGCTTTCTCAAGGCAACCGAACTCGATACGCGCATGCTCGGCATGGTTGGCGCGCTGCTGGTCATCTGGATCGGCATCCATATCCTGTCCGGCGGGCTTTTCCTGACGCCGCGCAATCTGTGGAACCTGTCGGTGCAGACCTCGTCGGTGGCGATCATGGCGACTGGCATGGTGCTGGTCATCGTCATGCGCAACATCGACCTTTCGGTCGGCTCCGTCGAAGGCGTGATCGGTATGATCATGGGCGTGGCGCAGGCCGAATTCCTCATTCGCGTCATCGGCTTCCAGCTCGGCAATCCCTGGCTCTGGATCATCGCACTCGCCGCCGGCGTGGCGCTCGGCCTTCTGATCGGCGCGTTCCAGGGCTTCATCATCGCCTATATGGAGGTGCCTGCCTTCATCGTGACGCTGGGCGGCCTGCTGGTCTGGCGCGGCATGGCGTGGCTGATCACCAGCGGCCGCACGGTCGCGCCGCTCGATGCCACCTTCCAATTGATGGGCGGCGGGCCACGCGGTTCGATCGGCGCCACCGCCAGCTGGATCGTCGGTGTCGTGGCTTGCGCGGCAGTCGCCTTCGCGCTGCTCAACGGCCGCTCGCAGCGCAAACGCTTCAACTTCCCGCTGCGCCCGGTGTGGGCGGAGACATTCCTCGGCGTGGTCGCCTGCGCCGCCATCGTTGGCGCGGTGTGGGTCGCCAATTCCTATCCGTGGCCGGTCGGCATCGTGCGCCAGTACGCGCAGCAGAACGGCATCACCATTCCCGAAGGCGGCCTGTTCATCGCCCATGGCATCGCCATCCCGGTGCTGATGGCGGTCGCGGTCGGCATCGTCATGACCTTCATCACCAGGCGCACCCGGTTCGGCCGCTATGTCTTCGCCATCGGTGGCAATCCTGAAGCGGCGGAACTCGCCGGCATCAACACCCGCTGGGTGACGATGAAGGTGTTCATGATCATGGGCGTGCTGGCGGCAATCAGCGCGGCGATCTCGTCGGCGCGCCTCAACGCCTCGACCAATGCGCTGGGCACGCTGGACGAGCTTCTGGTCATCGCCGCCGCCGTCATCGGCGGCACGTCGCTGGCCGGCGGTTCGGGCACGGTGCTGGGCGCCATGCTCGGCGCACTGCTGATGCAGTCGCTGCAGTCCGGCATGGTGCTGCTCGGCATCGACTCGCCGCTGCAGAGCATCGTCGTCGGCGCCGTGCTGGTCGTCGCCGTCTGGCTCGACACCGTCTATCGCAAGCGAGTCTGAGGAGGACGCGGCCATGGAAAAGACTGCTCCCACGGGCACACCGCTGATCGACATGCGCAACATCTCGATCGCCTTCGGCGGCATTCGCGCCGTCGACGATGCGTCGATCGATCTCTTCCCAGGCGAGGTAGTGGCGCTGCTCGGCCACAATGGCGCCGGCAAGTCGACGCTGATCAAGATCCTGTCCGGCGCCTATAAGCGCGATGCGGGCCAGATTTTCGTCAACGGCGAGGAGGCCTCGATCTCCAATCCGCGAGACGCCAAGAAATACGGCATCGAGACGATCTACCAGACGCTGGCGCTGGCCGACAATGTCGACGCCGCCGCTAACCTCTTCCTTGGCCGCGAGCTGATGACCGGTTGGGGCACGCTAGACGATGTCGCCATGGAAGCCGAGGCGCGCAAGGTGATGGGCCGGCTCAATGCGCGCTTTCAGCGCTTCAAGGATCCGGTGGTCAAGCTCTCGGGCGGCCAGCGGCAGTCGGTAGCGATCGCGCGCGCCATCCTGTTCAACGCCCGCATCCTGATCATGGACGAGCCGACGGCCGCACTCGGCCCGCAGGAAACAGCCCAGGTCGGCGAACTGGTCAGGCAGCTCAAGGCCGACGGCATCGGCATTTTCCTGATCAGCCACGACATCCACGACGTGTTCGAGCTTGCCGACCGGGTCTGCGTGATGAAGAACGGCCAGGTCGTCGGCACGGCGCGCACCAGCGACGTTACCCAGGACGAGGTGCTCGGCATGATCATCCTCGGCAAGTGCCCGCCCGGCGCCATTCCCGGGCCAGGCGCGCTGAAAATCGCTGCCTGAGACATCAAGTAAGCCGGCTAACTGTCTTCTAATGTGATATGCCAGCCGTCATGATGGTTTGGCCGCGCCATTGTGTTGGCGCGGGGACTTGCTCATAAAAGGGTCCGAATCGCCATGGGCAACGCCATCCATTGAAGAAGTTTTTCCCGATCGTCGCCTTCATCGCCGTCGCGCTGATCAGCCTGACGATGGCGGGCTTTGCGTATTTCGCCACGCAAGAGGCGGCGCGCATCAAATTCGCCGCGACGGCGGATGACGCGCTCAACCGCATCGAGAGCCGCATCGACCTGCATCTGTCGTTGCTGCGCTCGACCCAGGCGCTGTTCGACGCCCGCAACGGCGACATCTCGCGTGGCGAGTTCAAGGCTTTCTTCAGCGCGCTCGACGTCGACAACAATTTCGCCGGACTGCGCGGCATCGGCTTTCTCAGGCTGGCCAAGACAGGCGACGAGGCCGCGGTCGAGCGCGACATACTGCGCGACCAGGGTGTCGCGCATGCGGTCTATCCGGCGACGACGCAGCCATGGCGGACGCCGGTCGTGCTGTTCGAACCGATGGACCCGTCCAACCAGGCCAGCATCGGCTTCGACATGTTCACCGAGCCAGTGCGGCGGGCGGCGATCGAAAAGGCGATGGCCGACGACCAGCAGCACGCAAGCGGCCTGATCCAGCTCGGCCAGGGGACAGGTGCCGCGCAGACTTTCACCGGCTTCCTGGTTTTCGTGCGGCTCAAGGTCGAGACCGCGCCTGACGTCATCAACGCCACGCGCTCCTCGACAGCGGGTTTCCTCTATGCGGCCTTCCGCGCCCGCGACCTGTTCCAGGTCGCGCTCAGCCGCGCGCCGCTGCTGCCGGTCAACACCGAGATCTATGACGGCGAAGTGGATGCCGGAAATCTTCTGTTCCAGTCTGAGACGCCGCCGGTTTCGATATTCGGCGACCGGCTGCTGGTCACCCGCAAGCTCGTCGTGGCAGGGCGGCAATGGACCGTCCTTTTCAGGCCGACAAGCGCCTTCTCGCAGCCCTCTTCGCGCGCCATTCCGGTGATGCTCGGCCTGTTCGGTTTGCTGCTTGCCGGGGCCATTGCGCTGGTGGCCCGCTTTCAGGAGCGGGCCTATGACGCGGTTTCGCTGTTGCACGAGACGACCGAAAAGAGCCTGCTCGAAAAGGACCTGATGCTGCAGGAGATGAAGCATCGTATCAAGAACTCGATCACAAGGGTGCTGGCGATCGCCCGGCAGACCGCGTCGCACGCCACCGATGTGAAGGAGTTCTCGTCATCCTTCTCGGCCAGGCTGCAGGCGATGGCTGCTTCGCAGGACATGCTGACGCGTTCGCGCTGGCAGAAGGCCGATCTCGGCGACCTGCTGCGCATCGAGCTTGGCCAGGTATTCGGCAAGGAGCTTCCAGAGGGGATATTGTCGGGGCCGGAAGTGCTGCTCGACGAGACGACGACGCAGGCGCTCGGCCTGACCTTCCATGAGCTGGCGACGAATGCGCTGAAATATGGCGAGGCCGGCAATTCGGTGGGCGCGCTCAAGGTCGATTGGTCGGTCGAGGGTCGCGGGCATGACAGGACGCTGGCGCTCAACTGGCATGAAACAGGGGGCAAGCCACTGGACGCGCCGGCCAAGACAGGCTTCGGCACCAAGCTGATCGACCTCAACGTCACGCGCGAATTGCGCGGTACGATCAAGCGCGACTTTCACGCCGACGGGCTGAAGGTGAAAATCAGGATCCCATTGGTCTGAATCGCGGCTGCGGTAAGCGGACCCGCGCCAGGCAGAAAAACGGAGACCGGACGAGCCGGTCTCCGTTGCTATGCTTGCATGCTGAAGCGGATCAGCAGCGGGCCGTGTAGAGACGACCGCGATTGTCGCGGTACTGGCAATAGCCATTGCGCAGGTTGCGCACGAGCAGACCGGATCCGGCACCGACGGCTGCGCCGATGAGCGCACCCCTGCCGCCGCCGATCAGGCCGCCGGCCACTGCGCCGACACCGGCGCCGACGCCAACGTCCTGCTCGGTCGTGCTGCAGCCGCTGATTGCGACCACGGCAACCATGGCAATAATCACTTTCCGCATAGAGTCTCTCCTCACTTTTGTCCTGATTTTAGCGAGTACCAGCCGTCATTTAGCATGAAACAACGGCCTTTGCCTGCCCGATTTTACTGTTGGCTAAGATAGTCTTTTTCGGGGCGCGCAGCGTTCGATGCAACCACAAGGTTGGAAACCTGCAAGGAGGCATTGAGCGTGCCGTCCGGGCGCACGTTCCAGACGATCTGGTCGTAGTCATCCTCCAGAGCCGGATCGACAGTGAGGCACTCGGCAACGATATGCGGAGCCTGGCCCTGGACATCGGTCAGGACAAAAGGCCTTTCGGCGGTGCATTCCGCGGCGGTCTCGAAGACGCTGACTGGCACGGACAATTCACGGCACTCGGTCATGGTGTTCGAGCAGCCGATGACCAGGAGCAAAGCAGCGATGTGTTCCATGGCAACAAACCTCTCGCCATAAGAACGGTCGAAATCAGCCAAAGTTCCTGCGCCAGCGGCGGGGCAGTCAACAATTCGGGGCAGCTGCCCGCAAGGCTCCGCTGTGATCTTCAGACGAGCGCGAGATTACTCGGGTTCGACGTCAGGTCAGTTGCCATGCCGCCGCCAGCACCACGGCAGCGACCAACACGACGGCGGCGAAGTGAAGCAAAGGGTGGAAGTGCCGCGATGCCGAGGTCTGGGCCTCGGGGTCCTGGAATCCACTCATCGAGACGCGGGCGGCTTGCTCAAGCCTGTTCATGTCGGCAACCGTCAAGACCAATCCCTCCCCTGGAGAGATTCAGCTTCTGATAGAACGCTGCCCCGCTCCAAGTATTCGTTTTCGCGCAATTCCGGATGGAAAACCGCTGCGTACTTTCCTGGAATTGCTCTGCTGCGCTGCGACCGCGGCGGGACATCCGGCGGGTCGGCAGGCTCCAGCGCTATCCGGCCAAGGCAGCATCCAACTTTATGGTGAACAGCCGGTTAAGAACTGCAACTTTCTCGTGCGTTGGCACGCGATATCCGGTCAGTCCGTTTCGAAATTGCCGTGCGGGACGACGAGGCGGTATTCGACACGGTCGCCGGTGATTTCGAGCGTCGCCGTTCCGTTCAGCGATGTCGGTACGACGCGCTCAAGCGCTACGCTGCCAAAACGCTTCTCGCTGGGTTGCCGGTCACGGGCGCCGATGGCTTCGGTCCATGTCAGCGACAGGGCAGGCTTGTCGGCCGAGGCGGCGGTCAGTTTGGCTGTGACCTCGACAAAGCCATCCGGCCGCGACAGGGCGCCGTAGCTCACCGAATTGACGGCGAGTTCGTGCATCGCCAGGCCGATATGCAAGGCGGCATTGGGGTTGAGGTAAGGATTCTCGCCGGCGAAGCGCAAGCTTCGCCTGGGGTCCGAGCCGTAGCGCGCAACCTGCCCGGAGACCAGCTCGCGCAGGGCTGCACCCCGCCAGTTGGAGGACGTCACCAGATCCTGGGACGAGGCCAGCGACTGCAGCCGGCCGCGAAAGCGCGTCAGGAAATCACCGAGCGTCTCGGAATAGCGGCCGGTCTGGGTGGCGATGCTCTGGATGATGGCCAAAAGGTTCTTCGAGCGATGGCTGACCTCGCGCAGCAGTGTCTTCAAGGTCTGCTCGCGGCGTTTCTGCTCGGTGGTTTCCACCATGGTGGTGACGACCCCCTGTACGGCGCCGCTTTCGCCATGATCGGCATCGATCCACACCTGGAACCAGCGTATGCCGTCTTCGACGGGAACACCGAGTTCGAGACGTTCCGGATTGCCTGAGGCGACGACGTTGCGTTTGGCGGCGCCGATGCGCTCCGCCTGCGCCGGCGGCAGTATGCCGTTGCTGTCGGCGGCGTCGGACGCCCATGGCGCGCGCATGTTGCGCGCCCACACGGTCTTCATGTCGCGATCCTGGTAGAGAACGGAAATGCCGGCATTGTGCAGCGCGTGAAGAAGAGCCCGGCAAAGCTGCATTCCGCTTTCGGCCGGATGCAGAGCGATGACTTCATCACTCCGCCGGCTGTCGTTCAGGTCTGGGGCCTTGGAACGCATTTTTTTGCCACCGAACCCAGGCTGAACGGTTCATTCTGAAATGGGTTCCCATTAAACGGTCCGCCGAGCGGCACCTCGTTGGAGTGCACCGCCCGGCGGTGGCTGGAAACCGTTTGAGGGGTGCGGCTTCCAGTGTCCGATCGCGCCGCCCTTCACGCCCGTTTGAACAGGCCGGCAAGCAGCGAAATGATCAAGAAGGCGAGAAAGATGAAGAACAGTATCTGTGCAATGCCGGCCGATGTGCCGGCGATGCCGCCGAAACCAAGCGCGCCGGCGATGATCGCCACGACGAGAAATACGAGCGCCCAGTAGAGCATGATCCGTCTCCTTCCAATGCTGAGGCAAAACGTGGTTGGTTGGTGTTTGTTCCACCATTTGCTTAAAAAGACGATCCCGGAAAACCGCTCCAGGCGCGAAATTAATCGTGCGGCGAGGCAGTCGAGCGACCGGCGCGCAACACGTCATTTCGTTGGGAAACAGGCCAGCGCCCCGATGGCGCGGGCCTCGGCCTATGCTGCTGCCTTGGCCTGCCTGTCGAAGAACAGCGCTTGGCTGATCAGCGCCTTGACCATATCCGGATTGAACGGCTTGGTGACGAGGAAGGCCGGTTCAGGCCGTTCGCCGGTCAGCAGGCGCTCGGGAAAGGCGGTGATGAAGATCACCGGCACCGATGTGGACGACAGGATCTCGTTCACCGCTTCGATACCCGAACTGCCGTCGGCAAGCTGAATATCGGCCAGCACCATCTTCGGCCGCGTCTTGCCGAATATCGTCACCGCCTCGGCATGGGTGCGCGCCGTTCCGACGACGCGATGGCCAAGGCTCTCGACCATCTCCTCGATGTCCATGGCAATCAGCGGCTCGTCTTCGATGATCAGCACGTCGGTCGCCACCTGGCGGGAAATCTCGTTGCTCGCCTGGGCAAGCAGATCCGAAAATTCCTGTTCGTCGGCATCGAGGATTTCCGCCGCCTCGTCCTCGCTGAAGCCTTCGACGGCGACCAGCAGGAAAGCCTGGCGCGGGCGCGGGGCGATCGCGTTTAGATTGGCCGCGGCGCGTTGCTCCCATGCCGATTGGGCATGCTCCTGCGGAACACGGATGGCGATCGAGGTGAACAGCCTGGCGAAAACCTTGTACAGCGCAATACGGTCGTTCGATGCATCGGGAAAGATATCGACGTCGGCGATGATGGCTTCGAGCATCGCGGCGACCAGTGCATCGCCACTTTCCTGTGATCCGGAAACGGCGCGCGAGAAGCGGCGCAGGAACGGCAGGTGCGGCGCGATGGTGGCGGAAAGGCTCATGATGGACGTCTCCCTCAGATGACGCAATTGCATAAGTCGCAGGTCTAGCCGAATGCAAGTCCCGAAGACCCAAACGCCAGCTTTCCTAAAAAGTTCCGATCAACGTGGAACTAATATAAGAGGATGGCGTTCTGGGCTGGGATGGGCAAACCAGACGAGGGTGCCGCTTGCCTTTTGTTTTGTGTTGTTGGGGTGCGGCTCGGGTGCTGGAATCAAGGGCAAAAATGAAGAATATGACGAAAGATATCACGGCTGGCGCCGCGGGCAGGCGCCGGGCTGCTTCCGGTGACCCGCTCGGGCCAAATTCGGAAATCGGCCGCAAACTCAAGCAATATTACGATGAGCTGGTCTCCGATCACGTGCCGGATCGTTTTGCCCAGCTGCTCAGCCAGCTGGAGCGAACCGAACCCGCGCCGAAGAAGGACTGAGCATGACGGCCGTTTCCCAGAGCTTCAAGACCGATCTGCTCGGCTCGATCCCGAGCCTGCGCGCCTTTGCCGTGTCGCTGACGCAAAACGCCGACAAGGCCGACGACCTGGTGCAGGAAACGCTGGTCAAGGCTTGGGACAAGCATGAAAGCTTCCAGCCGGGCACCAATCTCAAGGCCTGGCTGTTCACCATCCTGCGCAATGAATTCTATTCTCAAATGCGAAAACGCGGCCGCGAGGTGCAGGACAGTGACGGCATCATGACGGCGAGGCTCGCGGTGCATCCGGCCCAGCACGGCCAGCTGGACCTCAAGGACTTTCGCGGCGCGCTCGAGCAACTACCCGAGGACCAGCGCGAAGCCATCATCCTGATCGGCGCGTCCGGTTTTTCCTACGAGGAAGCCGCCGAGATCTGCGGCTGTGCGGTCGGCACGATCAAAAGCCGCGTCAGCCGGGCCCGCACACGACTGCAGGAGATCCTGAAGATTTCCGGCGAAGACGAGTACGGCCCGGATGCGATCTCGGCGCAGGTGACGGGGTCGAACGCAGCGTGAGCGTCAACTGGCGCCGGTGCACGACATCCTGATTCAGACTGGTCCGGACGAGCGCCCGCAGGCCGCGGCCACAGCCTCGACGAGATCGTCTCCCGAATAGGGTTTTGCGACCAGCCTGACGCCTGGAAAAGACGCCTTGATCTCGTCGGCGTCCGAATGACCGGAGGCGAAGATGAAGGGCACGCCCGACTCGCGTAGTGCCGAGGCGAAGTCGCGTGTCGATGCGCCACCCAGCATGAGGTCGACGATGGCCGCATCAAATTGCTCAACCACATCCTGGGGCTCGATTTCCGTAAGGTCGCGGGCAATCACCACGTTGCCGGCGCCATAGTCGCGGCACAGCTGCTCGACATCCATGGCAATCAGGAATTCGTCTTCGAGGACGAGGATCCGCAATCCGTCGAGCAATGAGGGCACCGGGCAATGTCTCCTTGAAACGGAGCGAGTCATGAGCGCTATTTGGCGGTCTGTCATTTAAAAAAGACGTGGCCATGGCGATTGCGGAACTTCCGTTCCGGCAACGCGTTTGCTGTCGGCCCCGTCAGAGGCCGGGTTTCGAAGAGGGGGGTCGAAATGCCCGCGCAACGCGGTCGTTCTTTGTCCAGCCGTCAGTATCCATGCGAAAGCTGCCCGCTGCGGCCGCTGCCGGCCTTCCGTGAGTTCGAGAAGAAGGAACTGCTGTTTGTCAGCACGTTCAAGAAGGGGGAGCTGGCCGTCGACAAGGGCGCCACGGTCCTGGTCGAGGGCAGCCACAGCGCGCATCTCTACACGGTACTCTCGGGCTGGGCCTTCCGCTACAAATTGCTGTCGGACGGCCGCCGCCAGATCCTGAACTATTCGATGCCCGGCGATCTCATCGGCCTGCAGGGCAGCCTGATGGGCGAGATGCAGCACTCCGTCGAGGCGCTGTCGCCGATGCTGCTTTGCGTCTTCGAGCGCGAACAACTGCATGAGCTCTATCGCAATCATCCGGGTCTCGCCTACGACATCACCTGGATCGCGTCGCGGGAGGAACGCATGCTGGACGAGAATTTGCTCAGCATCGGCCGGCGCACGGCGATGGAGCGCGCCGCCTATCTCATCGCCTTCATCTCCAGCCGCGCCCGCGCGGTCGGCCTGAACGGCAAGACACCGGTGCAGATACCGATCACCCAGCAGCACATCGCCGACACGCTGGGCCTGTCGCTGGTCCATACCAACAAGACGATCCGCAAGCTGATTGACCGCAAGCTGATCGTCTGGCGCGATGGCGGCTGCGAGGTGGTCGACAGCGACCGACTCAAAGAGCTCGCCCATTGGGAGGGGCTGAGCGAGGATCGCAGGCCGCTGATCTGACGCTTCAGCCGAAGGAATTCGAACTGGGCTGGACTCATAAGCGCAAACACCCTTTCATGGCCGTCGTTCCGATTTCGGAACCTTGGGGCGTATGTTCGGAACCTCGGCGTGTGTTGGGCGTTTGAAATCAAGCAAACGCAAGGAGTTAAGCAATGGCGACTGCCACTGGAAAGACCGCGAACGAAAGCCGGACGAATTCGGATCTCGAAGCCGACATCAGGCAGTTGAAAGCCGACATCGAAAAACTCACCAAGCAGTTGGCCAAGACCGGCGAACATGGATATGGCACGGCGCGGCGCGCCGCCAGCGAAGGCGTCGAGCAATTGCGCGCCCAAGGCGAAGCCGCCTTCGACACCTTGCGCGGCAACGCCAAGGATATCGAAGCGCAGATAGCGGCGAATGTGCGCGAAAAGCCGGTGACCTCGCTGGCAATCGCCGCCGGTGTGGGCTTCCTCTTCGCGCTGTTGGCGCGGCGCTAGTTCCTGCACAGATGGGAATGCTGGCATCGCTGATCTCGGCCCTCGCCACTAGCGAAACCGTTGCTGCCCTGCGCCGTGCGCGCACGGCCGCAATCGTCTATGCGGTTGCCGCGGCTGCCGCACTATGCGGCCTCGGCTTCCTCATCGGGGCGGCCTATATCTGGGCGGCTGAACGCTATGGCTCGTTGGCCGCCGCCATTGGCTTCGGCGTCGGCTTCCTGGCGGTCGCGGGGCTCACTCTCATCGTCTATCAGGTGTCGGCCGGTGCGCGCGCGCGGCGCCGGGCGCGCAGGCGCAGCGCGGACATGAAAGCGATCGGCATCACGGCGGCCCTTGCCGTATTGCCGGCGCTGCTCAAGGGCAAGGGCGGCCTGGGTGCCATTCTCGGCCCGGCGGTCGCGCTCGCGGCTTACGCCATCTACCGCGAGAATGTGAAGCCCGATGCCGACGACAAGGATACCGGCGAAACGGACTAAATTAGATTCGGGCTTACTTCGGCAGATCCTCCAGCGGCATCGAGATCTCGGCAAAGACGCCCTCGGGACGGAATTCGTGGGTCACCTCGCTGGAGATGACCTTGGCCAGGCTGCGGCGGATCAGGATCGAGCCAAAGCCGTGGCGGTCGGGGGGCTCCACCGGCGGGCCGCTGCTTTCACGCCAGGTCAGCACCAGGCGCCGCGCGCCTCTTTTGCCTTCGGCCTTCCAGGTGACATCGACCCTTCCGGACGCCACCGACAGCGACCCGTATTGCAGCGCATTGCTGGCAAGCTCGTGCAGGATCAGGCCCAGCCCAACCGCCTGGTCGGGCGTAAGCAGGAGATCGGCGCCGGAAATCGTCATGCGCGGCCGCTCAGTGCTGTCGAACGGTTTGACCTCGATCTGCACCAACTCCCTGATGCCGATGCCGCGCCATTCGCGGTCCGACAAAAGATTGTGGGCAACGCCCAGCGCCTGCAGTCTGGCGCCGAAGGCTTCGAGGAATTCGCTGGGCTGGCGGGCATGGCGAACGGTCTGTGTCGCCAGCGCCTGCACGGTCGCCAGTGTGTTCTTGACGCGGTGGTTCAGCTCGCGCAACAGCAGCCTTTGCCGTTCGTCGCCGAGCTTGCGCTCGGTGATGTCGTAGTTGACGCCGAAGATCAGCGTCGGCTTACCGTCGCCGTCGCGTTCGATGACACGGCCGCGCGTGGCCACCCAGCGCGGCGGATGCATGCCCTTGACGCGGTATTCGCCAAAGTAGTCGTCGCTACCGGTCAGCGCGTCGCGAAAGCGCGTCTCGGTCTGGTAGACGTCGCGCGGGTCGATTGCGGCCAGGATGTCGCGGGCTCGCAGCCGGTTGGAGCGCGGCAGGTTGAACAGCTCCGACAGCAGCACATCGCATTCGATGATGTCGGTGCGGATGTCCCAAGCCCAGCTGGCCAAAGATGCGGCGTCGAGCGCGATGGCGCGGCGCTTTTCCTCGCGCTCAAGTGCGGCCGCGGCGATGGCGCCATTGCGGGTGGCGTCCTTCAGCGTGAACAGGCTGGCGGCAAGGCCGGCAAGCGCCTTCAATTGCCCGAGCTTGGCGGCAGACGGAAAGGCATGAGGCTTGCGGTCGAGCACGCAGAGCGTGCCGATGCGGGTGCCGGCCACCACCATCGGCGCGCCGGCGTAGAAGCGGATATGCTGCTTGCCGGTGACCAACGGATTGCCGGCGAAGCGAGGGTCGAGGGTAGCGTCGGCCACCACCATCGGCTCGTCGCCGGCGGCGATCGCATGGGCGCAGAAGGATATTTCGGTCGCCGTTTCGGTCTCGTCGAAGCCAATGCAGGATTTGAACCACTGCCGCTCGGCATCAACCAGGGTGATCAGCGCGACAGGCGCCTGCATCACGGCCGCGGCGAGGCCGCTGATGCGATCGAAGTCCGGATCGGCTGCCGTATCGAACGCATCGAGGCCATGGAGCACGGCGAGCCGATCCGGCGCGTTTATGGCGCCAAACACATCTGCCGGCACTCCCGGCGCACTCTCAACCCTGTTGTCCACCGAGCCCCCAAATTCCCGGGTTTGTGGTCGCAGGCCGCCACGCAGTCAGACTCGGCTGTCTGCGGAACTTTCGTAGCAAGGAATCGTTACCCGACCATGTTTTGCCAGTTCCCGCCCGCCGGCGCCAAACCATGAGGGAGCCGACCATGAAGATCATCCCTGAAGACAAAGCCCGTCAAGGGCGGTGGGGACGGCACGGCCTCAGGATTCTGATCGCGGCCCTGCTTCTGGCTTTTGTCGCATGGGGCATCGCCGAGATTTATGGCGAGATGATCGACACCAACACGCCCGCCGATCAAGACCAGGCACCCGCCGGCTAGCTGCGGCTTCATGGCGTCGGGCTGCATTACGCGGCCTTTGCCCGGGCAGCGCGCGCGGGCACAAGCACGTTCAATGCGCCGGGGTGGATCCGGATTTCCGTTTCACGGTCGAGCCTGATCAGTTCGCCGTCCATGACGGCGCGGAATTTCTTCGCCGCCGAATGGATTTTCAGGACCGCCCTGTCGGCCTGGTGGATTTCGACATGCTCGCTGTCGCGCCATCTGCCGCGCGCCATGTCGAGGAAGAACCTGGCCAACTCGCCACGCTGCCGCGCCACCGCAACGTAGATGCCGAGCACGCCGCCGGTAGGATTGTCGGCATAGGGCAGGTGGCCCTCGCCGAACAGATTGTTGGTGATGCCGATGCCGGTCGTACGGGTGACGATCTCGGCTTCGCCGATGGTCAGCGTCACCTTCATGGCCGGCGGGTTCTTGATGGTTGCCCAGGCGGCACGTACCGACGCCCGCATCTTTCCCAGGCGTGAGCCGAACTCCATCTTCTGGCGCAACTGGACCATCTTGGCATGCAGGCCGACCGAGAACTGATGCACGAATGGCCGGCCATTGGCGCTGGCAATGTCGACGGCGATCACCTCGCCATCGGCAAAGGATTTCACGGCGGCGTCGAGCGTTTGCGGGATGCCGAGCCCACGAGCGAAAAGGTTCATGGTGCCGGCGGGCAGGATGGCCAGTGCCTTCTTGCGATTCATCAGCAGGGCCGCCGCGGCCGAGATGGTGCCATCACCGCCACCGGCAAGCACGACGTTGACACCACGCCGCGCCGCGGCTTTCTCCAGCGCAGCCTCGATGTCGCCACCGGCAACGATGTCGATGTCGATAGAATGGCCCGCTGCCTCCAGCGTCTCGCGCATCTGCTCGGAAAAGGCTGGGAGATCGGTCGTGCGCAAGGTGCCGCCGTCCCGGTTCAGCACCGCCGCAAATCGCATGCCCGCTCCGATTTTCTTCACAACCCATCGGGCCGGGAAGATCCCAGCCAAAGGCTGAAACGAAGTGGCCGATGAAAGGTTCCCCCTGGCTCGGGCGAAATCCCACAAGGTTTCCTGCGACTTATCCGGATGTGCCGAGCACGCCTAATTTCGGAACAACAGCGTGGTCACGACGTTGTGAACCAGTAGGAGGATGCCGAGGCGGACGTCTCGTCTGGGCTCGGCGCGCAGAAATCAGGCACGAGGAGAGACGATCATGATCCGCACTCTTTTAGCGACGACCGCGTTGGCAACGTTGATTGCAACCGGCGCTTTCGCACAGACGGCAACAACCCCAGCGCCTGCAGAGGCGCCCGCCACCGAGACTGCTCCCGCGGCCCCGGTGGTGCGCGCGGAAGGCAGCCTGATGACCAACATCATCGGTGAATCCGTCTATAACGGCACGGCCGACGATGCCCAAAGCATCGGCGAGATCAGCGATATTGTCTTTGACGAAAACGGCAAGGCGAAATCCGCTGTCATCGGCGTCGGCGGCTTTCTTGGCATCGGGGCGAAGGATGTCGCGTTCGACTACGACAAGCTGCAATGGGTCGAGAAGAACGGCGACCGCTGGCTGGTCGCCGAGACGACGAAGGAAGCGCTGACGGCGCTGCCGGACTTTGACAGGAAGCCTTACGATCCTGTCCCGCCAGCAACGACCGATACGTCTTCCACGGACGCTACCGGAGCACAGAAGCCCGTCGACATGAATGCAGCGCCGGCCGAACCTGTCGTGAAGAAGGTGGATGGGAACCTGGCTACCAACATCATTGGCGAATCCGTCTATAACGGCACCGCTGACGACGCCCAGAGTATTGGCGATGTGAACGACATCGTTCTCACCAAGGACAACCAGGCGCAGTCGCTTGTGATCGGCGTCGGTGGATTCCTTGGCCTGGGCGAAAAGAACGTCGCCTATGACTTCGCAAAGACGCAGTGGGCAGAGCGGAACGGCGATCGCTGGCTGGTCGTCCAGACGACCAAGGAAGAGTTGCAGGCGCAGCCGGACTTCAACCGCAAGGCCTATGATCCGGCACCGGTGGCCAGCACGGCATCGAACGAGGTCCCGAAGGCCGCCGCCCCAACAACGACCGCTCCGGCCCCGGGCGAGAAAACAGCTGAGGCTCCGGCCCCGGGCGAGAAAACAGCTGAGGCTCCGGCCGCCCCGGCGCCCGATGTGAAGGCAACCGACCCGACGCAGACAGCGGCGATCGACAAGTCGACGCTGACAGAGATGCCGGTCGGCGAAATCAGAGGTGATGACCTCAAAGGGACGACCGTCTACGGCGCCAACGACGTCAAGGTCGGCGAGATCGGCGATGTCGTGCTGGCGCCGGACAGCAAGCCTGACGCGGTCATCGTCGACGTTGGAGGCTTCCTCGGCGTCGGGGAGAAGGAAGTGGCTGTCGGCATGGACAATCTCAAATTCATGACCGACAAGGACGGCAAGAAGTATCTCTACACCACCTTCACCAAGGAGCAGCTCGAGGCACAGGCGGCGTACGACAAGGGCAGCTACGCCGAGAAGCGGGATCAGCAGCGGATGATGGTGAAGTAGGGCAGTAGAGGGCAGTAGGGCTGTAGGATAGCTTTGTTCCTATTCCCCTACTCCCTTACTCCCTATCAAAATACCCCACAACGCCGTCTTCCGTCAGCTCTGCCAGTGCCAGCGACTGGTCGAGATGCGTGGCGCGCCAGGCGAGGAGTTTTTCGGCAAACTCCAGCCGCACCGCGAGATAGGCCGGATCGGTGGCGACGTTGGTCAGCTCGCCAGGGTCCTTCATCAGGTCGAACAGCAGCGGCGGCAGGCCGCCGCTGAAATGCACATATTTGAACTTTTCCGTGCGGATGGCGGCGAGATTGCACTGGCGCGAGCCAATGCCGAAATGGCGTTCGGGTTCGCCGCCGGCGATGGAGCGGAAATCGAATTCCCAGTGTGCCGCGTCGCGCCAGTCCTCAGGCGTCTCGCCCTCCAGAAATGGCTTCAGCGAAAATCCGTCGAGATGTGGCTGCGGATCCTGGCCGAGCAGGTCGAGCAGTGTCGGCAGTATGTCCACGGCCTCGGTGAAGCGGTCGATCTGACTGCCTGATGTCTCGTTTCGACGCGGGTCGCGGATGATCAGCGGGATGTGAAAGCTGCCGTCGAAGAAGCCGCCTTTGCCCAGCATGAAATGATCGCCCATCATCTCGGCGTGGTCCGAGGTCAGCACGATGACGGTGTCGTCCCATGCGCCAGCCGTCTTGAGCGCTTGCCAGAGGCGGCCGAGCTGCGCGTCCACTTCCGAGATCATGCCGTAATAGAGCGCGCGGATGGCGCGAAAATTGTCTTCGCCCCAGTCGCGCACCTTGCCTTCGCTGCCAGGCCGGAAGTTTTTTCGCTTCTGCCGGCCGAGATCGTAAGCCAGATAAGGGTGGCTCTCGGCCTCGGCTTGCCAGTTCTCGGCACGGCGGAAGGCCGGACCGTCGGCGGGATCGTATAGTGTGTTGTAGGGCTCCGGCACGATGAAGGGCGGGTGCGGACTGATGAACGAGAGATGTGCGAACCATGGCGCGCCGCCTTCCTGTTCGCCGAGCCAGCGGATGAACTCGCCGGCGAGGAACGCCGTCGGCGTCTCGTCCTTCGAATAGACGGGCGGCGTTAGGGTCACGTCATCTCCGGCCTCTCCACCAACAGGGCGATGGATGTCGGGGAAGCCGGCGCCGGTTTCGACGCCGCGCGCCTTCAGCCATGACAGCCAGGGTTTCTGGTGCTCGGGCAGGAACTGCCGTACGCTGAAGCCGGGCAGCACGCCCTCGTAGCTCTTCAGCCTGGGGTCACCAGGCGCCAGGCGGCGCGGGTCGAGCGAGACGTCGGTGTAGCCGAACAGCGTCGGATCATAACCGAGGGCCCTGACCGCGAGCGCGATGTTGCCGTGGCGAGCGTCGAGCGGCGTGCCGTTGCGGCAGACGCGGTTATTCATCTGGTAGAGGCCGGTGTAGAGGCAGGCACGCGCCGGCGAGCAGGGTGCGGCTCCGCCATAGTGGCGTCGGAACAGGACGCCGTCGGCGGCAAGCGCGTCGGCGTTCGGAGTCCTCACCACGGGATGGCCGGCGGCGGACAGGCAATCGCCGCGCCATTGGTCGCAGGTGATGAGGAGAATGTTTGGGCGTCTACCGGACTTGGCCAATCTGGGTCTCCTCACTGGATGATGGCGCGCCGCTCATGGAGCCGAAATTCCGGACCGTTGCAAGCTGGAGTAAGTTCGTCGATTGGTGAACAAAATGTGCTTCTTCGTTCACTTTTACAGCACAGTCCATTCTGTGTTTGCGTCCTTTGCCGCCGGCGTGCCTATCCTCATATTGGCGTGGACAGCGGCATGGGCCGCACAAGCACCAAAGGAAGGAGCAAAAAATGCTCGACCAGATCAAGGGCCTGCATCACGTCACCTCGATGGCCAGCGATGCGCGCCAGAACAATGCGTTCTTCACCAAGAAGCTCGGCCTGCGCCGGGTCAAGAAAACCGTCAATTTCGACGCGCCAGACGTCTACCACCTCTACTATGCCGACGAGGTCGGCACGCCGGGTTCGGTGATGACCTACTTTCCGTTCCCGAACATCGGCAAGGGCCGCCACGGTATCGGCGAAGTCGGCACCACCGTCTATTCCGTGCCCGAAGGCACGCTTGCCTATTGGGAGAAGCGTTTTGCCGACGAGGGCGTTGCCGGGCTGTCCCGCGAGGAAGCGTTCGGCGAGAAGCGGTTGGCCTTTGCCGGTCCCGATGGCGACGGCTTCGCGCTGGTCGAGGACAAGGTGGACAGCCGTGCGCCGTGGGTGAAGGGCGGCGTACCCGCCGACGAAGCGATCCGTGGCTTCCACTCGGTGTCGCTCAGGCTCAAGGACGGCGGCGCCACCGAGGAGCTGTTGAAGTTCATGGGCTATGAGGAAGTCGACCAGTCCGGCAACGTAAGGCGGCTGGCGGTGAAGAATGGCAACGGCGCCGATGTCGTCGACATCGAATCGCTGCCGGGTGCTGCCTTCGCCAATCTTGGCGCCGGCTCGGTCCACCATGTCGCCTTCGCCGTCGAAAACCGCGCGAAGCAGCTCGAAGTGCGCAAGGCGCTGATGGACACCGGCTATCAGGTGACGCCGGTGATCGACCGCGACTATTTCTGGGCGATTTATTTCCGCACGCCGGGCGGCGTGCTGTTCGAGGTGGCCACCAACGAGCCGGGCTTCGACCGCGACGAGGACACTGCCCATCTCGGCGAAGCGCTGAAGCTGCCGACGCAGCATCAGCATCTGAGGCCTTATCTCGAACAGCATTTGCAGAAGCTGGAAGGTTGAGGACCATGAGCAAGGACGCTTACATCCACAAGCTGCTGCCCGGTTCGCCGGGCAGTCCGCTGCTCTTCGTCTTCCACGGCACTGGCGGAGACGAGAGCCAGTTGCTTTCGCTCGGGCGCGATCTCGTTCCAGACGGAACGATATTGTCGCCGCGCGGCGACGTTGCCGAAATGGGCGCGGCACGTTTCTTCCGCCGCACCGGCGAGGGCGTCTACGACATGGATGACCTGTCTCGGGCCACGGACAAGATGGCGGGTTTCGTCAGGGCGCAGGTCGAGGCAGCAAAGCCGTCGTCGGTGCTTGGGCTCGGCTATTCCAACGGCGCCAACATCCTGGCCTCGGTGGTGTTCGCTGCACCCGACCTGTTCAATGCCTCGGTGCTGATGCATCCGCTGATCCCGTTCGAGCCGGAGGTGAAGGGCAGTCTTGCCGGCCGCCGCATCCTGGTCACCGCCGGCAAGCGCGATCCGATCTGTCCGCCCAACCTGACGTCGCGGCTCGAGGCCTATTTGCGCGCCGATGGCGCCGATGTCACTGTGGAATGGCATGAGGGCGGGCACGAGGTGCGGCCGAATGAAATCGAGGCCGCGCGGCGGTTCTTCGCCGGCGTGCCTGCTGAAGGAGCCTAAGCAATGCCTGACCAATTGCCTGAGATCGAACTGGAGGACCGCGGCTCCAAGGGTCGTTATTTCTTGCGCGGACCTGGCGGCGCCGAGGCCGAGATGACCTTCACCAAGATCGGCGAGCACCAGCTCATCATCGACCACACCGAGGTGCCGGATGCGTTTCGCGGCCAGGGCGCGGGGCTTCGGCTCGTCACCCGCGCCGTAGAGGACGCGCGCGCAGCCGGCAAGAAGATCATCCCGCTCTGCCCTTTCGCCAACGCCCAGTTCCGGCGCCATCCGGAATGGGCCGACGTGCTGAAGCAATAGGCGTTTGTCCGCGCGGAGACAGACGGCCGCGCGGGCAGAAACAAACGCAATCACCTGTCTGGCATTTGCGCGATTTGGCCATCTTGCCTAAGTAGAGGTATCGCCCGCGGGCCGGCTCACGGTCCGCGGCCCGGCTTACCTCAACCGAATGGCTTCCTGATGACCGAAACCGATCTCGTCCCCGTCTTCGACGGCCACAACGACACGCTGCTCAGGCTCTATCAGTCGAAGGATGCGGATGTCGAAAAGCTGTTCATCGAGGGGACGCAGGGCGGCCATATCGACCTGCCGCGCGCCAACAAGGGCGGCTTTGCCGGCGGCATGTTCGCGATCTTCCCGCCGCCGGTCGAGAAAACCAAACGCGCCGCGGTGCCGCCGGCGCCGAGCGACAACGAGCCCTTGCCGCCCGAGCTTCCGCGCAGTGAAGCACTGACCTCGACCATCGCCATGGCCTCGATCCTGTTTCGGCTGGAGCGGGCCGGAGCGCTGACCGTCTGCCGCAGTGCCAGCGATGTGCGCGACGCGATGGCGAAGGATTCGATCGCGGCGGTGTTCCACATCGAGGGCGTTGAGGCGATCGATCCCGAACTCACCATGCTCGACGTTCTGCACACCGCCGGCCTGCGCTCGCTCGGCATCGTCTGGAGCCGCCCCAACGCCTTCGGCAACGGCGTGCCGTTCCGCTTCCCGTCCTCGCCCGACACCGGGCCCGGCCTGACCGACGCCGGCAAGGCGCTGGTCAAGGCGTGCAACCAGCTGAAGATCATGATCGACCTCTCGCATCTCAACGAGAAGGGTTTTCGCGACGTCGCTGAAATCAGTGATGCGCCGCTCGTCGCCACGCATTCCAACGTGCACGCGATCTGCGGCCATTCCCGCAACCTTACCGACTGGCAGCTCGGCGCCATCCGCGAAAGCGGCGGCATGGTCGGGCTGAACTTCGCCACCGGCTTCCTGCGCGAGGACGGCAGGATGAACGCTGACACCTCACTCGAGATCATGGTGCGCCATGTCGACTCGCTGCTGCAGGCGCTGGGCGAGGATGGCGTCGGCCTGGGTTCGGATTTCGACGGCGCCATGATCCCGGCCGTCATCGGCGATGTCGCCGGCCTGCCGAAGCTGATCGACGCGCTTGCCGCGCGGGGTTTCGGACGGGCGCTGATCGAGAAGATCGCCTACCGCAACTGGATCGGCATGCTTGAGAAGACCATCGGATAAGTCCACCCAGTCGCTATTTGTAGCCCATGCGCTTCAGCCAGTCCTGGCCGCCGCCGCGATCCCGGATGATCGGCAACGGATCGGTGGAATCCAGCCGCGCACAGATGCGATAGACCTCGAGCGTCTCAGGGCTCATCTCGCCGCGCTTATAGAAGAACATGGCGGCGGCATAGCGGGTGCGCCCGGACCATTTTTCACCAAGCGGCGTATTGACCAGTTGCCACTGCTCAGAGGCTTCTAGCTCGGCCTCGTCGCTCATGGTCAGAAATCCGCCGGCGGATTGGCGGTGCGGCGGTCGAGCTTGATGAAGGGGCGCTGCACCACCTTGGCCCGTTTCATCAGCTTCTGGTACTGCAGCTCGCGCATGGCGTAGATCTCGACCCAGAGGTCTTCGACCATCGTGTCGCCGAAAGGCCTTGCCAGCGACGCGATGGCGATGTTGCGCTTGGCCATGGGTGACCACATGGCGGCGCTGACCAGCCCGACCTCCTGGCTCCTCTTGTGGTAGACGATGGCATGTTCGGCCGGGATGTTGCCTTCGATCTCCAGCCCGACCAGCACATGACGCAGCTTCCGCTTCGTCCGAGCTTCGAGGATGGCGCGGCGGCCGTTGAAATGGCCTTTCTCCACGTCGACCATGAAGCCGAGGCCGATCTCATCCGGCATGCGCAAGCGGTCGGCGCGGATGGCGTGCTCGGCGGTGGTGAAGTCGGCATTGGCGACGATCAGCCCGGCCTCCAGCCGGGCGCGGTTCAGCGCCGTGTAACCGATGGCGCGGATGCCGTGCAATTCGCCGGCAGTCATCAGCCGGTCCCAGAGGCTTAGCGCCTTCTCGGCTGGCACGAACAGTTCGTAGCCGAGGTCGCCGGTGAAGCCGGTGCGAGAAATGGTGATCGTGTCGCCATCATGTGGGAACTCGGCGAGGTCGAAAATCTTCAGTTTT
This sequence comes from Mesorhizobium sp. CNPSo 4689, assembly GCF_057784325.1. Taxonomy (NCBI): domain Bacteria; kingdom Pseudomonadati; phylum Pseudomonadota; class Alphaproteobacteria; order Hyphomicrobiales; family Phyllobacteriaceae; genus Mesorhizobium; species Mesorhizobium sp. CNPSo 4689. The sequence continues at coordinate 484,413 of NZ_JBWLUZ010000003.1, forward strand.
TCCACGCCTGCGAAACCGGCATCGCGCAGCACGGCGAACGAGGTTGGACCTTGCAGGGCGAGGCCGGCAACGGCTTCAGTTTCTTCCTCGATGCTCACATCGAAGCCTATGGCGCTGTCGAGTAGCCAGGGCAGATGCCGCTCCTGCGAGCACAACCGGAAGCGTGTAGGGGAAAGCCTAAACAGCGTGCCGTCATCGAGGACAAAACCTTCGTCGTCGCACCAGGCGGTGTAGTGGACGCGGCCCGGCTTGAGCTTGGTCACGTCGCGCAAGGTGACGCGGTTGAGGAAGGCCTCGGCGTCGGGACCCTCGATGCGGTATTTCGTCATTGGCGAGATGTCGAACAGGGCGGCCTGACTGCGGATGGCGAAATATTCCAGTTCCTCGTCCCACAGCGAATGCGGGGCGCGGTAGCCGGCCCAATTGTACCAGTCCTGGGTCCTCGCCAATGCATCGATGCGCGGCTGGAACGGCGTGTCGAGGCGCAAGGTGCGGAAATGAGATTGCGCAGCGGCGCGGGCGGTCGTTGGGTTCATGGTAGGATGATGGTTCATGACGGCGTTCCTTCGCGCCCCCCTCTGTTCTGCCGGACATCTCCCCCACAAGGGGGGAGATCGGCTGGCCGTATGGCCGGCTCATCTCCTGCAGCGTTGGTGATTGGCGAAAGCGTTGATGAGAGCCAATCTCCCCCCAAGTGGGAGAGATGTCCGACAGGACAGAGGGGGGCGCCGTAGAGCACGGGCTTGGCCGATTGGTTGATCATCCCTACCCCCTCATCGCGATAATGCGCCGCGCGGCATTCAACCCCGGAGCACCGGAAACGCCGCCGCCCGGATGCGAGCCTGCGCCGGCGAGGAATAGCCCCTCGACCGGCGTGTCGTAGCCCGACCATCCGGAGACTGGCCGCGACATCAGCATCTGGTCGGCCTGCAATTCGCCGTGATGCCAGTGACCGCCGGGCATCCGGTAACGCGCCTCGATGTCGGCCGGTGTCAAAAGTTCGGTGTGAAGCACGGTCTTGGAAATGCCCGGTGCGTAAGGCTCGAGCTGAGCCATAATCGCCTTCAGGAATTTCGGTTTGCCCGCGCTCCAGCCTCCCTTCAGCACATAGGGCGCATATTGCACGACCGCCGACAGCACGCAGGCGCCGGCGGGCGCAAGCGACGGATCGGCGAGGCTGGGCAGCGCGATCTCCATCACCGGCTCGGCAGAGAACTCACCATACTTCGATGGATTGAAGGCACGCTCGACGTGATCGGGCGAGAGCGCGATGACCAGGCGGCCCTTGTGGCCAGCGGCGTCGATATCGGCAAATTGTGGCGGCCGGTCGAGCGCCAGATGCAGCTTGGCCGCATCGCCCTTCATGCGGATGTTTTTCACCTTGCGTACGAAGCCTGTGTCGACCTCGCTCGGTCCGACGAGATCGAAGATGGTTGTTGCCGGATTGACGGCGGAGACGATCGTTTTCGCACGTAGCACCTCGCCGCTGTCGAGCGCGACGCCGACGGCGCGACCTTTTTCGACGATGATCCTAGCGACAGGTGACGCTGCGCGGATGGTCACGCCGGCCCTCTCCGCGGCTGCGCGGATGGCGGTGACGACCGCGCCCATGCCACCTTTCGGCACGATCTGCGCGCCCGCCTTGCCGCCCACCTCGCCCGCCAGCCGGTAGTAGAGGCCGAGCAGCGAGGTCGGCGAACGCGGACCGAGATGGCTACCGAGCGTCGCGTCGAAGGCGAGCATGCCTTTCAGCCGGTCGTCGGTGAGTTGCTCATCGAGCAGGTCGGCGATGTTCATTAAAAGCACGCGCAGGAAATCGCGCATGTCCTCCTTGCCGAGTTTCTTCAGCGCCAGCGCTGTCTGGCCAAGAGCTGCCGTCTCCAGCAGCGACATGGCGCCAAGGTCGGGCGGACGGCGCGACAAGAACGGCTTCAAGATGCTGGCATAGCGCAGTAACTGGGCGCGCAATTCCTTCCACGCGGTCTGCTCCGAAGGGCTGGCGCCGGTCAGCACCTCGCCATAGGCGCCATGCAGCATAAGCGGCGGGCCATCCCTGGACAGCGCAACGGTCGGCACGAAATCGCCGCGTGCTATCTCCAATCCATGTTTTTCCAACTCAAGCGTCTTCACCACATCGGGATGCAGCCGGTTGAGCACATGGGCGACGGAGGAGACACGAAAGCCCTGCGCGAACTCCTCGGTGCGGGCAGCGCCGCCGACATCGTCGGCAGCTTCCAGCACGAGCACCTTGCGGCCGCTCTTCGCCAGCACTGCAGCGGCGACAAGGCCGTTATGGCCGCCGCCGATGATGATCGCGTCAAATGACGTCATGGGCGGGGCTCATATGCGAGGTTGATTTAGCGAGATCGCGCAGGATTTCGGCGGCGGCATTGCGGCCGGGCGCGCCCATGACACCGCCGCCGGGATGAGTGGAGGAGCCGCACATATAGAGCCCACTGAGCGGCGAGCGGTATTGCGCGTAGCCGGGCACCGGACGATTGAACAGAAGCTGGTCGAAGGTCAGTTCGCCCTGGAAGATGTTGCCTTCGGTCAGCCCGACCTCGGCTTCGATTTCGCGCGGCGTGCGCACCTCCATGTGGACGATGCGGTCGCGGAAGCCAGGCGAGTATTCGGCGATCTGCGCAATCACGCTTTCCGCGAACCCGTCGCGATCGGCGTCGGTCCAGTCGTGGCCGTTCACCTTGGGTGGCGCGTATTGCACAAAGCAGCTCATGAAATGCTTGCCCGGCGGAGCCATGGTCGGGTCGAGCGTCGTCGGGATGACCATGTCGAGGAACGGGTCGGCCGACCAGCGCCCGGCCTTCCAGTTGTCATAGGCGCGCTCCACGCGTTCCATCGAATCGGTGAAATGCATGTCGCCGCGATAGACCGGCGAATCCTTCGGCAACGCCGGGAATTCGGGCAGCGAATCCAGCGCTATGTTGACCTTTCCGGACGAGCCGCGGATCTTGAAGTTCTTGACCCGGCGCAGGAAGATGTCGGGCAGTTCCTTTGCCTCGACCAGCTTGAGGAAGGTGCGCTTCACGTCGGCATTGGAGACGACAAGTTTGCCGTAGATCTCCTCGCCGCCGGCGAGCACCACCCCCTTGGCCTTGCCGCGCTTGACCAGCACGTGGTCGACCTCGGCGCCGGTGCGGATGGTGCCGCCGGAGGCCTTGAAGGACGCGGCGAGCGCCTTGGTGACGGCGCCCATGCCGCCGCGCGCATAGCCCCAGGCGCCGACCGAACCGTCGACCTCGCCCATATAGTGGTGGAGCAGCACGTACGCGGTGCCGGGCGACATCGGTCCGAGTGCCGTGCCGATGATGCCGGACAGTGCGAAGTTGGCCTTGATGACATCGGTCTCGAAATATTCGTCGAGGAAGTCCGAGATCGACATGGTCCAGAAGCGCAGCGTCAGCGTCATCTCTTCCGCCGAAAGCCCGGCGAATTTCTTGCCGAGATAGAGCAGCTCGCCGAGATCGCGCGGCCGCAAACTTGTCGGGTCCGGCGCGGTGCGCATCAGCAGCGGCTGGATGAAGCGGCACTGCCGCGTCACATCGCGGGCGTAGCTGTCATAGGCCTCGGAATCGCGCTTGGAGAAACGGGCGAACTCGCGCCGATGGGCGTCGTGATCGCGGTAGTTGGCGAGATAGTCGCCGTCGCGGGTGAAGACGGCGCCGCCTTCATAGGAAATCACCTGCAGGCCGAAGCGCGGCAACTCGAGGTCGCGCATGATCTCGGGCCGGAACAGCGAGCAGACATAGGAGCAGTTGGAGTAGAGGAAACCAGGCGTCAATTCCCTGCTGGTGGCCGCACCGCCGACCCAGTCGTTCTTCTCCACCACCAGCACGTCGAGGCCGGCGCGCTGGAGATAGCAGGCGTTGACCAGCCCGTTGTGGCCGCCGCCGATGACGATTGCATCCCACGCCTTCATATACGCCGAGCCTTCATGGCGATCTCACCGTTCATTTTTATGTGATCTGTTCCCGAATGCTCGGAATTTGGCACGGCTTCAGCCATTTTGTCCAGCTGTATTGAATGAATGTTCAACAAATGATGTTGCGTTTTCCTGTTTATGCGCTAGGCTTTGCCGACTTTCTGGGATGTCCAGCAGGCAGTCGGAGCTGAGGTCGGATGATCGAAACGGCGGATGCCGAGCCGGAATATGACGACACCGCCACCCGCTTCCTGGAGGCGCTCTGGGGCGACGGCTATCTGTCGTCGGGCGGGCCCGACGAGGTCGACCGGGTCGTCGAAGGCCTGTCGCTCGCGGGCAAGACGATCCTCGACATAGGCTGCAGTGCCGGCGGCATCACATTGCATCTGGTCGAGCGCCATGGCGCCGCCCACGCTACCGGGTTCGATGTCGAACGGCCAGTGATCGAGACGGCACGCCGGCGCGCGGCCGCACAAAGTCTCGGCGACCGCGTCAGCTTCGTCCAGGCGCCGCCCGGTCCGTTGCCTTTCACGGATGCTTCCTTCGACGTCGTCTTCTCCAAGGATGCGCTGCTGCTGCACGTACCCGACAAGGACGCGCTGTTTGCCGAAATCTTCCGGGTGCTGAAGCAGGGCGGAGTCTTTGCGGCATCGAACTGGATGATCTCGCATGACGGTGGACCGTCACCCGAGATGAAGGCCTATGTCGCGGCCGAGGGGCTGTCCTTCGCCATGGCCTCGCCTGAGCGCTATGTGCTGGCGATGCGCCGGGCAGGGTTTTCCAATGTCACCATACGCGACCGCAATCCCTGGTATCGTGAGGTCGCTCGCGGCGAGCTGGAGAGGCTGAAAGGTCCGCTCTATCCGACGGTCGCTGCCGCGGTCGGCGCTGCCTATGTCGACAAGAACATCCGGACCTGGGAAGCCATGCAGAAGGTGCTTGACAGTGGTGAGCACCGTCCCACTCATCTTCGCGGTCGAAAGCCGGTTGGGTAGCCGGCAATGCTGGAGATCATGACGCCGATGAAGACCGCAGAAGCCAGGGATGTTCTGCCTGAACCAGCACGAAAAGGCGACGCCGAAAAGCGCGGCCGCAAGGCGTCGAAGGAAGTCCGGCAGCAGCAGCTGATCGAGGCGACGATCGATTCGCTGGCCAAGCGCGGCTATTCGGAGACGACGATGGCCGACGTCGCCGATGGCGCGGGCCTGTCGCGCGGCATCGTCAACTTTCACTTCGAAAGCAAGGACAAGCTGCTCGTCGCCACGTTGCAATACATGGCCGACGAATATGCCGCGCACTGGCGTGCTGCATTGACCAAGGCCGGCGAGGACCCGGCCCACCAGTTGCGGGCGCTGGTCGCGGCCGATTTCGACCGTTCGATCTGCAACAAGCGCAAGCTGGCCGCCTGGTGCGCCTTTTGGGGCGAGGCCAAGTCGCGGCCGACCTATCAGGCGCTCTGCGGCGCGCGCGACGCGGCCTACCAGAAGATCTTCATCGATCTCTGCGCAACGCTCAAAGAGAGTGGCGGCTATGCCTATGAGCCGCAAGTCATCGCCTTGGCGCTGAGCGCCATGCTGGAAGGTCTGTGGCTGCGGCTGATGATGGGGACCGAGGACGTCACCCGCGAGAGCGCGCTGCAGGCGGCGAACGCGTTCCTGTCGGCGGCATTTCCAAAGCATTACCCGTGAGAAAGCCGGCGGCATCAAGCCGGCATCAACAACCAAAAAGAGGATGGAACAGCAATGAAGATACTCAGCCGACGCCTGACACTGACATTGGCACTGGGTGCAACGCTTGCGGCTTCGGCGGCGGCGCTCGCCGTTGCCGCCGACAAGGACCTGATCGTGTTCGACTGGTCCGGTTACGAAGACCCCAGCTTCCACCCGAAATATGTCGAGAAGAACGGCGACTCGCCGACATTCACCTTCTTCGGCGACGAGGACGAGGCGTTCGAGAAGGTCCGCTCCGGCTTCAAGGCCGACCTTGGTCATCCCTGTTCGCAGAGCGTGGTGAAATGGCGTGAGGCAGGGCTGCTGCAGCCGCTCGATCCCTCGAAGATCACGGGCTGGAAGGACCTCAATCCCGGCATCATGGCGATGAAGGATCTTGCCACCACCGCCGACGGCAAGGCCTGGTTCATGCCCTGGGATTGGGGCAACACGCAGCTCACCTACAATTCCGACAAGGTCGACGAGAAGGACGTGCAGTCGCTCAACGCCTTCGCCGATCCCAAGGTCAAGGGTAAGGTTTCGATCGGCGACAATGTCGACGATGCCTATGCGCTGGCCAGCCTCGCCATCGGGCTCAAGGACTGGACCAAGATGACGGACGACCAGTTCAAGCAGGCATCCGACTTCCTGCGCCAGGTGCACAAGAATATCCGTTCCTACTGGACCGATACCACCGACATCGTCCAGCAGCTGAGCGGTGGCGAGGTCGATCTCGCCTGGGCTTGGAATGACGCCACGGTGCAGTCGGTCGCCGCCGGCGTGCCGATCAAGGCCAAGAAGGACACCGCCGAGGGTATCTCGACTTGGGTCTGCGGCTATGTGCTGTTCAAGGATGCGCCAGATAGTGTCGACAAGGCCTATGACTATCTGAACGCCATCAACGATCCGGAAACCGCCAAGGTGCTGGTCAAGGATTGGGGCTATGGCCAGGCTAACGCCAAGGGCATGGCCGGCGTCGACCAGGCGATGCTGAAGGAAAAGGGCTATGACGACGTGCAGAAATTCGTCGACAAGACGCTGTTCCAGTCGCCTGTGCCCTCCGATCTCAAGCTCAAGATGATCGCCGAGTTCGAGAAGATCAAGGCTGGCTATTGAGCAGAAAGATCGAAAGAACCGGCGTCGTCATCGTCGGCGCCGGCTTCACCGGCCTGTCGGCCGCGCTCGAATTGAACAAAGCCGGCATCGATTTCCTGCTGCTCGAAGCGCGCGACCGTGTCGGTGGGCGAGTCGAGGCTACCTTGAACGGTCTTGGCGAACGCATCGACAGCGGCGGCCAGTTCCTGTGCGAGGACATGCCGGAACTAATGGCTTTGGTCGAGGCGCGCGGCAAGACGCTGGCCGCGACCTATGTCGAGGGCGATTTCATCGCGCGGCCGTCAATGTCACCGCAGGAGGCCGAGCGGACCTATGTCGCTGCGATGGCGATCCGCGAGCGCATGAATGCCATCGCGCCTGACGATCCCGCGATTGCCGGCCTGACCGTTGCAGCCTGGCTCGACCGCCAGAACGATACCGCCGATGCCAAGGCAGCCTTTCGGTCGATGATCGAAGGCCTGTGGTGCCTGGCGCTGGAGAAGGTCCCGCTCTGGCATCTGATCGACAATGACCGCCGGATCACTAACGAGGTGCCGGAGCTGCAGTATTCTTTGCGTGAAACCATGCAATCGCTGGCCGATGATCTGGCCGGCGACCTCGGCGGCCGGCTGCGGCTGAATGAGCCTGTGACGCAGATCGGGCACGGGGCGAAAGGCGTCCGTGTTATCTCGGCCAGCGGCGCGATCGAAGCGCGCCAGGTCCTGGTCGCGCTGCCGCCGGCGACAGCTGCGAAACTCGATTTCGCACCATCTCTGCCGGTCAACTTGAAGAGGGCGCTGGACGTTTGGGAGAGCGGCGCGGTGATCAAAATCCTCGTGCGCTACGCAACTCCATTCTGGCGCGACCGCGGCTTGAGCGGCATGGTGATGTGGCGCGACCGGCCGGGACTGTTTGCCTGTGACACCAGCAAGGATGCCGACCATGCCGCGCTCGTCGTCTTCGTCGGCGGACCGCTTGCGCTGCGCTGGCGCGAGTTCAGCGATGCAGCGCTGCGCGCCGAAGTGACGGCAAGGCTGGAGGAAGCGCTCGGTCCGGACGCGTCCGATATCCTCGATTTCAACCAGCGCGACTGGACGCATGATCGCTGGAGCGGTGGCGCCTACAGCGACCTTATTGTCGTCACCACGGCGACGGATGCCGAACGCACGATCCTGGCCGGCGCGCCGCCCGTCCATTTCGCAGCGTCGGAAGTGTCGCCGTCATTTCCTGGCTATGTCGAGGGCGCGATCGTCGCGGGCCGCATCGCAGCGCGAAGGATCATCGGAGAGTTTCAATCCGCCATCGCCACCAGGGCTTCGGGATCGTAAGCCAGGCGGATCGAGGTACCGACCGGGATGTCGTCGGCACCGAAATCATTGGTCTCGGTCACCGAGAGCGGCTTTTCCAGCCCAGGGATCTCGACGATCAGATGGGTGATCTCGCCGAAATAGTGGCGCTCGACCACCTTGCCGGCGACTTCGAATTTCGCCGTGGCATCGTCCCACAGCACGCGCAGGCGCTCCGGCCTTATGCCGAGCGTGGCGGCTCCACCATTGCGGACAAAGGCCTTCGGCTTGTCGGTTTTGACGCGGCCGAAGCCCAGCGTGTCGACGACCAAGGAGGCGCCGTTCTCCTCGACGATCTCGGCCTTGACGAAATTCATGCCGCCGAGGAAGTCGGCCACTTGGCGATTGACCGGCCGCTGGTAGATCTCCTTGGGCGAGGCGACCTGCGCGATCTTGCCGCCGAACATCACGGCGATGCGATCCGACATGGCCAGCGCCTCATACTGGTCATGTGTGACCAGCGCGAAGGTGATGCCGACCGCCTGCTGCAGGCGGCGCAGCTCGACCTGCATCTGCTCGCGCAGTTTCTTGTCCAGCGCCGACAGCGGCTCGTCGAGCAGCAGCACTTTGGGCCGCATCACCAAGGCGCGAGCAAGTGCCACGCGCTGGCGCTGGCCGCCGGAGAGTTCGGTAGCCAGACGCTTGCCGAGGCCGGTCAGCGACACCTGCGCCAGCGCCTCCTCGACGCGGCGCTTTTCCTCCGTCCCCTCTAGCCTCAGCCGCTTCAGCCCGTAGGCGACATTCTGCTCGACATTGAGATGCGGAAAGATCGCATAGCTCTGGAACACCATGTTGGTCGGCCGGCGGTTGGCCGGGATGCCTCCCATCGGCTGGCCGCCGACGGCGATCGAGCCGGTGGTCGGATTGTCGAAGCCGGCGATCATGCGCAGCAGCGTGGTCTTGCCGCAGCCGGATGGGCCGAGCAGCGAGAAGAACTCGCCTTCCTTGATGGTCAGCGTGGCATCGTCCAACGCCTTGAAGGCGCCATAGCTGCGGGTGACGTTGCGGATCTCGATCATGGGTCGTTCGGAAAGCGGGGGCCGTTCGGATTGATGAGGCCGGGCGGCCTGGGACTGCTCAGGCATAGAGGCCTCCCTCGTTCTGTGTGCGCCTGGCCGCGCGGCGGCGCAGGATTTCGGCAACGGTCATCAGCAGGAAAGAGGCGACCAGCAGAAGCGTGCCCAACGCCAGCACGCCGGGCAGCTTTGATGCGAAACGCAGCTGGCCCCAGATGTAGATCGGCAGCGTCGCATCAGTGCCGGTCAGGAAGAAGGCGATGATGAACTCGTCGAGCGAGATGGTGAAGCTGACCAGCAGGCTGGAGATGATCGCTGGCGCCACCATCGGCAGCGTCACCCGCCGGAAGGTACCGAAGGCGCTCTCGCCGAGATCGGCGGAGGCCTCTTCCAGGCTGCGGTCGAAGCCCTCGAAGCCGGAAGTCAGCACCGTCATCGAATAGGGGATGCAGACTAGGACATGGCCGAGCACGACGGTGAGCAGCGACAGGCTGAGGCCGAGCTGCAGCATCACCAGCAGCATCGAGATGGCGACGATGACTTCCGGCAGCACCAGGGGCGCCATGATCAGGCCGTTGATGGCGCGGCGGCCGGGGTAGCGGTAGCGGGTGATGGAGCGGGCGGCGAGGATGCCGAAGACGGTGGCGAGGATGGACGCCGAGACGCCGACGACCAGGCTGTTCCAGGCGGCGTCGAGCAGTGCCGGCGTGCGCGGCAGGTCCTCGTACCATTTGAGGGTGAGGCCGGAGAGCGGGAATTTCGGCGTTGCTGCGGTGTTGATCGAGAAGATCGGCAGGAAGATGACCGGCAGATAGAGGAACACCACGTAAAGGAAGGCATAGACCGACAGCCAGCCACCGCCCGGCCGGAAACGCCGCAACGCCGTCATCGCGCCAGCCTCTGCGCGGCGCGGATGATCAGCACCATGGCGCCGGCGATCAGCGTCACGATCACCATGGTGGTGACGGAAAGTGCCGCGCCCAGCGGCCAGTTCGACGCCTTGCCGAACTGCGCCTGGATGGCGTTGGCGATCATGACGCCGTCCTTGCCGCCGACAAGCTTCGGTGTGCCATAGTCGCCGACCGTCGGGATCATGACGATGAGTGCCGCCGAGATGATACCTGGCACCGACAGCGGCAGTGTCACGCGCAGGAAGGAACGGAGCGGACCGTCGCCGAGGTCCTTGGCCGCCTCGACCAGCGTGCGGTCGACTTTTTCCAATGACACAAAGATCGGCAGGATGGCGAAGGCCGCCCAGGCATGGGTCAGCGTGATGATGACGGCGGTCGAATTGTAGAGCAGGGCCGTCGATGGTTCGTCGATGATGCCGAGGCCCATCAGGCCGGAATTGAGCACGCCATTGTAGCCGAGGATGACCTTCCACGACATCACGCGCAGCAGGTAGCTGGTCCAGAATGGGATGGTGATCAGGAACAGCCACAGGCTCTTATGGCGGCCGCCATGGAACGAGATGAAGTAGGCGATCGGGTAGGCGAGCACGCCCGTGAAGAAGCTCACCATCAGCGAGATGTAGAGAGAGCGCCAGAGCAGGTCGCGATAGATCGGCTCGGTCAGCGCGATGCGGTAGTTCTCCAGCGTGAAGGTTCGGTCGATGGTGAGATAGTTCTGCGTCCAGAAGGAGTGAGCGATGACCACCAGGATCGGCAGGACCAGAAGAATGAGGGCATAGAGGAAGGTGGGGCTGATCAGGGCAAAGCCCTGGACGGGTTCGGACTGCAGAAGGGCGTTTCGCCTGGCCCGTGTCATGCGCCGTGCAGGCGACCCCTCGGCAGCCGCCGTCATTGCAGCGCCCCCGGCGTGATCTCGTTTGCTGGCTCGGACTGTCCTGCCATGCTCATCCCATTGTTGGCGCCGGTCGCCTGTTCCCAATTTTATGCAAGGAGCACGATTTGCGGCGCGCTCCTTGCTTGCTGGCTTTCTTTCATCATGCGCGCATCCGGCGATTGAAATCAAGCGCTATTTCTGTAATATTGATTGAACGGACATTCAAAATGAAGTGAAGAAAGCCGCTTTTCCCAAGGCTTGGAGCTTGACTTCGTGTCCGCTGAAAATTGTCACGAGAGCATGTGAGGCGAAGATGGCGGCTGCAAGAGACCTGAAGGCGAAGGAAACGGCCGATGCCGATGTCGACGCCGTCGAACTGGCCAAGCGCCATCTCGTCCAGCCCTGGCCGTTCGCCGGCTCGGTCGGCACCGAGGCGCGCGCGCTGATCGGCGAGGGCGAGGGCATCTACATCACCGACGCATCGGGCAAAAGGCTGATCGACGGACCGGCCGGCATGTGGTGCATCAATGTCGGCCACCGCCGCGAGGAACTGGCCAAGGTGATGTACGACCAGGCGATGGCGCTGTCCTACAACACGCCGTGGTACACGATGAACGCGCCATCGGCGGAGCTTGCCATGCGCATCGCCGGTCATGCGCCGGGCGATCTCAGCCATGTCTTCTTCACCACCGGCGGGTCCTCGGCGGTGGAGACGGCACTGCGCTTCATGCAGTTCTACAACAATGTGCGGGGGCGGCCGGAAAAGAAGCTGATCCTCAGCCGCGGCGACGCCTATCACGGCTCGACCTATCTGTCGGCCTCGCTCAATGGCCGCCCGCGCGACCGCCACTGGATGGATGGCGCCGACGAACTGGTCGTGAAGCTCTCTTCGCCGGATCCGTTCCGCCGGCCGCAAGGCATGAGCATAGAGGCGTTCACCGATTTCCTGGTCGATCAGTTCCGCGACACGGTCGCGCGCATCGGCGCCGACAGGATCGGCGCCTTCGTCGGCGAGCCGGTGCAGGCCTCGGGCGGCGTCGTGGTGCCGCCGGATGGCTACCTGAAGCGCATCCGCGAAATCTGCCGCGACCACGGCATCCTCTACATCTCCGACGAGGTGGTGACTGGCTTCGGCCGGCTCGGCCACGTCTTTGCCTCCGGCGAAATGTTCGGCATCGACCCCGACATGATCACCTTCGCCAAGGGCGTCACATCAGGCTATTTCCCGCTCGGCGGCGTCATCATCTCGGAGCGGATTTTGCAGGAACTGCGCCGCTCGAACCACCCCGACGCGCTGTTCGGCCATGGTCTGACCTACACCAGTCATCCGATCGGCTGCGCGGTGGCGCTGAAGAACCTCGATATCCTCGAGGAGAGCGTGCTTGCCCATACGCGCGAGGTCGCGCCCTATTTCCAGGCGCAGCTGAAGACGTTGGAGGAACTTCCTTTGGTCGGGGAGGTGCGCGGCATGGGGCTGATGGGCTGCGTCGAATGCGTCGCCGATCGCGAAAGCAAGGATCCGCTGAAGCTCGACAAGGACGTCGGCAAGCGCATCGACGCACATTGCCATGAGCTCGGCTTGCTGGTCCGGCCGCTGATCAACATGTGTGTGATGTCGCCACCGCTGATCATTTCGCGCGAGCAGATCGACGACATGGTGGCGATCCTGCGCGAAGGCATTTCACGCACGATGGACGATCTGAGGAAGGAAGGGGTTTGGCAGGGGTAATTCCCTTCTTTCCGTTCTTCGCGTTCTACGGGAAGAGGAGCGGCGCTGTCCGATCCGGCAGCTACTCGCTTGGCGATCGGTTGGCGGCGCCGGATCGCCGACGTGGGCCCAGTTTGCAGGCGGCGCAGCGAGCTCGCGGCTCAGCCAGCGCCGTGAATTGCCCTGCGGGGTCGACGCCCATCGGCAGCTCGCCTTGGCGGCCAGCTCGGCATTATAGCAATTTTCCCCAAGCCCTGGACACCGCAACGCTGCAAGTTGTGGCGGCAATGTTCTGGCGCCGACACGGGCTTCCGTCGCCAAATCCCACAAGGCGCGGTTTAGGCAGGCGGGCCGCGACAATGGGCCGGCGGGCTGCGCTGGCAGTTCAGCCTGTCTGCTTGGAAACGAAAGGCAGTATGACGATGACGATTTCTCCGTTTCTCACCGCTCTCGGATCCGAAGGTCCTCCAGCCGACCGAGCGAAAGACATGGACCTGTATGGATGGCTAATTGGAAGCTGGGAAATGGCCTCGGTCCACTACCTCGACGACGGCACAATCCAGAAATGGGATGGAGAATGCCATTTTGGCTGGGTGCTCGGAGGCCGCGCGATTCAGGACGTTTGGATCAGGCCCAAGCGCCCTGCGCCGTCGACGATGTATGGCACGACTTTGCGCATCTTCGATCCTGGGATCGATGGCTGGCACATCATATGGAACGACCCGCTCAACCAAGATTACTCGCGCCAGATCGGGCGGGCCGAAGGTAAGGACATTGTCCAGCTCGGCAATGACTCGCGCGGTCTGAAAACTCGATGGCGTTTCACCGAGATCACTGCCAACAGCTTCCATTGGATAGGCGAGGAAAGATCTTCCGAGAGTGACCCTTGGCAAATCACGTATGAACATTTAGCCCGCCGAACGAAACCCTGAAGGGTGAATTTCTCCCTTCTCCCCGTTCCACGGGGAGAAGGTGCCCGAAGGGCGGATGAGGGGCGGCGCTGAACCTAGTGATTGGCTGTGGCCTTCGACGCCATAAGCTATCGTCCGATCAAAGCGATAATCTCAAAAGCCGGCGCTGCCCCTCACCTGCCTGCCGGCATCCTCTCCCCGTAGAACGGGGAGAGGGAGGCTACCCCCTCGACCTCAGCGCGTCGTTCAGCCCCCACATGTCCTTCTCCTCCGGCGCGGTCTCGAGCCCGAGCACCGGGATCTGCTTGCGTAAATGGTCGTGGTGGGTGCGCACGCCGTATTCGAGGTCGGAGAGGTAAAAACCTTCGAAGGCTTCCGACAGCATTGATTCGTTCGACCATACCGAAAGCTGCACGTCTTCGTTCATCGTGTCACGGTCGATGCGGTAGGCGAGATAGCGTGCCGCCGCCTGCTCCCTGGTCTCATCGGGATAGCGGTAGATCGCGCCGCGCAGCAGCGTCTCGCCGGTCGACAGCGGGAACTCCTGATAGAACTGCACCGATTCCGGCATGATCGACAGGGCGTTGTTGGGGAAGATGCCGTAATAGATCCAGGCTCTGCGCAGATGCTGCGGCAGATGCGACGCGTCGGGGGTGAGCTTGATGTATTCCCGCACGCTCCAGCGCCGCCCGGCATGCGGATTGTAGGTGGCGAAGGAGCGCGACACGCCGTTGATGAACGGTTCGTCGAAATAGGTCGCGCCGTAGAGATCCTGCAGCGCCGGATGCGCCATGGCGACGTGGTAGCCTTCATTGTCGACATCGCGCACCGACTTCCAGTTGACGGGCGACTTCTGCGTCCAGATGCCCCAGGACGGCACCATGTCGGCGACATTGTAATGGGCCATCTCGGCCTCGATCGGCTTCAGCAATTCGGCCACGGAGGGCTGCGGGCCACCCTTGCGGAAGCGGATGAAGATGAAGCCCATCCAGATTTCGAGGTCGAGCGGCATCAAGCCGAATTCGGTCTTGTCGAGATCGGGGAAGGAACGCGGACGGGCAGCGCCGCGCAGCGTGCCGTCAAGATTGTACACCCAGCCATGGAAGGGGCAGACCAGAGCGTTCTTGCAGGTGCCCTGGCTGTCGGCGACGACGCGGCTGCCGCGGTGGCGGCACATGTTGTTGAAGGCGCGCACGACGCCGTCCTTACCGCGCACGGTCAGCGCCCGCTCGCCGACCACATCCATGGTCAGATAGTCGCCGGCATTCGGCACGTCGGAGACATGGCCGGCGATCTGCCAGTGGTTGCGGAAGACGTATTCCCTCTCGAGTTCGAGAAGGGCGTCGGAGTGGTAACTCCAACCCGGCAGGCCCCGCCGGTCCCAATTGTTGGGGATCGCCACGTCACGGAGGTGCGGGTTCATCAAAGGCTCTTCATTTGTTGAATACTCATTCAATAAAATCATATTTTTCTTTGAAATGCAATGGCTTGTGGAAATACCAAAATTTCAAGATGGCTGAATTGTGCAGGCCTGGATCTGGCCCGACGAGAGAAAATCCCGGAAATTCCGGGCCTTAGCGCCGGTTGTGGAAGATGCGCCGGGCGCGGGGATTCGCAGGCGCCGCGCCTGGAAAAATGAACCCATTTCCGAGGAAAAAGCCCCGGCGCCGGCAGAGTGCCGCCCGGAGTGTGATCTTGCTCATAGTCTGGCCGGGCAGGTCCGGGCATAGCTCAACGCTATCACCGTCTAGGCAACATCCTGATCATGCACATGAAACAGCTTCGCAAACGAAACAGACCATCGGCGCTTGCCCGGTTGTGCCCGGATATGCCCGATTCTCTTGTTTCGTTCCTGTTACACGGGCAACCTTTGCGCGTCGTTCGTCCGTTACCAGGCGCGGTTAAGTTCGTTTTATAGCAAAGACAAAAATAAACGAAGGGAACGGCGATGTTTACGAAGGTTCACGCCAACAGCGACCGCGGCAGGCAAGTGCCGGAACGCAATGACAGGCGTCCGAAGTTGGCACTGCGCCAGCGCGCCAGCGATCATCCGATGGTGATGTTCATGATGATGGGCGCCTGCGCCTTCGCAATCATGGCATTCACGCCGGCGGCCGGTCCGGCCTTCGCCTCGTTCAATCCGCCAGCCAACGTCATCGACGGCGCCTCGACCACGGTCAAGACGGCGCGGCTGCCGATGCCGGAGATCGATTTTGCCTGCAAGGGCCAGGCCTGGGGCGCCGAGAGCGCGGATTGCCTGCGCGTCATTGCCGCCCAGTCCGGTGTGCATAGAGACCGCGCCGTCCGCATGATCGCCAATGCCGCGCCAATGAGCAACACGCCGAATGTTTTTTGAGTTCTGCTAGGCATGATCCGACAGTAGGTATCTAGTCTTCGGGTCATGCTTGGACCTCCCAGAGCGCACCTCCAGCGCTCAGTCAGGCTCCCGCCGCACATCGGTCGGGAGTCTCTTTTTTTTGGGGTCTGTTGAGATTCAGCTCAGGCCGGCCTGCGAATGGCGGTTTCCTGCGCTTCCGATACTCGCGTACCCAAATGTACGCTCCGTTTCGGTTCTCGGAAACCACCACTCTCGGCCAGGCCTGACCTGAATCTCAACAGACCCCAAGGACAGGTCAGCCGGCGGCCACGGCGACCTGCTCGGCAATGGCCGAGAGCACGCCGCGGACGTCCAGCGTGCTGAAAGGCTTCTCGAGGATTTGCGGGCGCTGTGGCGCCGGCAACGCCTCGATCTCGGCCTTGGCGCCGATCAGGTCGCCGGTGACGAGCACGAAGCGCTGCGCCAGGTCAGGCCGTTCGGCAAGCAGCTCGCGATAGATGGCGATGCCGCTGGTGCCGGGCATGCGCAGGTCGGAAAAGACGATGTCGGGCGGCATATGCCCTGCGAGGATCCCGGCTGCCGATGTCCAGGCCGCCACCACCCTCGACTTCAAGCCCATCAGCTCCAGAATGTCGGACAGCGAGCCGGCGACATCGGGCTCGTCGTCGATGATCAGCGCATGGCGCAGGCCGCTCGAGCGCGCCGGGCTTTCGCCGGCCGCGCCTGCACCGGCGGCGATCGCCGGCAACTGGACGACGAAGCGGGCACCCCTCGGCAGGACTTCCTCGAACCAGATGTTGCCGTTGTGCCGTTCGATGATCGATTTCGAGATCGACAGGCCGATGCCGGTGCCGACGCCGACCGGCTTGGTGGTGAAATAAGATTCGAAGATGCGCGAACGGATCGCTTCCGGCACGCCCGGTCCGTTGTCCTCGATCGAAAAGCCGGGATTGCCGCGGTCACTGCGAAATGTGCGCACCTTGATCAGCCGGTCGCCCGCGACGCCGGCCAAAGCATGCTGGCTGTTGATCAGGAAATTGGCCGCCACCTGTGTCACGTGGTCGGCATCGGCCATGGCCAGCAGCGGGCCGGCGGCGAAATCGGTGTCGATGATTATGCCGCTCGACCGCGCGCCATAGGCGGTCACTTCGAGTGCCGCGCGGATCACCTGGTTGAGATCGGTCTCGGCCTGTGCCGCCGGATGTAGGCGCACCATCGACAGGAAGCTCTTGACGATGCGGCCGCAGCGCTCCGCGGCGGCGCGGACCTTTTCGGCGCGCACCTTGGTCTGCGGGTCGGTCGCGAATTCGTGCAGAAGCGTCGACTGCGCGACGACCACGGCAAGCGGGTTGTTCAGCTCATGCGAGACACCTGCCAGCAGCGAACCCATCGCCGCCATCTTCTCGTTCTGGTGCAGTTTCTCGCGCTGACGACCGATCTCCTCCTCGGCGCGCAGCTTGTCGCGCAGGTCGCGGATCGAGCCGAAGATGAGACGGCGGTCGGCGACCCGCATCTCGGTCGCTGTCAATTCGATCGGAAAGACCTCGCCGGCCGCATTCTGGGTGACCGTTTCGAGCCGCTGGCCGACCATCGGCGAGCCGCGGCCCGACATGTAGTCGGCGCCCGATGCATAGCCCTTGCGATAATATGCCGGAACCACCGTATCGAGCAGGTCCTTGCCGAGTATGTCGGAGCGCTGGAAGCCGAACATCTTTTCGGCGGCTGGATTGAATTCGATGATCGAGCCGGTCTCGTCGATGACGATGATGGCGTCGAGCGAGGCCTGCAGCATGGTACGGCGGATGACTTCGCTGGCATGGGCGTCCGAGGGCGAGCGCTCGATGGCGTCGCCGATGGCGAGCGCGATGATGTGCAGCGTCGCCTCTTCCTCGTCGGTCCAGTCGCGCTCGTCGACGCAGTCGTTGACCGCGAGCGTGCCCCAAAGATGGCCGTGCGCGAAGACGGAAACCGACAGGAACGACTTGATGTTCTGCTTTTCGAAGTCGGATCTGAGAAAGCCTTCCAGATCGCGCGTATGGCCGGCGAAGACCTTGCCCTGGCGCTCGTCCTCGGCCAGTCGCTCCAGCAGCGGATCCGAATTGACGACCGATTGCATGATGACCGTCGGCGATGCCAGTTCGCCGCCGAAGTCGGGGTCGATCCAGTAGGCCGAGACCGACTGGGCAAAGCCCTGGCCAGGTAGCTCGCGCAACCGGAACAGGATGCCGCGCTGGCAATCCATGGCGCGGCACAGTGTCTCCAGGATGGTCTCCATCTCGCGCTGCCAGTCGCCGGCCTCTCGCAGCCGGCGAACGACGCGCACAGCCGCCATTGCAGCGCCCTGGCGGTCGCCCTTCATGTCCGTGTTTGCTGCGTCGGCAATCATGATCAGCAATTATCCAAAAGCCACATCTGATAGACTACGGAATTCAGCGCATAAGCCCGAAAATCGATGCCGATTTCCGGAAGCATCATGCGCAAAATCAGAATGCTACAGCTTCCGTTGCGTGTTCGAAAGGACGCGCGGCGCCGTCGTACGGTTTTGAATCCTGAAATTGGCGAACGCAATCTCCGAAACAGCGAGAATTCAAATCCGCGACACCGGGCTGTACGGCTCAGTTGCCGTCGCCGTTCGGCAGCGAGAAGACATAGCCTTCGCCGCGCACCGTGCGCAGGAACTTCGGATTGGCGGGATCGGCCTCGATCTTCTTGCGCAGCCGCATGATGCGGATATCGACCGCGCGCGAGGATTCCGGATCTTCGACAAACCCGATCGCTTCGGAGATCGCGGCGCGCGTCAAAAGACGGTTGGCGCGGGTCAGGAAGACCTCCAGCACGTCGAACTCGCTCTTGGCCATATCGATGACCGCGCCGTTGGCGCCGGTGACGAGCCTGCCGTCGAGATCGGCCTGGAAGGAGCCGAAGCTCAGGCGGCGCCCGGCGCCCGTCTCGGCCTTGGCGGCCTGCGGCACGGTCGGCTGCGGAACGCGGCGCAGCACGCTGCGGACCCTGGCCAGAACCTCGCGCAATTCATACGGCTTGACGATGTAGTCGTCGGCGCCGAGCTCCAGTCCGACGATGCGGTCGAGCGCGGTGCCGGCGGCGGTGGCATAGATGATGCCGATCGGGGTTTTGGAGCGCAGCCAGCGGCCGAACGACAGACCGTCCTCGCCGGGCATGGCGATGTCGAGAATGGCCAGATGGAAGGATTGCGTTTCCAGCAAGGTCCGCGCCTCGGCGGCACTTTCCGCCATCGCCACCTCATAGCCGCTGGCGCCAAGATACTCGGCGACCGCCTCCCTCAGGTCAGGCTCGTCCTCGACGACTACAATCCTTGCCCGCACTATGCTCTCGCTCCCGCTTTCAGCGGAAAGTAGATTGGGTATAAACATCATGTCCAGCACTCATCTTGAGATGTCTGTCGCGAGGTGGAAAAAACATGGCACGATCGGTCATCGCGCTCGTATCCGTGGCGCAAGTGGTTGCGAGCGATCTCGCCGACCATCTTGAGCGGCGTGGCCACGACGTGCGGGAAGCGCGCCAGCCCTGGGAAGCGGAGTCGCTGCTTTCGGCCAAGGGTATCGACGTGGTGGTTGTCGGCGACAGCCTGAGCCAGGCCGAGGGACGCGATCTCTTGAGGCGCCATGGCGGCGAGGGCGGGCCTGATTTCATCCTGATCTGCCGGCCGGCCGACCTTGTCGACAAGGTGCTGGCGCTCGAGCTCGGCGCCGCCGACGTCGTCGAAAGTCCGCTCAATGTCCGCGAGCTTGCCGCGCGCATCGGCGGCCTGTTGGCGCGCCGCGGCAGAGGTGCGGGGGAACTGGTCGTGCTGGAGAATGCGACCGTCGATCTGAGGTCGGCCATGGTCATGCATCGCTCGGGCACCGAGGACCAGCTCTCGCCGGGCCAGGTGGCGCTGCTCAGGCTGTTTCTGGCCAGCCCGCGCAAGGTGCTGACGCGCGACGACATCATTGCGGCGGCACCTGCCGAAAACGCCGACGCCTTCGATCGCTCGATCGATTCGCGCATCGTGCGGCTGCGCCGCAAGCTCGACACCGAAACCATCACCACGATAAGGGGAGCCGGCTACCGGTTCGACCCGCCGACGCAGCGCGCCGACTGAGGCCAGGGCGGCCGCCCTGTTTCTTTGTTTCACCATCGGACCGGTTTCCATCTTCTGGGTCCGATGCAATCGCTCAGCGCACCACGAGTACGGAAGGCCCTGATGGCATGTCGCTGGCGAGGCTGACCTCGTAGGTCTGGGCACGATCCCGCAACAGCACCGCGGCAAGGCCGGCAAAGCCCAGCAGGGCTTGGGCATAAAGCAAGGCAGAAAGTACCGCGGCAGCAGATTTCGTGTTCATTTTTCCATCCCTTCAGATCAGCCCAAACTTATGTTGGCGCTTCAGGAAACCCCCGAAGTGCCCGCGCCGCCCACGGAGCCCCCCGTCGCGGCGCGGGCCTTCGGTCCTCTCGGCAGCAAGTAGCCGGAGGCGCCGCGCATCCACTTCAGCCCAAGGCCGACCCGCCAGAGGGCCTTGAGCCGGTTAATGCGCAGGCTGGAGACGATCCAGACCGTGGCGATGAACAGTGCGGCATGCAGCGTCGAAACCTCGCCCGTGTTCATCGCCGCAAGCGTCGTCATCGGGCTTCCGGCAACTGTGCCGACGCCGCCGACGATGACCGCCGCGATGCTTATCCTGAGGATCCAGGACGGGATGTTCGTTTTGCTGCTCATTTTCGTTTGGTGCCGACTGCTTTTCGTTGCGTCAACTGTGCGGCCGAGCTGTATCCAGATCATGCCGCGCGGGCGACGCTTTGTTGCAGATTGGTTTCGAGACGGCTTAAGTCCCTTTCTTGTAAAGGAAAATCGCGCCTTCGTTTCGCAAAAGCGTAAGAGTTCGGTTGTGCCGGGTTGTAGTGTCGCCATCCCATAGTGGCCTGAACCGGTCGGGTCGGGGTAACCATACTTGTTAATCTTAGGAAACAGATTCGAAACAAAAGCGAGCATCAAGCGAAGTCAGCCTGAAACATGACGCAGCGATAAGTCCGCCATCGAATTGGAGCCGGCCGGACCGGCAGAGAGAGAGGGGACATCATGCACACCACCATTTCCGCCAAGCTTATCAACATCACCGCTGCTGTGCTTACCGGCGCGGCCTTGCTCTTCGGCAGTGGCGCCGCCCATGCCAACCAGATCCTGGCCCGTGTCTCGCTTTCGCAGCAGACCATGGAAGTGCTGGTCGACGGCCGCCCGACCTTCGCCTGGAAGGTGTCGACCGGCGGCAGGGGGTATGTCACGCCGACCGGCTCGTTCAAGCCGACCCGCATGCATGAGATGTGGTACTCGAAGAAGTACGACAATGCCCCGATGCCGCATTCGGTGTTCTTCAGCGGCGGCTATGCGGTGCATGCGACCTATGCCATCAAGAATCTCGGCCGGCCGGCCTCGCATGGCTGCGTGCGGCTGCATCCTGACAATGCCGCCGATTTCTACCAACTGGTCGAGGCCTTTGGCCCGGCCAACACAAGCATCGTCATCGTCAAGTAGCAGGCTGTGGTTGGAGCCGGCTGTGAAGCTTCGGCAAGCTGCCGTGCTTTCACCGTTTCAGGCTCCCGCCGGAAGGCGCTGTAAGCGGTTTCCGCGGTAAATCAACTCAGTCAAAAAAGAGGCCGGAAATTTCCGGCCTCTTTTTTTGTCGCTTGTCTTTGTCAGTCCACCGGCACAGGCATCAGCTTCGGATCCGGCTTCTCGGCATGATGCGGCAGGTCCTTGCTGGCGATGAAGGTGTAGAACATCGGCACCACGAACAGCGTGAACATGGTTCCGACCAGGATGCCGGTGAAGATCACCAGGCCCATCGAGTAACGGGCTGCGGCGCCGGCACCGCTGGAGACGATCAGCGGCACCACGCCCAGCGCCATCGCCGCCGTCGTCATCAGGATCGGCCGCAACCGGACCTTGGCAGAGGCGACGATCGCTTCGCGTCGCGACATCTGGTGCTTCTCGCGCTGCTGGTTGGCGAACTCGACCAAAAGGATGCCGTGCTTGGTGATCAGACCGATCAGCGTGATCAAGCCGACCTGGGTGTAGATGTTCAGCGTTCCGAGACCCAGATTGAGCGGTACGATGGCGCCGAAGATCGACAGCGGCACCGCCATCATGATGATCAGTGGATCGCGGAAGCTTTCGAACTGCGCCGCCAGCACCAAATAGATGACAAGCACGGCGGCCGCAAAGGCAATCAGGATCGTGTTGCCCTGCTCCTTCTCCTGTCTGGACTGACCGGAATAGTCGACGAAGAAGGTTTCGGGCAGGCTCTCCTTGGCGATGTCCTCCAGGGCCTTCAGTCCGTCACCAGTGGTGACGCTAGGCAGCGGCAGCGCGGAAATCGTCGCCGAGTTCAGCTGGTTGAACTGTTCAATGGCCGCCGGCGACGCATTGGTCGAAATCGTCACCACGGAAGAAAGCGGCACCATCTCGCCCGAGGCGCTGCGCACGAAATACTCGGCCAGCTTCTCGGGATTGTCGCGGAATTCCTGCGGCACCTGCGGGATGATGTCGTAGCTGTTGGAGTCGCGGTCGAACTGCGCCACTTCGGCGCCGCCGACCAGCAAGGTCAAGGTGCGGCCGATGTCGGCGATCGGCAGGTTGAGGGCCGCGGCGCGATCGCGATCGATGGTCACCGTCACCTGTGGCGCGTCGTAGGACATCGAGTTCTGCACGACGATGAAACGGCCGGAGGCCTGCGCCTTGTTCTTGATCTGCTCCGCCGCCTCGTAGACCTCTGAAGCAGCGCCGGTCGAGCGCACCACCATTGAGATAGGCAGGCCGCCGCCGGAGCCCGGCAGCGTCGGCGGCGCGAAGACGAAGGCCTCGACGCCGGCGACCTTGCCGAGACGCCCCTGTATGTCGGCCTGGAGCTCCTTCGAACTGCGGGCGCGTTCGGCCCAGTCCTTGAATGCGAAGCCGACGAAGGCGCCGTTGGTCTGGCCGCCGAAGGCGACCGCCGAAAACTGCGCCCGCGTTTCCGGGATATCCTTGACCAGGCCCAGGATCTGATTGACGTAGGTCTCGGTATAGTCCGACGTCGCGTAGCGCGGTCCGGTCACGATCGACAGCAGGAAGCCCTGGTCTTCTTCCGGCGCCAGTTCGCTCGAGGTCTTTGTGAAGGCGAAGCCGGTGACGCCGACCAGCGCAAGGACGATGATCAGTGTCACCGGGCGATAATTCAGCGAGCCTTTGACCGCCTTCTCATAGACGCGCTCGACCCATCCGAAGGTGCCGTCGACAACGCGCTGGAAACGGCCGGGCGCGCCGGACTTCAGCAGGCGCGCCGACATCATCGGCGTGATGGTGACGGCGATGATGCCCGACAGCACCACCGAACCGGCAAGGGTGACCGCGAATTCGCGAAACAGCGCACCGGTCAGGCCGCCGGTGAAAGCCAACGGCGCGAACACTGCGGCCAGTGTGATCGTCATGGCGACGATGGCGGAAAAGATTTCCCGCATGCCGTTGAAGGCCGCCTGCATCGGCGACATGTGGTCTTCTTCCATGTGGCGGTGAATGTTCTCCACCACCACGATGGCGTCGTCGACGACCAGGCCGATCGCCAGCACCATGGCCAGCAACGACAGGAGGTTGATCGAATAGCCGACCGAAAACAGCAGGAAGCAGACGCCGATCAGCGACAGCGGAATGGTGACGATCGGCATCAGCACCGAGCGGAACGAACCGAGGAAGAGCAGGATGACGACGATGACGATGGCGACCGCCTCGGCGATGGTCTTGAACACCTCCTCGATCGAGGCGCTGATCTGTTCGGTGGAGTCGTAAACGATCTCGATCGTCATGCCTTTCGGCAGCGTGTCCTGGATCGTCGGCACGATCTTGTGGATCGCCGCCGCCGTCGTCAGCGGGTTCGCCGCCGGGGTCGGGAAGATGGCGAGGAAGGTGCCGGGCTTGCCGTTGAAGCTGACCCTGGTGTCGGTATTCTCCGCGCCCAGTTCCACGCGCGCAACGTCGCGCAACCGCACCACGTTGCCGTCTTTCGAGCGAAGAGGAAGCTCGGCGAAAGCCTCCGGGGTCTGCAATGTAGAGCGCACGGTGATCGACGAGACGACATACTCGTTCTGGGTATTGCCGGGCGCGGAGAGGAAGTTGGAGTCATTGATGGCGGTCAGCACGTCCGCCGCGGTGACGCCGCGCGCGGCAAGCTTGACCGGGTCGATCCAGACGCGCATCGAATATTCCTGGGCGCCGAAGATCTGCACGTCGGCAACGCCTTCCACCGTCGAGATACGGGGCCGGATGACGCGCTCGATATATTCGGTCAGCTGCTCCTTCGTCATGTTCGGATTCTGCATCGAGATGTACATCATCGCGAACTGATCACCGGTGCCTTTGACGATCACAGGGTCCTTGGACGCATCCGGCAAGGTGCCGCGCACGCCTTGTACCTTCGACAGCACTTCGGTCAGCGCGACATCGGGATTGGAACCGAGTTTCATCTGCACCGTCACGGTGCTGGAAGACGGCCGGCTTGCCGAGGTGACGTAGTCGATGTTTTCGGTCGAGGCGACGGCGCGCGCGATCGGTGCGGAGATGAAGCCCTGGATCAGGTCGGCGCTGGCGCCGGGATAGGCGGTCGTGATCGTGATCGCGGTTTCATCGACCTTTGGGTATTGCCGGATCGACAGGTTGAAGATGCCCTGAAAACCCAGGAGCAGGATCATGCAGGCCAGAACGGTCGACAGGACCGGGCGGCGGATGAAGATGTCGGAAATGCTCATTGCTGGGCGGCCTGGTTGTTAGCCGATTTGGTCGGGTCGATGGTGTTGTCGACGGCAACGGACATGCCGTTGTAGAGCCGGTTCTGACCGGCGGTGACGACCTCGTCGCCGGAGGCGATGCCTTCCAGGATCTCAACCATGCCGTTGTTGCGGCGGCCCGGCTTGACGAAGACCTGGGAAAGGACAAGCTCCGGCTTCGGCGCTTCCGTTGCAGGCTTGGCCGGGTCTGCAGCCGCCTTGTCGGCTGGCTTTGCCGCAGCACCTTCGGCAGCGGGTTTCACCGCATCCGCCGCGGGCTTGGCGGCATCCGCAGCAGGTTTGTCAGCTGGCTTTTCTTCCGGCTTGGCTGCCGGGGCCGGAGCGGCTTCGGCAGCCTTGGCCGGACGCACAACAAAGACGAAGTCGCCATAGAGGCTGGACGTCAGCGCCGTCTGCGGCAGCGCCAGTACGTTGTTTTCCTCGGGCAATTCGACGCGCACCTGCACGAACTGGCCAGGCGTCAGCTTGCCTTCGGTGTTGGCGACCTCGGCTCTGATGGTCACCAGTCGGCTCGCGGGATCGATCTTGGGGTCGATGCCGCGGATCTTGCCAGCGAACGGCATCTCACCGCCGCCAATGCCCAGCCGCACTGTCTGATCGATCTTGAGCAACGGAAGCTGCTGTTCGGGAACCGAGAAGTCGACCCGCATCGTGTCCAGGTCCTGCAAGGTCACCACCGCGGTGCCTGGCGCGAGATACTGGCCGAGGTCGATTTTCGGGATACCCACCGTGCCGCTGAAAGGCGCCGTCAGCCGCTTCTGGTCGAGCACCGCCTGCAGTTTGGCCACTTGGGCTTCGGTGGCGGCTGCGGTTGCACGCGCCGTGTCGAGCGTAGCTTCCGGATTAACGCCGCGCCTCTGCAGTTCGATGGCGCGCGTCAGCGCCGTCTGGACGACCGCCACTTGCGCCTTCGTCGCTTCTAGATCTGCGCGCTCGACGGCATCGTCGAGCTGCAGCAGGACCGCGCCGTCCGCAACCTTCTGATTGGCGTGAAAGAGGATCTGCCTGACGATGCCGGCGGTTTCGACGGTAAGGTCGACGCCGTGTACGGCACTGACCGTGCCGATCGCCTCGATGCCCGGCGTCCACTCTGTCGGCTTGACGGCGACTGTCGACACGGTCGCCGCCGGCGGTTTCATCGTGGCGAAGTATTGCTTGATCCCGTTGTCGCGCAGGAAGTTGAAGCCGACGATGCCGCCGCATACCACCGCGAGCACGAGCAAAACCAAGGCGATGACGATTGTCTGGATTGTGCGCTTGAACAAGAGTTTCCCCTCAACCGGCGACCGGCATGGCGGTCGATCCCGGGACAGATATTCTTCTCATGTCCCGATTTCAAATGATGGCGATCTTACTGTACCGTCTGGACGGTCTTGTCAATTCCACATAGGCTAATGTAAGGGGAGGCGCCGATGAAAACCCGCAGAGCAAATTCCCGCGACAAGATACTCGCCGCCGCCGCCGAGGTGGCGCGGGAGACCGGTCCCGGCAGCCTGTCGCTTGACGCCGTCGCCAGCCGCGCCGGCGTGTCGAAGGGCGGCCTGCTCTACAATTTCCCGACCAAGGCAAAACTGATGCAGGGCCTGGTGGAGGACTATCTGCGCGAATTCAAGCAGGCGCTGGAGTCCCGCGCGACCGACAACGGCGGCGAAAGCCGGCTTGCGGCCTATATCAGGCTTTCGGCCGATGATTGCGAGGAGCCGAAACCCTCGGCGTCCTGGATTTTTTCGGCAATCGCCGAGGATCCCGATTTCATGACGCCGATAAAAACCTTCAAGCAGCAGCTGTTCGAGCGGCTGAAGGGTGAGACCCCCGATATCAAGGCGCTGCTGGTCTGCTTTCTCGCCATAGAAGGGCTTCGCAGCATGAATCTGTTCGATTCCGACGTGCTCTCGCAGGATGAGCGCCGGCTGCTGGTAGCGTCGCTGCTGGAGATTGCAAAATGAGTTGTCGCGCCCACTGAGGTCGGGCTCAGGTTCAACCGAACGCAACCGCCGGTCGAAATCGCACACCAGCTTCATCGTCGCGACATAGCGGGCCGCAAGGTCGACATATGGCTCTGGCATTGTCATGCTGCAATGCACAAGTATGATCGTACCTCCTCCCACTTCTCGCGAGATCCCCATGGGTTTGCTGTCTTCGAAAAACGCCCTCGTCACTGGCTCGACCAGCGGTATCGGCCTGGCCATCGCTCGCGCCTTCGCAGCCGAAGGCGTCAACATCACCATCAACGGGCTGGGCGACGCCGCGGCAATCGAGCAGGAGCGAACCGGCATCGAGAAGGATTTCGGCGTCAAGTGCCGCTATTCCGGCGCCAACATGATGGACGGCGCGGCGGTGCGCGCCATGGTGCGCGAGGCCGAGGAAGCCTTCGGGAGCCTCGACATCCTGGTCAACAATGCCGGCATCCAGCATGTGGCGCCGATCGAGGAGTTTCCCGACGACAAGTGGGAAGCCATCATCCGCATCAATTTGCTGGCGGCCTTCTATGCGATCAAGGCCGCACTGCCCGGCATGAAGGCGCGTAAATGGGGCCGCATCATCAACACGGCTTCCGCGCATGCGCTGGTCGCCTCGCCGTTCAAGTCGGCCTACGTCTCGGCCAAGCACGGCATAGCCGGCTTGACCAAGACGGTGGCGCTGGAAGCGGCGCAGGACGGTGTCACCGTCAATGCGATCGCTCCCGGCTATGTCTGGACACCGCTGGTTGAAAAGCAGATCCCCGATACGATGAAGGCGCGCGGCATGACCGAGGAACAGGTCAAGCACGACGTGCTGCTCGCGGCCCAGCCGACCAAGGAGTTCGTCACCGTCGAGGAACTTGCCGCACTGGCGCTGTTCCTGTGCTCGGACGCGGCCAGGCAGATCACCGGCACGACCTTGCCGATGGATGGCGGCTGGACGGCGCAGTAGGCGCTGCGGCAGGAGTTCCGGTTTTTCGCGGACCCGTGCAGGCGCGGCCGGCGTCGTTAGAGCGCGCCATGCAGCCTTCCTTCTTCAGCCCTTCCATGGTCACGACGTCGGCGATCAAACACGTCAGAGAACCGGCCCACGAGCGCCGGCTGAAGGCACTGCGTATCGCTGCAGCATAACTCTATTGTGACGGCGTTCGGGAATGACGCGCATGGCCGCCGCCAGCTGCTGCTTTCTTGACAAAGGCCGGCGATCGTTCCAGCATTGTGGCAAGGGGTTCATCGCGATGACCCCGTGAGGCGTCAGCCCAACGATCGCGTCCAAGCTCTCTTTTCCTGGAGGTGGACGCCATGCCGTCAACAACCGCAATCACCGTAGCGCAACTCTCCCGTCTCGTCGGCCTGCCCGACGCGCCCGATCTCGTCGACGTGCGTATCGATGAGGATTTTGAAGCCGATCCGCGCCTGCTGCCGGCGTCGTGCCGGCGCGATTTCAGGACCGTCTCGACCTGGGCGGCCGACTTCGCTGGGCGCCGGGTCGTCGTCATCTGTCAAAGAGGGCAAAAGCTCTCGCAAGGCGTCGCCGCATGGCTGCGCCATGAAGGCATCACCGCGGAATCGCTGGAAGGCGGCTTCGAGGCCTGGGTCGCGGCCAAGGCGCCTCTCGTCAAGGCAGACGCGCTGCCCCCGCACGACGACAAGGGCCGCACGGTGTGGGTGACGCGCGCCCGGCCCAAGGTCGACCGTATAGCCTGCCCCTGGCTGATCCGCCGCTTCGTCGATCCTTCGGCGGTGTTCCTGTTCATCGAACCAGCCGAAGTGCTGGCAGCGGCCGATCGCTTTTCGGCGGTGCCCTTCGACATCGACGACGTGTTCTGGAGCCATCGCGGCGAGCGCTGCACCTTTGACACGATGATCGAAGAGTTCGGATTGCGGTCGGAGGCGCTCGATCGCCTCGCTCTGATCGTGCGCGCCGCCGATACAGCGCGCCTCGAGCTCGTTCCGCAGGCGGCGGGGTTCCTCGCCGCGTCGCTCGGCCTGTCACGCATGTTCCGCGACGATCTCGAACAGCTCGAGGCCGGCATGCTGCTCTATGACGCTTTTTTCAGGTGGTGCCGCGACGCCACGGAAGAGACGCACAACTGGCCGAGCGGGAGCAAAGCGCCATGAGCTCCCTTGGCGCGGACAATGAGGCCGAGGCCGAGCAGCCCCTGGCCGTGCCGACCTTCAGGGAAGCGGTGCGGCTGTGGGCAAAGATCGGCCTGCTCTCGTTCGGCGGGCCGGCCGGCCAGATCGCCCTGATGCACAAGGAGCTGGTCGAGGAGCGCCGCTGGATCGGCGAGCAGCGCTTTCTGCATGCGCTCAACTACTGCATGCTGCTGCCCGGTCCGGAGGCACAGCAGCTCGCCATCTATATCGGCTGGCTGCTGCACCGGACCCTCGGCGGCCTTGTCGCCGGCACCTTGTTCGTGCTGCCGGGCGCCATCGTCATGCTGGGCCTGAGCAGCTTCTACATGCTCTACAATGACGCGCCGGTCGTCGAGGCGCTGTTCTTCGGCGTCAAGGCGGCGGTGCTGGCCGTCGTCGTCGAGGCCGTCATCCGCATCGGCAAGCGGGCACTGAAGAACCGGGTGATGGTGGCGATCGCGACCGCCGCCTTCCTTGCCATCTATGTGGTCAAGCTGCCGTTTCCGCTCATCATCCTGGCAGCCGGGCTGACCGGCTGGATCGGCAATCGCTTTGCGCCGGTGCCGTTTTCCGGAGCGGCGCACGGCAAGGGCAACGCGCCTGACATTCGGGGAGTGGTCGATCTGATGTTCGAGCGCGGCGAGCTCGACCATACAAGGCCAACGAGATGGCACGCGCCGCGCACCGTCGCAACCTGGCTGCCGATCTGGCTCGGTCCGGTGGCGCTGATCGCAGCTCTGACTGGCTCGACCAGCGTCTGGACGCAGCTTGGTAGTTTCTTCAGCGTCATGGCGGTCGTCACCTTCGGCGGCGCCTACGCGGTTCTCGCCTATGTTGCGCAAGCGGCTGTCACCTCTTTCGGCTGGCTGGCGCCCGGCGAAATGGTTGACGGTCTCGGCCTCGCCGAAACGACGCCCGGGCCGCTCATCCTGGTGCTGCAGTTCGTCGGCTTCGTCGCCGCCTACCGCCACGCCGGCGCGATGAGCCCGCTCATCGCCGGATCGCTCGGATCGCTGCTGACGCTGTGGGTAACTTTCGTGCCGTGCTTCTTCTGGATATTCCTCGGCGCGCCCTACATCGAGCAGTTGCGGCAGAACAAGGCGCTGTCAGCGGCGCTCGGCGCGATCACCGCGGCCGTCGTCGGCGTGGTGATGAACCTTGCCTTGTGGTTCGCACTGCATGTCGTCTTTGGCCAGGTGCGCAGCGTCGGCCTCGGGATGGAGCTACCGGTGCTGTCCTCGCTGGACTGGCGTGCCGCACTGCTGGCCGCCGCCGCGATAGTCGCCATGCTCAGGCTGAAGATCGGCATGCTGCCGACATTGGCCGGATCGGCGCTGGCCGGATTGGTGCTGCAGGCACTGTGAAGCCTGGCCCTTGAGGGCGTCACATCACTCTTGCCTGCAAGGCCGTGGATGCGCTCGCCGTCGCGTCGCGTCGCAGCGCATCGTTTCGAAAAATGCGCATCGCCCCTGTTTACAACTGACATGTTAGTCTGATATCACTGCCTGCAGATTGATTTCTGGAGAGCATTCTGGTGGCTTCGCGCTTTGGTCTTTCGGTTGCGCTTGCAACGCCCTTTCATGCGTCCGGGCAGATCGCGGTTCCCGCCATGGTCGCGCAGGCCAAGGCTTGCCTTGGCGTCGGCTGCAGCAGCGCGACGCTGTTCGGCACCACCGGCGAGGGCGCTTCCCTGGGCACCGAAGAGCGGCGGACGATCATCGAGGCCATGCTCGCCGCCGGCATCCCGGCGCGCCAGCTGGTCGCCGGCGTACTGGTCGACGCGGCCGAGGATGCGGCCGAACAGGCGCGTCATGCCCTGCAGCGCGGCGCCCGCAACATCCTTCTCGCGCCGCCTAGCTACTTCAAGAATGTCGGCGAGGACGGGCTGTTCGGATGGTTCGCCGCGGTCTTTGCCGCGCTCGGCCCGCTGGCGCGCGATGTCCTGCTCTACAACATCCCTTCCGTCACCATGGTGCAGCTGCCGCTTGGCCTGATCGGCCGGCTGCGCGCCGCCTTTCCGGCCGTGGTCGCCGGGGTCAAGGACTCAGGCGGCGACTGGAGCTACAGCGAGGCGCTGCTTGCCGCCCATGGCGACCTGGTGATCCTGATCGGCGACGAGCGGCATCTGGCGAGAAGCGTGCGCCAGGGCGGGCAGGGCGCCATTTCCGGCATGGCCAATTTCGTCACCGGCGAAATCCGCGCCATGGCCGTGGACGGCCGCGACGATGCCCGCGTCGAAAATTTCGTGCTCGAATTGCTCAAATATCCGGTCACGCCGGCGGTGAAGGTGATGGTGGCGCGCAAGACCGGCGACGACGGCTGGCTGGCGGTCCGCCCACCGCTGGAGCCGATCGCCGCGCAGGGGCGGCAGCAGCTTGCCGCCGCCTATGACCGGCTGTTTGCGACAGAGCCGGCCTGACCGGCAAGGATGCGCTGAATGGACGACACCAGCGAACCGGGAACCCTCAGGGAAAAGGCCTATGCCAGCTTCACGCGGCATCTCCTGGCGCGTGACCTCAGGCCCGGGCAGTTCGTGTCGCAGCGCGAGCTGGTCGCCTTCACCGGGCTGCCGCTTGGCGCCATTCGCGAGATCGTGCCGCGCCTCGAGGCCGAGGGGCTGCTGACGACCATTCCGCAGCGCGGCATGCAGATCGCGCATATCGACATCAACCTGATCCGCGAAGCCTTCCAGTTCCGCCTGTTCATGGAGCGCGAGGTGGTGGCGCTGTTCACGGTCAATGCTGCCGACGCCGAGCTCGCCCGGCTCAGGCGTGAGCACGAGGAGATGCTGGCCCACGCTTTGGCACAGGCCGCGACGCCTGAGATGGAAGCAAAAGCGCAGACCATCGACTGGGCTATGCACGACACTTTCATCGACGCGCTCGACAACGAGATCATCGCCAAGGCCTATCTGGTCAATTCGGTGAAGATCCGGCTGATCCACCAGGAGCGTTTCCGCATCGACGGCCGCGTCGTGCCGGTCATGCGCGAGCACCTTACGGTGATCGAAGCCATGGAAAGCCGCAATCCGCAGAAGGCGGTCGAGGCGATCAGCCAGCATATCGACAATGCACGCCGGCTGGCGCTGCAAATCTGAGGAAGCATGAGCCGCGCCGCAACCGCGGCGCAACCCACAACGACAGCAACCGGGAGGAAGAAATGTCGTCCAATCTGTTCAACCCAACCAGGAGGCAACTCCTCGCAGGAACCGCGGCTCTCGCCGCCGCCGGCCTTGCCGGCCTTCGTCCGAGCTTTGCCGCCGGCGTCGACTGGAAGCGCTTTGCCGGCACGACGCTCGACGTCAATCTGGTGAAGAGCCCGCGCAGCGACACGCTGATAAAGTATCTCGCCGAGTTCGAGGAACTGACCGGCATCAAGGTCAATGCCGAGGCGACGCCCGAGCAGCAGCAGCGCCAGAAGACGGTGATCGAGCTCAGCTCCGGCAGACCGAGCTTCGACGTCGTGCATCTGAGCTACCATGTGCAGAAGCGGCAGTTCGAGAAGGGCGGCTGGCTGGCCGACATCTCCGGCTATCTCGCTGACGCCACGCTCACCGATCCGGCGCTGGTCGAAAGCGACTTCGCCGATGCCGGCATGGTGTTCGCCAAGGACGGACAGGGCGTGCTGCGCTCGCTGCCTTTCTCGGTCGATTACTGGATCCTCTACTGGAACAAGGAACTGTTCGAAGCCAAAGGGCTCAAATACCCCGAAACCTTCGAGCAACTGGTGGCCGCCGCCGAGGCGCTGACCGACCCGTCGACCAACACCTATGGCTTCGTCGCCCGCGGGCTCAAGAACGCCAACACGCCGGTGTGGACGTCGCTGATGCTCGGCTACGACATGACGCCGCTCGATGCCCAGGGCAAGCTGCGCACCACCTCGCCGGAGGCGATCGAGGCCGCCAGCCTCTATCAGCGGCTGATGACCAAGGCTGCTCCTCCCGGCGTCACCGGCTTCAACTGGGCCGAAGCCCAGTCCGCCTTCCTGCAAGGCAAGATCGGCATGTGGTTCGACGGCGTCGGCTTTGCCCCGCCGATGGAGAACCCCGAGAAGTCGCGGGTGGTCGGCAAGGTTGGCTATGGCGTCATGCCCAAGGGCCCCAAGGCGCATGCCTCGGGCACGTTCGGCGACGGCATCGGCGTGACGGCGGCGAGCGAGAAGAAGGAGGCCGCCTATCTGTTCTGCCAGTGGGCGGTGTCGCCGGCCATGGGCGCGCGCCTGCTGCAGGCTGGCGCTGGCGTGCCGTTCCGCAAGTCGGTGCTGGAAGATCCCAAGGTGCGCGAGGGCGTCACCATGCCGGCGAGCTGGCTGGATGCCGTGGTCGGCTCCGGCAATGTCAGCCGGCTGGCGCTGCCGGTCATCATCCCGGTCACCGAGTTCCGCGATACCTTTGGCGTGGCACTGAGCAACATGATCGCCGGCGCCGATCCGGCCGAAGAGCTGAAGAAGGCCACCGAGCAATTCCAGCCGGTTCTCGACAGGAGCGAGCAGGGCTGATGTCCGCAACCACCCCAGAACAGGCCGGGGTAACGATCGAAGCCATGGACGGGAGCCAGACGGTACGGCTGGCTCCCAACTACTGGCCCTTCGTCGTGCCGGCACTCGTCGTCGTCGGCGCCGTGATTGTTTTTCCCTGGGCCTTCACGCTGTGGATGAGCGTCAACAGCTGGACGCTCGGCCAGTCGCGGAGCTTTGCCGGCGCGGAAAACTATCTGCGCCTGGCGAGCGATCCGCGCTTCTGGGAATCGCTGTGGCACACCTTGACCTACACGTTCCTGTCGGTCGTCGCGCCGATGTTCTTCGGCACCGTCGCCGCCCTGATCTTCGACGCGAAGTTTCCGCTGCGCGGCCTGCTGCGCGGCGTCTTCGTGATGCCGATGATGGCGACGCCGGTTGCCGTGGCGCTGGTCTGGACGATGATGTTCCATCCGCAGCTCGGCGTGCTCAACTACCTTCTGTCGCTGGTCGGCATCCCGGCGCAGGAATGGATCTTCAACGCCAACACCGTCATCCCTTCGCTGGTCGCGGTCGAGACCTGGCAGTGGACGCCGCTGGTGATGCTGATCGTGCTGGGCGGGCTGGCCTCGGTGCCGCGCGAACCGTTCGAAAGTGCGGAGATCGACGGTGCCAATGCCTGGCAGCAGTTCCGCTACCTAACCTTGCCGATGATCGCGCCGTTCCTGATGATTGCGATGATCATCCGTACCATCGATGCGCTGAAGAGCTTCGACATTATCTACGCCATGACCCAGGGCGGGCCGGGCACGGCGTCGGAGACCATCAACATCTATCTCTACAACACCGCCTTCTCCTACTACGACATCGGCTACGGCTCGGCCATGGCCGTGGTGTTCTTCATCGTCATCGTGGCGCTGTCCTTCATCCTGTTGATGCTGCGCCAGCGTTCGCAATGGATCGATCAGGAGGGCAAATAGATGAGCTCACGACTGCTCAACCAGATTGGGCTGTTCTTCGCGGCCCTGGTCATCGTCTCGCCGGCGATCCTGTTCTTCCTCTGGATGATCTCACTGTCGCTGAAATTCGAGATCGACAACGGCGCCTATCCGCCGATCCTGATCCCTGAACATCTCGCCTGGTCGAACTATGCAAAGGTGTTCGAGGAAAACAACTTCCTGCTCTATTTCTGGAATTCGGTCCTGGTGACCGGCACGGCGACGCTGCTGGCGCTGCTGATCGGCGTGCCGGCCGGCTACGGCATCGCCCGGCTCAAGGCCGAACGGTCGGCCGTCGTCATCATGATCGCCCGCATGACGCCGGGGCTTTCCTATCTGATCCCGCTGTTCCTGCTGTTCCAGTGGATCGGCATCCTCGGCACGCTTTGGCCGCAGATCATCATCCATCTGGTGGTGACCGTGCCGATCGTCGTCTGGGTGATGATCGGCTATTTCGAGACGACGCCAATGGAGCTGGAGGAAGCGGCCAACATCGATGGCGCCAGCTCCTGGCAGGTGTTCCGGCTGGTCGCGCTGCCGATCGCCAAGCCGGGCATCGTCGTCGCCTTCATCCTGTCGGTGATCTTCTCGTGGAACAATTTCGTCTTCGGCGTGGTACTCGCCAGCCGCGAGACGCGGACCTTGCCGGTCGCCGTCTACAACATGCTTTCCTACGAGCAGGTGAGTTGGGGACCGCTGGCCGCCGCAGCACTGGTGGTGACGCTGCCGGTGCTGGTGCTGACCATGTTCGCGCAAAGGCAGATCGTCGCGGGGCTGACCGCCGGCGCCGTCAAGGGTGGCTAAGGCGTGGCCCGAGCGGACATCACTCTTTCTGGAGGAATCCAATGGCATCGGTAACCATCAACAATGTGCAGAAGGCTTTCGGAGCCACGCGGATCATCCACGACGTCAGCGTCGATATCGCCGATGGCGAGTTCGTCATCCTGGTCGGGCCGTCGGGCTGTGGAAAATCGACGCTGTTGCGCATGATCGCCGGGCTGGAGACCATCTCGGGCGGCAAGATCGCCATCGGCGAGCGCACCGTCAACAATCTCAGGGCGCGGGACCGCAACATCGCCATGGTGTTCCAGAACTACGCGCTCTATCCGCATATGACGGTGGCCGACAATATGGGCTTTGCGCTCAAGATCAAGAAAGCCGATCCGGCCGACACCGCCGGGCGTGTCAAAAGGGCGGCAAACATTCTCGGGCTGGAGAAGCTGCTCGACCGTTTTCCGCGCCAGCTTTCCGGCGGCCAGCGCCAGCGCGTCGCCATGGGCCGCGCCATCGTGCGTGACCCGCAGGTGTTCCTATTCGACGAACCGCTCAGCAATCTCGACGCCAAGCTGCGCGTCCAGATGCGCGGCGAGATCAAGGCGTTGCACCAGCGGCTGGGCACCACCACGATCTATGTCACGCATGACCAGATCGAGGCCATGACCATGGCCGACAAGATCGTCGTGCTGCATGACGGCCTCGTCGAGCAGATCGGCGCGCCGCTCGACCTCTACGACCGGCCGGCCAATCTGTTCGTCGCCGGCTTCATCGGCTCGCCGTCGATGAACTTCATTGCCGGCCGCATCGAGGAAGGCATCTTCCGCAGCAACGGCGGACTTACCCTGCCGCTGCCGGAAGGCATCCACCCGGCGCACGCCACAGGCGGCGAACTCATCTACGGCATTCGTCCCGAACATATCCGCGCGAAAGCCCAGGGCATCTCCGGCACGGTCGCGCTTCTGGAAGCGACCGGTTCGGAGATATTCGCCAAGGTCGACTGCGCCGGTGAGGAGATCTCCTGCCTGTTCCGCGAGCGGCTGGCGCTGAAGCAGGGCGAGACGGTGCGGATCGAGGTCGACCGCAGCTGCGCGCATCTGTTCGACGCCAAGACCGGGCGGCGTATCTGATCGGGACGGCCGAAATATCTTGCCGTTTTCTAGGACCGGTCCATATTCATCGATGGGGAGTTCCGTTGTATTGGCCATGAAAAGTCTGTCGATCGCCTTTCTTGCCGGGATGGCAGTTTGTGTCGCGAGTGTCGCCGATGCGCGACCGGACACACGCGCGATGACCTGCGAACAGACGCAGGCCCTGATCAAAAGCCATCGCTCGGCGGTTCTGACCACCGGCCGCAACACCTACGATCGATACGTCCGCCAATTCGGCAACGAATGCGACTGGCCGGACGTGCCGAGCGCTGCGTCGGTCCCGACACGCGACGGTCAATGCCGTGTCTATCGCTGTCAGGAACCGACCTTCAATCGATCCCCTTGAGGTTCGCCTCACCTTCGTGCATGGCGCGTCCATTTCGCAGCTATTTCAGACCCAATTTCATCACCTTCGTTTTCCTCTCGCTGTACCTGGTCGGCGAGGAGTTCGACATCCACCTTGCCGAGCCACGGTCGCCTTGCTCGCCGGCTGCCCGCCAAACGCGGTTCGCGCCGCACTTGCGAGCCTCCTGCAAACGTTTCGCTATCAATAGCCAATTGCATGCCGCTGCCGGTAGAAAACGCCTTTTGGCGGTCGCTCGGTGGGTCGACTGCACCTCTGCCGACATTCGAAACCAATGCGCTCCAGGGTCGTCACCGCCAAGCGGCAAATCAGGCCGGGAGCCGCCACATTCGCACACGACCTGCACCACGCAATTCCGTTTCATCGAGTGGGTCGCAAGCAAAATTTGGTCCGAGCAGTTGGTGCGTTGCATCCGAAATACGGATTTCATCGGGCTCCGCGGACGTTTGAATACGTGAGGCGAGATTAACGGTCTCACCCCACAGGTCATAGGCGAACCGCCTCTTGCCTATGACGCCAGCGACGATTGGTCCTGAGTGAATTCCAATTCTGAGTCTTATCGGTTCTCCTGCGAAGCGTTCGCGCTTAACCGCCTTCCGCAGCTCAACTGCATAGTGCGCGAGGGCCTTTGCATGATCGGATCGCGCGGTGGGCAGGCCAGCGACCACCATCACACAATCGCCGATTGTCTTGATCTTTTCGCAGCCATATCGTTCAGAGAGCCGATCCGCCGCCTTGAAGAAGTAATTCAAAATAGCGAGCGTCGTCACGGCTCCGACGTTCCGCGCTCGTTCCGTAAAACCCACGATGTCGGCAAAAAGCACACTCACCTCTGCGTGGTTGTCAGCAATTTTTTTGTGCGCTTTTAACCGCTCCGCGATCGACGCCGGAAGAATGTTGAGGAGCAGGGTTTCGGCGCGCTGGTACTCACGCGCCAATCCCTCCTGGCTCTTCCTCAACGCCTCGTTCGTCGATTGTAATTTCTCGTTGAGTTGACGCTCCCTCTCTTGCAGGAGCGTCATTTCATAAGCCTTCTGTTGAAGCCGTTGCCTATTGTCGCGTTCGGCAGTGGCGTCCAGAAAGAGCAGCCACACGCAGGCATTGTCAGCAAAAAAATGAAGGTCCGCGACACGCCCGCTGGGCAGTTCGACCATGCCAATATGAAATGGAAGCTCCGGGCAAGGCAGCAAACCTTCCATGAATTCAAGCTGCTCGGCAACAGGCTTGCCAATGCGAAGCGATGAGAGTCCGTAATGTTCAACCTTACCGCCCTTCGCAGCTACGCAAAGCTGGGCGTCTATTTTCAGATAGGCGACAGAGTGCCCATTGTAGAAGAAATTGAAAATCCAACTTCTGACTTCTCTTGGCAATCCATGCATGGTCTATTTTGTGACCATTAAAGCAAGTTGACGAAATGCATCATCAACATGTTCACCCGAAAGCGCACTTGTTAGATAGATTTGCCATCCAAGTTGCCTGAGTTCGTTAATCTCACTATCCGATATCGCCCACCGATCGGCCAGATCGGATTT
The DNA here is from genome assembly GCF_057784325.1 of Mesorhizobium sp. CNPSo 4689. Classification (NCBI taxonomy): domain Bacteria; kingdom Pseudomonadati; phylum Pseudomonadota; class Alphaproteobacteria; order Hyphomicrobiales; family Phyllobacteriaceae; genus Mesorhizobium; species Mesorhizobium sp. CNPSo 4689. The sequence continues at coordinate 522,470 of NZ_JBWLUZ010000003.1, forward strand.
GTTGAACAGCAATACAAACGGCATAGCGCCGAATTCGGCCTCGGCCCGCTCGCGCAGCGTGAGCGCCACGGCAAGAGTAGCGGCGCGGGTTCCATCGACGACAAGCACGAGCCCGGCCGCACCCCGCACATAGCTGACGCGGAATGAGCCGATATCGTCTTCGCCGGCCAAATCCCACAAAATCAGATCCACGGTTTTGTCCGGGAGTGCGACACTCTTCTTGTCGATTTTCACTCCCACCGTGGTCAAGTAGGTATCTGAAAAGATGCTTTGCACAAACCTGCGAACCAGACTCGTCTTTCCGACAGCGAACCCGCCCAACATGCAGATCTTTTTTTGCAATATCCTAGGCTCCGCACTAGTCCAAGTTTACCGTAACCGAAACCCGGCGATTGGTGGAGCTACCAGTTCGACTATTTTCAGGCACTACCGGCTCAAAGGTGCCCGCGCCCCGAACCAGCAGCAGTTCCGGAGCGACGCCACGCTTGTTGAGAAGCGCACGAACTGTCTCGGCGCGGGCGGCACTGATCGACACGTTGGCCGTCTCACGGCCCGTGGCGTCCGAATGGCCGGTCAACATGAACCGCGCTGTTACGCCTGACTTGCGGGCATTTTTGGCGAATTCCTTTATTTGATCCGCCAATCTGTCGAGAGCCGGCATCTGCTCTGGTCCCGGCACAGCTTTGCCGGAATAGAAGAAAATATCGGTCGCCTGGATGGCCTCTCTCAAACGATTAAGTTCTGGAAGGTTCAGCTCACTCAGCTGCGAGACATCCAGAACCACTCCGTCCTCCGAAAGTTGTTCGGCGGCGGCCCGCGCCCGGTTGATCCAGGCGGCAGGAGCCTCACCCACGACAACGATGCGCCCCTGGACGATCGAAAGCCGAACCGATTTCGGCGGGGTCAGCGACGCCGTCAGCCGCTTCACCACGAACTTCGGATCAAGGCTCTGATAGAATTGCCACTGTGAATGAACGCGGGCAGGATCAACCTCCGTTCCAGACAGCAGAACTTGCGGGTCGGCGGCAAGCGGGTCTCTCAGGCCGGAAATGTAGAAATGTCCGCCCCTCGCCGTTTGTTGGGCGACGATGATTCCCGGTTGGGCCTCAAGTCGCGACACATAATACTGCCAGTGCTCCGCCGCGCGTGCTTCGGGGCTCACATCACGAACCTTGGAGATGTCGAATTCCGGTCCGCCTGCCGAAAGCTGTCGGGCCGCTGCGCGCGCCCGATCTATCCAGGTGTCGGGAGCCTCGCCCTCGGCAACGATGCGATCATTGACGATCGAAAGTCGTACTGTATCCGGCGGATACAGCGACGCCGTCAGCCGCTTCAACACGAACTCCGGCTCAAGGCTCTGATAGAATTTCCAGTCTGAATGAACCCGGGCGGGATCGACCTGCGTCCCAGACAACAGCGACTGCGGGTCGACGGCAAGCGGGTCTCTCAGGCCGGCAATATAGAATTGGCCATCGCGCATCTTTTGTTCGGCAACGATGATGCCCGGCTGGGTCCCCAGTCGCGACACATAGGCCTGCCAGCGTTCCGCCTCGCGTTCTTCGGGATCACGGACCCTGGAGATATCGAATGCCGGTCCGCCTGCCGAAAGTTGTTGGGCGGCGGCCCGCG